>NZ_BAAAHK010000021.1:0-107002 GCF_039525325.1 Kribbella koreensis
GCTTCACTCTTCCAAGTTCAGCTCCGGGGCAACCCGCCAAACATTACTGTTTCGGTCAGTGCCAGTCAAATCGGCGCTTTTCGATCCAGTCACCCGGCAAGACTCAGCGACTGAAGTCCGCACTAGGCGTGCTTCAGCTGCTAGGACCTTCTGGGAGTTCGAAGCGACCGGCCGCTTTCGCGTCCCGCACTCGCTCCGACAAAGAGAACAATACACGCCCTGGAGAGTGCTTTTGACCAGGGGTACCAACCCCCGCCGTTCACCAGGACGACTTGGTGATCCCGGGCAGCTCGCCGCGGTGCGCCATCGTGCGGAACCGGACCCGCGAGATGCCTGCCTTGCGCAGGAAGCCCCGCGGCCGGCCGTCGGCCACATCGCGGTTGCGGACCCGGATCGGGCTCGCGTCCCGCGGCAGCTTCTGCAGCTTGAGCTGGGCGGCGCCGCGCTCCTCGAAGCCCGACGCCGGGTCCGCGATGATCCGCTTCAGCTCCGCGCGGCGCTCGGCGTACAGAGCGACCGTGCGCTTGCGCTGCTCGTTCTTCGCGATCTTGCTTGTCTTCGCCACCCGCTCCTACCGCTCTTCGCGGAAGTCGACGTGGGCGCGGACCTTCGGGTCGTACTTGCGGATCACGAGCCGGTCGGGGTCGTTCCGCCGGTTCTTCCGGGTGACGTAGGTCGTCCCGGTGCCCGCGGTGCTCCGCAGCTTGATGATCGGGCGGACGTCGTTGTGCTTGGCCATCGAACCCTTCCTTCCGGGCGCCTCCCGGCGCCGTTGACCTCTGTAGCGTTGAACACCCGCCACCGGGGCTGACATTCCCGTTGGCAGGAGTGTACGTTGTACTGGTTATCATTTTCAATAACCATCGAGGGGTGCCATGCCGAGTCAGCTGCCGATCACCCTCCTGACGGGCGTCGACGAGTCCGTGCGCGGTTCCGTCGCCGCCGATCTACTGTCCGTAGCCGGCCAGGCCGTCCTGGTCGAGTACGACGTGAGCGGTCTGGCGGGCGGCTCCGTAGTACGGATCGCCCGTACTACGGGGGGCGTGATCGACCGCGAGGTCATCCGGATGGGCCACCCATGTGTCTCGTGCGCGATGCGCGGCTCGCTCGTCCCTCTCCTGGTGAGCATCGCCGCCACCGAGAAGTACAGCGCCGCGATCGTCTCCATCCCTGGCGCCGGTGACACCCAGGCCTTGGCGGAGGAGATCGCCCGGGATGCCGGCGACGAGCTCCGCGTCGACGCGGTGCTGACGGTCCTCGACACAGCCACCTTCGCCACGGACGTGAGCGGCGAGGACCTGATCCAGGACCGGGGCATCCCCACGGCGGCCGAAGACGGCCGGGCGATCGCGGAGGTGCTGGTCCGGCACGTCGAGTACTCGAACGCGGTCATCCTGAGTAAGCCCGACGACGTGGTCGAGGGGCTCGCCAACGCGCTGAACCCGCAGGCGTCGGTCCGGCCCGCAGCGAGGGCCGCGGAGCTGTTCGGAGTACGGCTGCATGATCCGGATGCGGCGGAGGCCTGGGTCGAGCCTGGGTCGATCAGTGCTCCCCTGCAGACGGACGAGCGGGTGCAGACGTTGGTGTGGCAGTCCGACCGGCCGTTCCATCCGGAGCGGCTGTACGACGTACTGGAGGACCTGGTCGCCGGCTCGGTGCGCGGCAAGGGGACGGTCTGGCTCGCGACGCAGCCGCACGCGCGACTCGGGTGGGACAGCTTCGGTACGAACATCGCGCTCGGTGTCCTCGGCCCGTGGCTGGCCGACCTCCCGGTGGAGCGGTGGTCCGAGGTCGGCCAGACCCATCAGGCCCGGTCGGCGCTCGAGTGGCACCCCGAGCACGGCGACCGCGCGTCGTACCTGTCGATCACCGGAATCGATCTGGACCGGCGGGAATTAGCCCGGGTCCTCGATGGTTGTGTCCTTCGTGCGGGTGAGTCAGCGGACAAGCTGACCGATCCGTTCGCCCCTTACCTGGAAGGAAGTAGCGCAGCATGAAGAAGGACATTCACCCCGATTACCGCCGGGTCGTCTTCCGGGACAAGTCCGGTAACTTCAGCTTCCTGACCGGCTCGACGCGGGAGAGCAACGACACCATCGAGTGGCACGACGGGAACACCTACCCGGTCATCGATGTCGAGATCTCGTCCGCCAGCCACCCGTTCTACACGGGCCAGCAGCGCGTCATGGACACCCAGGGCCGCGTGGAGAAGTTCAAGAAGCGCTACGGCAAGGCCTGACCAACCCCTTTCCCCAGCCCGTCGATCCAGGTGGATCGGCGGGCTGTTTCGTTGTCCCGGGCGGCCCAGACGTCTCGGATTTCAGACAGATGCTGCCCGGCGGTACTACGTGCGCTGGGTCACAGGACTCACACTGGGCGGGTGGAGCCGGTGGAGATTGTCGGGGCGGGGCTGTCGCCGCTGGATGCGGTCGCGCTGGGACAGCGACGGACGATCGTGCGGCTGGCGGACAGTGCCCGCAAACGGATGGCCGCGTCTGCTGAGGCGGTCGCCGAGATCGCGTTGCATCAGCCGGTCTATGGGCGGACTACCGGGGTCGGGGCCAACCGCGACGTGCTGACGTCGGATCCGGAGCACGGGGCTCGGCTGCTGGCGTCGCACTCGACGACCGGGACCACGTCGTACCCGAAGGATGTGGTGCGGCTCGGGTTGCTGATCCGGGTCAACCAGCTGGCTTCGGGTGGGTCGGGGCTGCAGCCGGAGGTCGCGGACGCGATCGTCGGGCTGCTCAACGACGACGAGTTGCCCGAGCTGCATCGCGGTGGCGCGATCGGCACGGGTGATCTTGGTGCGTTGGCGGAGCTGGGGTTGGCGCTTGGGGACGTGATCGATGGGACGAGCGCACTCCCCTTGCTGTCCAGCAATGCGATCACGCTGGCCGAGTGCTGCCTGGCGTTCGTCGAGGCAGCGACGCTGATCAACGTCGTACCGCTCGTCGGTGGGCTCTCGCACGTCGCGCTACGCGGCAACGCGGAGGTGTACGACGAACGCGTCCACGCAGCCCGTCCGCAACCCGGCCAAGTCCGGGTGGCCCGCCGGATGCGCGGGCTGCTCGACGAGTTGCCGATCCCGCCGGCCCGGGTGCAGGACCCGTTCGGCCTGCGTGCGTTCGCCCAGGTGCTCGGCCCGGCCGTCGACCATGTCGATGCCTTGGGCAACGCCCTGGCGATCGACATCAACGCCTCCGCCGAGAACCCGCTGGTGGCCGGTGACACCGTGCTCCACAACGGCAACTGGCACGCGATGCCGATCGCGCTCGCCCTCGACTCGCTGCGGCTGAGCCTGCACTCCGTCGCCACCCTGTCCACGTCCCGCGTCGCGAACCTGGTCGACCCCGACTTCACCGGCCTCAGCCGCTTCCTGGCCAGCGGTGCCGAGGCGAGCTCGGGTGTGATGATGATCGAGTACGTCGCCCACGATGCCCTCGCCTCCGTCAGGTCGACGGCTCAGCCGGCCACGCTCGGTACGGCGACCCTCTCCCGGGGTGCCGAGCACCACGCGAGCTTCGCGCCGCAGGCCGCAGTACTGACCGGATTGCTGCTGGATGCGCTCCGGGACGTGCTGGCGTGCGAGCTGGTCACTGCCGTACGGGCGGCAAGGCTGGCTGGGATCGAGCCCGAGAAGCTCGCCCCCGCCGCGATCGGCCCTTGGCTGGCCGATGCGCTGGCCGCGCTTCCCGACGTACTGACCGACCGCTCCCTCCGCGACGACCTGGAGATCGCCCGGGGTCTGCTGACCCAGTGGGGCGACCGCCAGGTCGAACACCCCGCCGAAGCTGGTTAGAGCCGGCCGTAGGCCTTCAGGGTTCGGAGGGCGGCGACTGTGACGATGCCGCGGTATTCGAGGGTTGCGGCGACGCCTGGGGGTTCCCAGGTGATGGCCCAGCCGCCGTCTTCTTGCTGGTCGGCGATCAGCCGGTCCAGGTGGCCCTCGATCTGGTCGTCGGTGAAGAGCTGGCGCCAGAAGCTGTCGGGGGTCGGCGCGAAGTGCAGGGGGGTCACGCCGTACTCCGGGTCGGCGGCGTCGGCGCGGTAGTGGGCGAGCTTCGGCAGCCACTCCCGCACCGCGGCGACGTCGGGCTCTGACGTGTGTTCGAGGTATTCCAGCGACTCGTGCATCGCGTGGGCGTCGTCCGGGAAGCCCTTGGCCAGGGCGTCGGCGCACCACGCGGCGGCCTGGTCGCGCCAGGGGTGTTCGACACCCATCGTCTGGAGCCGGCCGACCAGCCCGGCTGTTGGGTTGAGCCCAGGGACGTAGGTCCACTCGGCCATGTGGACGGCTCGTGGGTAGCCCTCGATCGCCGGCGAGGCCAGGGCGACGGCACCGTCCTCGGTAGCGACTGATTGCAGCCAGTCGCAGGCGCGGCGTACCAGGTCGTCGTCGTGGACACCCGCGGCGAGCAGGATGTCGAAGGCCGTCTCGACGTCCAGCCCGGTGCTGTCCGGACAGCGCTTGTCCGGCTCCAGGCCGTGCCCGAACCCACCATCCGCATTCTGATAGCCGCGCAGCGCGTCCACCACCCCGCCCGGATCAGCGCCTTCGAACACCGTCGCGAACAACCGCCGCTCCACCAACCGCGCATCACGCCGGACGAACTCCCGTGCAGCCTCGAAAATCTTCATGCCCCCAACCTTGCCCCTCCGACCCCTCCCCAGTCTTGAAGAAATCGGCCATGATCCCAGCCATGACCGACGACCTGTACGCCGATGTCCTGGACGAACAGTTGACCCGCCCCGACGGCCGCACAGTCGCCTGGACGAGAACCGGAACCGGCACACCGGTACTGCGCCTCCCCGGCACCCCCGGGTCGCGCTGGAGCATCCGCGCCGACCGAGCGCTCTGGAACGACCGCGGCCTCGAGGTGATCACCACCGAGCGCCCGGGATTCGGCGACTCGAGCCGGCTGCCGGGCCGGAAGTACAAGGAGCACTCTGACGACCTGGCCGCGATCCTGGATCACCTCGGCCTCGACCGCGTCTACCTGACCGGCGGCAGCGGCGGCGGACCGCATGTGCTGGCGTTCGCGGCGCATCACCCGGACCGAGTGATCGCCGCGACGATCGCCGTGGGCTTCCCGCCGCTGAACGACGACGAGTACGACCAGATGATCCCGTTCAACACGAAAGCCTTCCGGGCCGCCCGCGACGGCGATGAGGCGACGCTGCGCGAGCTCCTCGGCGGAGCGTACGAAGTGGTCAAGACGGCACCGCTGGCCCCGCTGGACGCCGCGATGGCGACCGCGCCGGCCTCCGACCTCGCCGTGATGAGCGACCCGGCCTGGCGGGCCGGCCAGGAGCACGCGACCGTCGCGGCGTTCGCGCAGGGCATGGACGGCTGGTACGACGAGATGCTGGCGATGGGCGGCGAATGGACCGACATCGACCTGGCCGCGATCACCACCAGCATCACCTGGTGGCACGGCCCGACCGACCGCAACTGCCCTTACGCAGCAGCCGAACGCCTCGTCAACAAGTTGCCGACAGCAACACTCAGGACGCTCGGCGCCGGCCACTTCGAGCCGTTCATGCGTGAAGGCGACATCCTCGACGAGCTGCTCAGCCGCAAGAGTTGAGCCGCCGCGCTTGAAGGCGGGATGCAGCCCGACGAGGACCATCAGGGCTCGAAGCGATAGCCCATGCCCGGCTCTGTGAGCAGGTGGACGGGCCGGGCGGGGTCTGCTTCGAGCTTCCGCCGGAGCTGGCCCATGTAGAAGCGCAGGTTGCCGCTCGCCGTCTCGTAGCCCGGTCCCCACACCTCGGTCAGCAACTGCCGCTGGGACATCAACTTGCCGGGGTGCCGGATCAGCACCTCCAGCAGGTGCCACTCGGTCGGCGTCAGGCGGACGTCCTCGCCGGACTCCAGCGTCACTCGCTTCGCCGACAGATCCACCTGGGCGCCACCGACGGTGACGACCGGCTGGTCCTGCGCCAGGTTGCTGCGCCGCAGTACTGCGCGCATCCGCGCCAGCAGCTCGTCGATGCCGAACGGCTTGGTCACGTAGTCGTCGGCGCCCGCGTCGAGCGCCTCGACCTTGTCCGTACTGTCCGTCCGGCCCGACAGCACCAGGATCGGCGCCTCGGTCCAGCCGCGCAGCCCGCGGATCACGTCGACGCCGTCGAAGTCGGGCAGCCCCAGGTCGAGAATCACCAGGTCAGGCGGGTACTGCGCGGCGACCTTGAGCGCCGCCGTCCCACTGCCCGCGACATGCACCTCGTACCGCCGGGCCTTCAGGTTGATCTGCAACGCCCGCACGATCTGCGGTTCGTCGTCGACCACCAGGACTCTGGTCATCCCCGCCCCTCCGACCGCTCACGGCTGCCCGGTACGGGCGCGTCACTCGCCTTCAAGGTTGCCACCGGCAACGAGACCACCATGGTCAGGCCACCACCGGGCGTGTCCTCCGGCTGCAGCGAGCCGTGCATCGCCTCGGCCAGCCCGCGGGCCAGCGCGAGCCCGAGCCCGACGCCGGTGGTGTTGTCGGTGTCACCCAACCGCTGGAACGGCGCGAACATCCGGTCCCGCTCGTCGCGCGGGATGCCCGGGCCTCGGTCGATCACGCGGATCTCCACCACGTCACCGAGCGAACTCCCGGTCAGCAACGGCGGCTTGCCCGCAGGCGAGTAGCGAACCGCGTTGGCCAGCAGGTTGGCGAGGACGCGCTCCAGCAACGCCGGATCGGCGTCGGCCAGAGGCAGGGTGTGCGGGATGTCCACGGTGATGTCGGCGGCTCGCTCACCCAGCTCGGCCAGGGCGCCCGGCATGATCTCGTCGAGCGCCATCGGCCGGGTGAAGACGGGCAGTACTCCGGCCTGCAACCGGCTCAGATCGAGCAGGTTGTCCACCAGCCGCGTCAACCGGTCGAGCGACTCATCGGCCGTCTCCAGCAACTCGTCCCGCTCTTCGTCGGTCCAGTCGACGTCCGAGCTGCGCAGGCTGGTGACGGATGCCTTGGCCGACGCCAGTGGGGAACGCAGATCGTGGCCGACCGCGCGGAGTAGCGCGGTACGGAGCTTGTCGGCCTCGGCGAGTGGTTTGGCCTCAGCCGCTGCCTCGCTCAGCCGGGCCTTGTCGACCAGGGCTGCCGCGTGGGCCGCGAAGGCGCCGACCAGACGACGTTCGTCGGCCGCCAGGGAGCGGCCTTGCAGGACGAGCACGAGGTCGTCGCGTCCGGGGATCTCCGCGTCCCCGTCCTCCGGGCGCCGGCAGGTCGGCGTACCGGCTGAGGCCAGGGGGCGCCAGGTCTCGGTCAGCTCGTCGGTGTCGATGCGTTCCATCAGGCAGGCGCTCGTCATCCCGAACGCCTCGCGGACCCGCTCGAGCAGGGCGGGCAGGGCGGTTTCGCCGCGGAGTACAGAGCCGGCCAGGGTTGCCAGCGTCTCGGACTCGGCTGCCGACCGCGCGGCCTGGCGCGTACGCCGGGCCGCCCGGTCGACCACCGACGAGACGAGTGCGGCGATGAGCACGAAGATGCCCAGCGCGAGCGCGTTGTTCGGCTCGGTGATCGTGAAGGACCGCTTCGGTGGGGTGAAGAACCAGTTCAGCACCAAGGTGCCCGCGATCGCGGTCAGCAGAGCGGGCCACAACCCGCCGACCAGGGCCACCACGACGACGGCGAAGAGGAAGGCGAGCACGTTGCTGGTCAGGTTGAGCCGGTCGTCGCCGATGCTGAACAGGAAGGCGAACAACGGCGGTAGGACGACGGCGAGCATGAACCCGTAGATCAGCCGCCGGCGCGACAGGCTGCCGTGCATCCGGGGCAGCCGGCCGCGGCCCATCTCCGAGTGCGTGACGATGTGTACGTCGATGTCGCCCGACTCGCGAATCGCGCTGGAGCCGATGCCCGGCCCGGTGAACAGCGCGGTCAGCCGGGACCGGCGTGACCCGCCGAGCACCAACTGGGTGGCGTTCTCGGCACGCGCGAAGGACAGCAAGGCGTCGGGGATGTCCTCGCCGACGACCTGGTGATAGGTCCCGCCGAGGCTCTCGACCAGGGCACGTTGCTGGGCCAGTGCGGTCGGGTTGGCGCCGGTCAGTCCGTCGGACCGGGTGATGTGGACTGCGAGCAGATCCCCGCCGGAGGAGCGGGCGGCGATGCGGGCGGCACGCCGGATCAGGGTCTCGCCTTCGGGTCCGCCGGTGAGCGCGACGACGACCCGCTCGCGCGCCTCCCAGGTGGAGTCGATGTCATGCTGCGAACGGTACTGCTGCAGGCCGGCGTCGACCCGGTCGGCGAGCCAGAGCAGCGCGAGTTCGCGCAGGGCGGACAGGTTGCCGACCCGGAAATAGTTGCCCAGGGCAGCATCGATCTTGTCGGCGGCGTAGACGTTGCCGTGCGCCATCCGGCGCCGCAGCGCCTCGGGAGTCATGTCGACCAGCTCGATCTGGTCCGCGGCCCGGACCACCCGGTCGGGCACGGTCTCCTGCTGCGGTACGCCGGTGATCTTCTCGACGACGTCGTTGATCGACTCCAGGTGCTGGATGTTGACCGCGGAGATCACGTCGATCCCCGCGGTCAGCAGCGCGTCGATGTCCTCCCAGCGCTTGGCGTTCCGGCTGCCCGGAACGTTGCTGTGGGCAAGCTCGTCGACGATGGCGACCTCGGGCCGGCGGGCAAGCACGGCGTCCAGGTCCATCTCGGTGAAGCTGGCGCCGCGGTAGTCGATGATCTTGCGGGACACGACCTCGAGGCCGTCGAGCATGGCGGCGGTGTGCTCGCGGCCGTGCGTCTCGACGTACCCGACCACGATGTCGGTGCCGCGCTCCCGCCGGCGCTGCGCCTCGCCCAGCATCTTGTAGGTCTTGCCGACGCCGGGCGCGGCACCCAAGTAGATCCTCAGGTGCCCGCGACCGCTTCTGCTCATCTGTCCATCGTCTCAGTTATCCCAGCGCGACCAGGTCGGCGTTCAGGGTGACCACGTTGACGTACGGCTCACCGAGGAACCCCAGCGTCCGGCCTTTCGTGTTGTCCTTCACCAACTGTTGCACCTTGGCCACGTCGAGACCGCGCTCCCGCGCGACCCGGTTGACCTGCAACGCGGCGTACGCGGGGCTGATGGCCGGGTCGAGGCCGCTGCCGCTGGCGGTGAGGGCATCCGGCGGTATCTGGGACGGATCGACGTTCTCGAGCTTGGCGACCGCCGCCCGCCGCTCGTCGATCAGCTTGACCAGATCCGCGTTGTTCGGCCCGTACTGCGAGGCCGCGCTGGCCGCGGCGTCGTACTTGGCCGCCGACGGCCGGGTCTGGAACAGCGACAGGTCCTTCGAGTAGTCCTGGCCGATCAGGTCGGAGGCGACGTCCTTGCCGTCGACCTGGACGATCGAGCCGTTCGCGTTGTCGTGGAACAACGCCTGCGCCGCCCCGGTCATCGCGAGCGGGTAGACCACCCCCAGGCCGAGCGTGAACACCGCGATCGCCCGCGTTGCGACCCCGAACTGACGAAACGTCGCGGGAAGTCTGCTGGACATGTTTATTGCGCCTTTCAGCCGATGCCTGGGATCAGGGAGATCAGCAGGTCGAGAAGTTTGATGCCGATGAACGGGCTGACCAGCCCGCCGACGCCGTAGATCAGCAGGTTGCGGCGCAACATCGCCGACGCCGAGGACGGCTTGTACCGGACCCCGCGCAGCGCCAGCGGCACCAGCGCGACGATCACCAGCGCGTTGAAGACGATCGCCGACACGATCGCCGACTGCGGCGAGTGCAATTGCATGATGTTCAGCTTGTCCAGCCCCGGGTAGGCCGTGGCGAACAGGGCCGGCAGGATCGCGAAGTACTTGGCCACGTCGTTCGCGATCGAGAACGTGGTCAGCGACCCGCGGGTGATCAGCAACTGCTTGCCGATCTCGACGATCTCGATCAGCTTGGTCGGGTTGGAGTCGAGGTCGACCATGTTGCCGGCCTCCTTGGCGGCCGACGTGCCGCTGTTCATCGCGACGCCGACATCGGCCTGCGCCAGCGCCGGAGCGTCGTTGGTGCCGTCACCGGTCATCGCGACCAGCCGGCCACCCTCCTGCTCCTTCTTGATCAGCGCCATCTTGTCCTCGGGCGTCGCCTCGGCCAGGAAGTCGTCGACCCCGGCCTCCTCGGCGATCGCCTTCGCCGTCAACCGGTTGTCACCGGTGATCATCACGGTCCGGATGCCCATCGCGCGCATCTGGTCGAAACGCTCGCGCATCCCTTCCTTGACGACGTCCTTGAGGTGGATGACACCCAGCGGGCGGGCCACCCCTTCCTTGGCGATCGCGACGACCAGCGGCGTACCACCGGAAGCGGAGATGCCGTCGACGATGTCGCCGAGCTCGGCCACCACGGTGCCGCCCTGATCGTGGATCCAGGCGGTGATCGCGCCGGCCGCGCCCTTGCGGATCTGCCGGCCGTCCACGTCCACGCCGCTCATCCGGGTCTGCGCGGTGAACTCGACGAAAGTCGCGTGCGGCAGCTCACCGGTGTGCCGCTCCCGCAGCTCGTACTTCGTTTTGGCGAGCACCACGATCGAACGGCCCTCGGGCGTCTCGTCGGCCAGGCTGGACAGCTGGGCCGCGTCGGCCAGCTCGGTCTCGCTGACCCCGGCGAGCGGGATGAACTCCGACGCCTGCCGGTTGCCCAGCGTGATCGTGCCGGTCTTGTCGAGCAGCAGCGTGTTCACATCGCCGGCCGCCTCGACCGCACGGCCGGACATCGCCAGCACGTTGCGCTGCACCAGCCGGTCCATCCCGGCGATACCGATCGCCGACAGCAGCGCGCCGATGGTGGTCGGGATCAGGCAGACCAGCAGGGCGACCAGAACGACGACGCTCAGGTCGATCCCGGCGTACTTCGCGAAGGTCGGCAGCGTCACGGTCGCGATCAGGAACACGATCGTCAGGCTGGCGAGCAGGATGTTCAAGGCGATCTCGTTCGGCGTCTTCTGCCGCGACGCGCCCTCGACCAGCGCGATCATCCGGTCGATGAAGCTCTCACCGGGTTTGGTGGTGATCTTCACGATGATCCGGTCCGACAGCACCTTCGTACCGCCGGTGACCGCGCTCCGGTCGCCGCCGGACTCCCGGATCACGGGCGCCGACTCACCGGTGATGGCCGATTCGTCAACGCTGGCGACACCCTCGATCACATCCCCGTCGCCGGGGATGATCTGACCGGCCTCGACCACCACGAGGTCGCCGAGCTGCAGCTGAGCAGCCGGTACCTCCTGCTCGGTGAGGCGATCCGCGGACAGCTTGCGGGCGGTCGTCTCGGTCTTCGCCCGGCGGAGGGTGGCGGCCTGGGCCTTGCCTCGCCCTTCGGCGACGGCCTCGGCGAGGTTGGCGAAGACCACGGTCAGCCAGAGCCAGACCACGATCCACCAGACGAACACGCTGGAGTCGGTGAAGGCGAGGATCGTGGACGCGACCGCGCCCACCTCGACCACGAACATCACCGGGTTCTTCACCATCACCCGCGGGTCGAGCTTGCGCAGCGCGTCCGGTAGCGAGGTGAGCAGCATCTTCGGGTCGAACAGGCCCGAGGCGGCCTTCTTGGGAACCGCGTCCGCCTTGGGGGCGGGCGGGCTTACGAGCGTGGTCACAGTCCCTCCGCGAGGGGTCCTAGAGTCAAAGCAGGGAAGTAGGTCAGGCCGGTCACGATCAGCACGACGCCGACGAGCATCGTCACGAACAAGGCCTTGTGGGTGGGCAGCGTGCCCTCGTTGACCGGTACCGGCTGTTGCTTGGCGAACGAGCCGGCCAGCGCCAGCACGATCACGATCGGCACGAACCGGCCGAGCAGCATCACGAGGCCGAGAGCCGTGTTGTAGAAGGGGATGTTGGCGCTGATCCCACCGAACGCGCTGCCGTTGTTGTTACCGGCCGAGGTGAACGCGTAGAGCACTTCGGAGAACCCGTGCGGGCTGTCGGTGTTGAAGATCGACGCCCTCGCCGTCGCCAGTCCCATCGCGAGCGAGGCGCCCACGAGGACCACGGTCGGCGTGGCCAGGATGTAGAGCGAGACCAGCTTCATCTCGCGCGCGGTGATCTTCTTCTTCAGGTACTCCGGGGTGCGGCCGACCATCAGTCCGGCCACGAAGACGGCCAGCACCGCCAGCACGAGCATGCCGTACAAACCGGTTCCGGTACCGCCCGGGCTGACCTCGCCGAGCATCATGTGGAACAGCGTCGTACCGCCACCCAACGGGGTGAACGAGTCGTGCGCGGAGTTGACCGCGCCGGTCGACGTACCGGTCGTCGAGGTGGCGAATAGCGCCGAGGCCCATTCGCCGAAGCGGGTCTCCTTGCCCTCCATCGCGGCTCCGGCCGCTTGCGTCGCGGTACCGGCGCCCTGGTTCTCGAAGAAGGTCGCGGAGAACGTGAAGGCGGCCCACAGGGTGCCCATCACGCCGAGGATCGCGTAGCCCTGCCGCTTGTCCTTGATCATCAGGCCGAAGGTGCGGGTCAGACAGACCGGGATCACCAGCAGCAGGAAGATCTCGAACAGATTGGATAGGCTGTTCGGGTTCTCGAACGGGTGCGCCGAGTTCGCGTTGTAGAAGCCACCGCCGTTGGTGCCGAGCTCCTTGATCACTTCCTGGCTCGCGACCGGGCCACCGGGCAGATGCTGGGCCTGGCCCACCACCGAGGTGACCTCGTGACCGCCGGAGAAGTTCTGGACGACTCCCATCGCGACCAGCGCGAGGGTGCCGATCACGGCGATCGGCAGCAGGACGCGGACGACCGTGCGGGTCAGGTCGACCCAGAAGTTGCCCAGCCGGTCGGTCTTCGACCGTGCGAAACCGCGGATCAGGGCGATCGCGACGGTGATACCGACAGCGGCCGAGAGGAAGTTCTGCACCGCGAGGCCGGCGAACTGGACCAGGTGGCCCATCGTGACCTCGGGCGAGTAGGACTGCCAGTTCGTGTTCGCCACGAAGGACGCGGCGGTGTTGAAGGCCAGTCCCGGCTCGACGTTCGGCAGCCCCAGCGAGAGCGGCAGATGCGACTGCAGCCGCTGGAGGAGATACAGGAGAATCAGGCCGACAGCAGAGAAGGCCAGCAGGGACCGTGCGTAGACGGCCCAGGTCTGGTCGGCCTTGGAGTCGACCCCCAGCAACTTGTACGTTCCACGCTCGATCCGGGTGTCCTTGTCGGACGTGTAGACCCGGGCCATGTAGCCGCCGAGCGGGCGGTACACGGCGGCCAGGAGCGCGACCAGCAGGCCGACCTGGAGCAGGCCGGCGGCAGTGTCGGACATCAGAACCTCTCGGGGAAGATCAGGGCGGCGATCAGGTAGAGGACCAGGGCCGCGGCCACGACCAGGCCGGCGATGTTCTCGGCGCTCACAGCTTCTCCACCCCTCGCAGCGCGAACCAGACGGCGGCGAACGTCGCTACACACAGGGCGAGGTACAGGACGTCTTTCACGGCCGCCCCCACCGCTCGACAAAAGTGCACATGTCTTCACTGAACTGCTTTGTTTGCGCAGTCAGGAGCGTTCTCGCACGTCTCTCACACCCGGCCACCCAGCTCTCACGCGTCTCTCGCATACTTACGCCTGGTACGAGCAGCCCCCACCAGAGTTAGGGAAGACCGCAGTGACTGAAGTGGACAACCAGGAGTTCTCCGCCACCGGGGAGCAGTTCTTCTCCGAGGAGAGCCGCAAGGCGCTGGCCGAGGCCAGCCGCCAGCTGGCCGAACGCCTGCAGGCCCACACCGAGGCCCTGCTGGCGATGACCGGTGACGAGGACCAGAACACCCTCTATGAGCAGAACGCCGCGCTGGAGGAGCTCGTCGAGGGCTGGAACGACGCTGTCTTCGAGCACACCGGGACCGCGCCGCTGCTGCTGGACGACGAGGTCGGCGAGGACGCGGACGACGAGGAGGATGAGGAGCGCGACCAGGTGATCAGCGTGGTGTCGCGGTTCGACCTGCGCGTGGTCGACCTCGACGCGTTGCTCGAGGCGGGCAAGTCGGCGCAGGAGCGGCACCCGGCCGAGCTGGACGAGTCCGGCGAGCGGGAGCCGGTCGAGACGGCCGAGCAGGCCATCTACGAGATCAGCCGCGAGGTCGGCGAGGCGTGGTTCGAGCTTCCGGGGGTCGACCTGGTCGCTGGGGCGCGCGCGTACGTCGTACCGGAATGGCCGTTCGAGCCGCTGGAGGCCGACGCCGAGGATGTCCTCACCGAGCTGAGCGCCCCGAACGGGTCCATCACCCACGCGGAGACCTGGGCCTAGATCTTCAACTCGCCGTCGATGACCGTGACGGCGTGGCCGGTGAGGTGCACCCGATCACCGGCCAGCAGGACCTGAACTACCCCGCCTCGGGCGGAAGCCTGGTACCCCACCAGCCGCTCCCGCCCGAGGCGCTCCGCCCAGTACGGCGCCAGCCCGGTATGCGCGCTCCCCGTCACCGGGTCCTCCGGAATCCCGTGCCCGGGCGCGAAGAACCTGGAGACGAAGTCATACCCGGCGGCCGGCGGCTCGCCGTCCCTCTCCGCCGGCGCGGTGAGGATCGCGCCCCGGAAGGCGAACTTCTCGGTGAGCTCCGCCACGGCGATGAGATCCGGGGCCGCTGAGCGGACCGCTGCCTCGTCCGGCAGGACGACGAGCAGGTCGCCCAGCGGCTCGGTGCGGTAGACCTCGACCGGCTCGATGCGCAGCGCCTCGCGCAGTCCTTCCGGCGCCTCGATCACCGCCGGCAGCGACACCGGGAAGTCGAGGGTGATCAGCTGGTCCTCGACCGACGCGACCAGTACTCCGCTCAAGCTGTTGAAGCGGACCCGGCCGTCCAGCAGACCGTCGGACGACATCGCGTGGGTGGTGGCGAGGGTCGCGTGGCCGCACATCTTCGCCTCGACCGTCGGGGTGAACCAGCGCAGGTCCCAGTCGGCATCGGGGTCGTCGGGGAGTGGGCGTGCGAAAGCCGTCTCGGACAGGTTCACCTCGGCGGCGATCTGCCGCATCCAGCTGTCCGCCGGCCAGGGACCGGCCTCGAGCAGGCAGACGCCGGCTGGGTTGCCGGCGAACGGCTGGTCTGTGAACGCGTCGACGATTCTGATCCGCATACGCCGACGCTAGGTGCACGCCCGGCGACGGATCCATAACCAATCCGGAGCGGGTGGCCCGGCCGGGGTTCGTAGTACCGGTCAGGAAGCGGCGACTGCTTCTATCTCGAGCAGCCATTCCTCGGCGTAGATGTCGCAGATGATGATCGTCAGCGCCGGGGCGTGCTCGCCGAGGATCTCTTCGCGGATCTTCGAGTTGAGCGCCCGGTACTGGCGGTCGGACAGGTACGTCGTCACCTTGACCAGGTTCGCGACGCCGAGGCCCGCCTCGGCCAGCACGGCGAGGATGTTGCGCCAGACCATCCGGCACTGGTCCTCGAAGGAGTCCGGGATCTTGCCCTGGTCATCGCCCCACGGCACCTGGCCGCTGACGAAGACGAGCCGGCCCGCGCCGTCCACCTGGACGCCGTGCGTGTAGTTGCCGGTCGCGGCCGGCAACAGCCTCGGGTTGAGCGGCTTGATCGAGAGGTCTGGCATGTGGTGTTCCCCCCACGTTTTCGGTTTCGCCATGTCTATCGCGCGAACCGCTGAACCGGCCAGACCTTTCGCTCGTATGGGTGGTGTTCGACTTCGCCAACCGACAGGAAAGTGTCATGTCGCTTCGCTTCAAGGGACGCCCACTCGCCGCCGCCGCCGCTCTGGTCGGCGGACTGGCACTGGTCGTTCCCGCCACCGCCAGCGCGCACGAGCCGTCCGAGCACGAGTCGCGCAACAACCTCGCCGTCCACCAGGTCAACCTGGTCTCCGACGTACCGGGTCAGGCCGCGCTGCTCGATCCCGACCTGGTCAACCCGTGGGGCCTGGCCCTCGGCGCGACCTCACCGCTGTGGGTGTCCAACCAGGGCACCTCGTCGTCGACGCTGTACTCCTCGGCGGCCGGCGCGACCACGGCGACCAAGGTGCCGACGGTTCGCGTCAACGTCCCGGCCCCGACCGGCCAGGTGGCCAACGCCGGTACCGGGTTCCAGTTGGCTCCTGGTGTGTCAGCCCGCTTCATCTTCTCGACCCTGACCGGTCAGATCGCCGCTTGGGGACCGCCCGCGACGCCGCTGATCGGCGACGCCCAGATCAAGGCCACCACTCCGGGTGCGGTCTACACCGGCCTGGCCATCGCCACCGCGACGAAGGGCGACCAGCTGTACGCCGCCGACTTCGCACAGGGCAAGATCGACGTCTTCGACAACGCCTTCGCCCCGGTCGCGCAGCCCGCGTGGGCCTTCAAGGACGCGTACCTTCCGAAGGGTTACAGCCCCTACAACGTGCAGACGCTGAACGGCCGGATCTTCGTCGCGTACGTCAAGGTCGACCCGGTGACCCACCGCCCCGCCAGCGGTAAGGGCCTCGGCATCGTCGACGAGTACTCCGTCAACGGCAAGTTCGTCGACCGGATCGTCTCGCACGACTCGCTGAACGCGCCGTGGGGTCTGGCGATCGCGCCTGCTTCGTGGGGTAAGCAGGCGGGAGCGCTGCTGGTCGGCAACTTCGGCGACGGCCGGATCAACGTCGTCGAGGCCAAGAACCACGGCCGTTTCCAGCACAAGGTCGCGAGTCAGGTGCGCGACGCCGCGACCGGCAAGCCGGTGGTCATCCCGGGTCTGTGGGCCCTGACCTCCGGTACGGCGACAACTGGTGGCACCGACGCGATCTGGTTCTCCGCCGGCATCGCGAACGAGACGCACGGGCTGCTCGGCGTACTCCGTAAGTGACACCTGTTGGGTGAACGGGTGAGGGGCTGAGGATGCCAGGGGGATCCTCAGCCCCTTTCCTGTTCGTCACTCAGCGTGCATGCTGTCCGTGGGAAATCACTGTGGGGGTGACGCGGATGGCGGACGTGTACTGCCGGTGGGAACGCCGGCGCTACCAGGACTCGGAGTTCGAGCAGACCGACAACGGGGTGCTGGTGCATGTGGGCAGCAGCCCGCTGCACACGGTCAACGGCCGGCTCGTCGATCCAGGCGAACTGGAGACCGCGGACGCCGACCCGAATGAGGAGTAGCCGATTGTTGCGGCTCCCCCGTGGCCTGCCGCGACCCGCCAGCAGAGAGGAACGTACTGCCTTCTATGCGGCGCGGATCGCGCTGGCGACGAAGAGGTACGAGGCTGAGCTGGCCGAACACGCTGCGGTCGCGACAGCGGCTCGTGTGGAGCAGGCTGCCGTCACCAGTGCCGACCGGGCGGAGCAGGCCGCCGTACTGGCCGCTGATCGCGCCGAGGGCAAAGCCGATCTGGATGCTGATCGGGCGTCGGCCGCGGCCTTCAGTGAGGCGGTGCTTGCGGTTGCCAAGGGCGGGATCGATCGGGCCCGGGCGAGCGCCGAATTCGTCCAGAAGGGCGCGACGGCGATCTTCGCGCTCTACACCGGCGCGTTGACGCTCGCCTTCTCGGTCACCGACAACCCGTTGCCTGCCCGCGGCATCCTGCCCAGCCTGTTCCTCGGTTTCGCCATCCTGCTCGCGACCGCGTACCTGGCCTTCCTCACGCGTGGCGACCGGGTCAAGGACCCGGCGGACGCGGCCGGCGTACCGGAGGCGCAGCTGAACCGCACCCGAACCTTCGTGGAGTGGACCAACACCAGCGTCCTCAACCGCGCCCCACTGCTCCGCTGCGCGGTCGTTGCCTTGGGCATCGGTGTCGTCGCGCTCCCCGCGCCCTTCCTCACCCCACCTTCACATCAGACCGTCGCAGCCATCACCTGCGCGGCCGGTCAGGAGAAGGACCCGACCACCGGGGTCTGTCTGACGGCCTGGCCGCCGGTCCCGACCGGTCCCGCGACGGATGCTGCTCTGCGGCAGAAGCTCTACGAAGCTCAACTCACCGAGGTCACGGCGAGCCGCGTCTCGGCCCGATCCGGCGCGACCGCGGCGCCCGACGACACCGCGTGGGTCCTCGGCGCGGCCGGGGCCGGTCTGCTGTTGATCTTCCTTCCGCTGCTGCTGGCCGGCCTCAAGCGTCCTGGCCGAATGTCTTTCGGCGGCATCCCGATCTCGTTCCTCAACGAGTGAGCTGCTTCTCGAACCAGTGGTGGGCGTACGGCTCGTCGTTGAAGGCCGGTACTTCGGTGTAGCCGGCGGCCCGGTAGAGCGCGATCGCCTCGGTGAGGTTGCGGTTCGTCTCCAGTCTCAGCGCTGAAGCTCCGTGTGCGGCTGCCTGCTTCTCGAGTTCGGTGAGGAGGCGGCGGCCGAGTCCGAGGCCGCGGACGTCGGGTGAGACCCACATGCGCTTGGCCTCGGCCGGCTCGTCTTGGTGGAACTTGAGAGCGCCGCAGCCGACCGGCTCGGAGTGCAGGGTCGCGACCAGGAGCAGGCCGGCCGGCAGGGTGAGCTCGTCGGTGGTGGCCGAGATGGTGCGGGCGTGGTCGAAGCCGGCGTCGAAGCGAGCGCCTAGCTCATCGAAGTACGACTGCAGGCAGTACTTCGCGTCCGGGTGGCGCGGGTCGGCGATGCCGACGGTGACCGTCGAGGCGATCAGCAGGCGCTCGACCTCGGCCATCGCGGCGATCAGCCGGGCGCGCTGCGATTCGCTGAGCGGGTCGAGGATCGAGGCGGCGAGGTCGTCGGAGCGCTGGTCGAGGACCGCGCGCTCCTTCAGTCCTTGGGCGGTGAGCCGGGCGGTGCGGACCCGGCCGTCGTCGCTGTTCTGCTCGACCTCGACCAGGCCGTCGTTCTCGAGGATGCGGAGCAGGCGGCTCAGGTACCCGGAATCGAGATCGAGCCGGGACCGCAGCGAGCGCACGTCGCAGCCGTCCAGGCCGATCTCCCAGAGCACCCGGGCTTGTCCCAGCGGCCGGTCGCGCGCCATGTAGGTGTCGCTGAGCGCGCCGATCCGCTGGGTCACCGTGCGGTTGAATCTCCTGACGTCGGAAATACTCATTTCCTGACTATAGTCAGAGAAATGCCAGATCGATCGGATCCCGGCGCTGATACGGCCGCCATTCGGTCAGATACGGGTGTACCAGCCACCTGATCCGCCCCGTCTCCTCCGTCCAGGTCCCCGGCGCCGCCACCCAGTCCCGCACTCCGGACCGCAGCACCCCACCCACCCTCTCCACCTGCTCCCGAGGCACCGACCCCCGCACCACGAAAAACATCCACCGCCGGGTAGCCGGCGCCATCGCCGTAGGACACCCCGACTTCACCCGATGATTGAGCACCGCCCCGTACTCCGCCGGCAGCTCCATCACATCAACCCACTCAGCCACCAACGCAATCTCCCAGGCCGGCTGATTTTCGGACCAGACCGCTGCCGCCCGGGAGCCGTCGCGGACCACCTCGTCTCCTACGAGGTGGGGCTCCGGGCAGGTTTTGCCGTTGCCGCACGGGCACGCGCCGTTGCGGGGTACTGCGAGGGGTGCGACCGGCCAGCCGTTGGCGGCGTAGCGGACTGCGTTCTCGTGGAGCTTGCGGCGGTGGTACCGGTTAAGCACGCTGGCCGACCGCGAACAGCAACGAGCTGGACGGCACGAGCTCGGGGTGGCGGTCGGCGAGGCGCGAGCACTCCAGCGCGGTGTCCATCGGTGGCGGCTGCTGGAGCAAGTCGGGTAGCTCGATCTCACCGAAGTACCGGTCGATCGCGATGGTCAGCCAGCCACCCGGGCCGGTCAGCCCATGGATGGTGACAGATGCCAGACCTGCGTTGACCAGCTCGGTCCGCAGCTGGGTGGTCGTGTGATAGACCGTCTCCGCCATCCGCTCGTTGTCCGGGCTGAACCCGGTCTCGAGAATGTCCGTCACTACCTGCTGCCTGGTCAGCAACGTGTTGGCGATGGTCGAGCCGATCAAGTTGGCCGCCCGGTTGATCGCCACCACCGCGACGAACCCACCCGGCCGCACCACCCGGATCGCCTCCCTCAGCGCCAGCCGCCGATCCGACGCCTCGGTCAGGTGATAGATCGGCCCCGCCAGCAACGCCGCATCGAACTGCTCGTTCTCCCACGGCAACCGCCGCGCATCCCCTTTGATCGCGCTGATCCCCGCCGCCGTCGCCTGCGCCACGTGCCGATCCACGGGGTCGAGCAACTCGACCGAATACCCCAGTTGCTTCAACCAGCACGCATGCGCCCCCGGCCCACCCCCGATATCCGCCACGTCAGCCGGCGCCTCCGGCAAGTACTGCCTCAACAGATGCTGCGTCCGCGCCATCTCGAACCGCCCCCGCCAAGTACTCCGCAGCCGAACCTCCTCGTTACACCGCTCCGTGTACTGCCCCTCAATCCCAACCTGTACCTGCGCCTGTGCCGTCATACCAACCACCCTGCAGACCCCAAGCCCCCGACAGCAGGCCATCCCCAGGGCAACCTCGGGGCATCTCAGGGCAGATCCCCAATCCACAACCCCGACCTTTGCTGTGGACAACTTGACCGGCTCCGGCCACGCCGAAATCCCTGATCCACAAGGCCTTTCCGGCGTCGAAAACTGTCGGCGGCACTGTCTACCGTTGTGCTCATGGAGATCCCGCAGCTACGACCAGCGTGTCGACACAGTGACAGCGAACTGCTGATCACCATCGACACGGTCGAAGCTGCCCGCGACACCCTCGACTCCTACCGCCTCGAACTCCTCGCCGACCTCGACTCCCGCGGCCTGGCCCGCGAACTCGGCGCCAAAGACACCACCGAGCTCCTCACCCTGCGCTGCATCTGGTTGCTGGGAAGTTCCACCAGCACGACAGACGCTCCTTCACCCAGGTGGTGGTGAAGGAGCGTCTGTTCGAAGCCACCCGGAGGCTGAAGGCTGACTGCGTCAGTCGAGGGGACGTAGTTCGTCGGCGTAGGAGACTGAGACTCGGCGGAGGACGCCTTCTTTTACTGAGTATTGGCCCATGCGCCAGAGTGGGGGGCTGTAGGCGTGGACGGTGACGCTGCCCTTGGCTGAGCCGACTACCCGGTGGATGTGTTCGGGGCCGAAGCCGTAGACGTCGCCGGCTTCGATGGTGGTTTCGATGGGCTCGGTGCCGATGGCGAGGTTGTGTTCGACGAGCTCGCCGCGGGCGACCGCTACCGCGCCGGAGGAGACGTCGTGGTCGTGCCAGCCGGTGTCGTTGACGGGGGTCCAGCAGATCAGCCAGACGTCGACGTTGGCGTCGCGGTGCAGGGAGGCGAAGACTCGTTCGTCGTCGCTGTAGGCGACCTTGTCCTCCCACAGGTGCGGCTGGGCGGCCAAGCCACCGGCCAGTTCGGCCAGTTCGCCGGGGGTGAGATCACGTCCCGGGAGGTTGTCGAGCGACAGACAGTCGTTGAGCTCCACGAGCCGGCTGGCCTGGCGCGCGGGTACGACGGGTGCGTCGGAAACGGGCTGAGCAGTCACTGCACTCCCCTCTCAGGAGGTGGCACCGGTCCGAACAGGAGCCGATGCGGGTTGTTGTGTTGGATCACCGCGGTTGCGGCGTCGCCCTGCCGGAGGTCGACGGGTCCGGCGTACGGCCGGTCGGTGCCGTGGACGACCTGGTCGATGCCGAGGACCCGGGCGACCGCGTCGATTCCCTGCGGGCCGTAGCTCGAGGTGTCGACGTACAGGTTGGAGTCGATGGTGCCGAGACGACCGCCGCGGGCAGCGAGCCGCTCGTGGTGGACAGGCGCCAGGCCGGCCGCGGCGACGAAGCAGAGCCGGAGCAGCGGGTACGTCGTACGCCCGCCGAACGCGTGCCATGCCCACCAAGCGGCCTGGAGCTGAGTCGTGTAGTCGACCACCGGCGACCACCACCCGGGCAGCTCTTCACCTGGCGGCAAAGGGGTGCCGGGATGAACGAGGATCGGCTTGTTCAGCCGCTCGGCCAGCGCCAGCAGCGGGCCGACAGCGGCCCAGCCGGCAGGCGTAGCCAGAACTTGGGCCGGCAGCTGCAGACCGAGAAACCCCTTACCCAGAAGGCCTTCCAGCCCAGCCAGGTCAGGCTCCAACAAGTTGACAGCGGCCCAGGCCTTGAAGGGCTCAGGCAGTGACGCAGCGCCGACGTGCCAGGCATCCAGCAGCAAGGAGTCACCGAGGTGCTCGATACCGAGCGGCGACGACAACGACACCCCGACCAGCGACGTCCCCGCGTCCAGTTCACCGGCGACCCGCTTGTCCACGGCATGCGCCGCCGGATCCACCTCGTACGGCGCTTCGCCGGGCGTATAGAGCGTCCAGCCGTCCAGATACGGCGCCGAAGTACGCGCCCGCAGCCGATCGACGAACTCGGCCGGCCAGAGGTGCTGGTGCACGTCGATCACATCACCCACGAGCCCACACCTCCTCCGCCGAGCCAATTTTGAAGCGCTTCAAGACATCTGTAGTGAAGCGCTTCAAAGCCTGATCTGTCAAGCGCCGTTCCAGCAACGCCCACTCTCCGACAGGTTTTTGTCCCCGCCGTGCCCTAGGGTCGATGCCATGTCCGGAACAGGCCGCAGGCCGACCCTCAAGGACATCGCAGCCGACACCGGCCTCTCGATGGCCGCCGTGTCGTACGCGTTGCGAGGTCTGCAAGGAACGCCGGAGACGCAACAGCGGGTGCAGGAAGCCGCCGAGCGTCTCGGCTACCAGGCCGACCCCGTGGCCCGCGCGCTCGCCTCCGGCCGCAGCGGCTCGATCGGCGTGCTGTGCGCCTCGCTCGAGGACCTCTGGCAGCAACGGCTGGCCGCCGCGCTCGGCCGCGAGCTGCTCGCCCCGGACCGTAACGCCTGGATCATCGACTCGGCCGGTGACGCCGACCGGCAGCTCCAGCTCGCCCAGCACCTGGTCGACCATCGCGCCGACGCGATCGTGGTGATCCCGATCGATCCGGGCGCCAAGGGCTGGGCCAAGATCGCCCAGCAGGCGCCGGTGATCGCCATCGGCGACGCACTGCCGGCCGCGAAGGCGAAGTCCGAGGTGCTGTTCGACAACGAGACCGGAGTCAGCACGGCGCTGCAGCGGCTGGCCGACGCCGGTCACCGCGACATCGTCGTACTGAGCCCGTCCCGCCGGTTCGAGGTGGAGCGGCCGGCCGAGGAGATCGCCCAGCGGATCGCCTTCGGGCTGAAGGTCAAGGTGCGGATCGTGCCCTGCCCGCACGACCTGGCCGGCGCCACCGAGGTCGCCCGCGAGGTGCTCACCGGGGACCGTCGGCCGACCGGCATCCTGGCGCTCGCCGACTCGATGGCCTTCGGCGTGTACGCCGCCTGCAAGGAGCTCGGCATCTGCGTCCCCGACGACCTGTCCCTGCTCGGGTACGACGACCAGCCGATGTCCCAGCTGCTCAGCCCGCCGCTGTCCACCTTCCACTGGCCGCTGGACGACCTGGTCGCCGACGTCGTGAGCCGCGTCACGTCGGCCGTCGACACCAACCGCCGGGTCCGCCGGACGACGGTCGAGCCGACCCTGATCGAGCGTGGCTCGGTCGCCGCCCCGCCCCCTGGCCAGTAGAACCGAGCTGGGGCGTGACGGCGACTCTGAGTCACCCACGACGGTCACACCTGCGAAACTAGACTAGTTCACTGCACTTAAATTCCACTGTCCAGATACTGAACGCCGGATACCGAACGTCAGTCGCAGCCCTCAGCCGGCGAGCCGATCCAGCCGGGCGGCAACCGCGGCCCGGCGATGGTCACCGGCCGGCAGCAGCCGATCGAGCACCTCGAAGATCTCCAGATCCTCGGCCCCCGTCGGCGTCTCCGCGAACCGCCACAGCAGCTCGGCATCAGCCGAACCCAGTACTGCGCGCCGCAACGTCGCATCCAATTCGTCCCGCTCCACCCGCAAGGCCGGCGCATCCGAGCGCCCGAGCAGCGGCCCGGAATACAACTCCAGAGCCCGAGCCAGGTCGCCAAGACGCAGAGCCAACTGCACATCGCTGACGTCCCCCGACACCTCCGCGACGATCCGATACGGCTTGGTGTCGAGTACGCCCGGCCCGAGCAGGTTCCGCAGCCGATGCATCTCGGCCCGCACCGTCGCCGGATTGCCCTCGTCCCCATACAGGTGCAGCATCAACTGCTCAGCCGTGAGCCCGGCCGGATGGAGGAGCAGCAACGCGAGCACCTCGGCCCGGCGCAGCGTCAGCGCGATCTCACGGGTCCCGACGACAGCGGCGGGCTGGTCCGCGCCCAGCAGCCTCAACCGCAGGAGCGGGCGGCGTCGGCGTACCGGGCCTGGGATACGCAACAGGTAGCCCTCGTCCAGCTGCTCGACCACGGCCTCGCGTCCATCGCCGAGCTCGACGCGTGACGCGCCAGCGGAGACGTCGAGGCGATCAGGCAGCCAGGCCAGCGGCTGGACCGCCAGCACCCGTCCGGTCGGCGTGAGCAGCGCTCCGGGCGAATCACCAAGCGCGATCAAGTGCCGCATGTTGCGAGCGCGCAGCGTCTCGTCAGCCGCAGCCATCCGCACCCGGAGCTGCCCCTCGGCCAACTGAGCAGCCGCTGTCACCAGAGCCATCATCGCCGGATGGACCGTCCGCAACGGCCCGCTGACGTCGATCGCCCCGATCACCTTGCCGGTATCCGGGTCATGGACCGGCGCCGCGGCACACGTCCACGCGTGAATACGGCGTACCAGATGTTCGGCCGAGTGGATCTGGACCGATTGATCGGTAGCCAGCGCAGTACCCATCCCATTGGTACCGATCGCATCCTCGGACCACACCGCCCCCTCGGTCAGCGCGATCCGGTCGGCCTGCCGGCGAACATCGGCCGCCCCCTCGCGCCAGAGGATCAGCCCCTGCGCGTCCGTGACGATCATGATGTGGGACGCCTCGTCCGCGATGGTCGTCAGAGTCGCGCGGAGGATCGGCAGTACCGCGTGCAACGGGTGGTCCTCGCGCAAGGACTCCAGCACGTCGGCCGGCAGGACCAACGGCGGCCCGTCCAGCTCCGGATCGACGGATGCCGCCAGCGATCGTTGCCAGGACTCGGCGACCAACGGCCTCGGCGCGGCAGGGCGCGGCACACCAGGCACCCGGACTCCGCCGAGCACCTCGTCGTACAGCTCACTGAGCCGCCGTGCCCTTTCGCCGGGGTCCACGCTCCAGCCTCACCCGGAACGGGCGGTCAGACAAGGGTGTACCAGGCCACAAAGCTATGCAACGTCCTTGCAACGTCGCCCGGCCTAGCTTGCGCAGCACCGCTCTTTTCTGCAGGAGGACCTATGACGATCTATGCAGCCCCAGGGCAGGACGGCAGTCCCGTCAGCTTCAAGTCCCGGTACGACCACTTCATCGGTGGTGAATGGGTGCCGCCGGCCAAGGGCGGGTACTTCGAGAACCCCACGCCGGTGACCGGCGAGACCTTCACCGAGATCGCGCGCGGCACCTCCGACGACGTCGAGGCAGCCCTCGACGCCGCCCACGGAGCCGCGCCGGGCTGGGGCCGGACCTCGGCGGCCGAGCGCGCGAACATCCTGAACAAGATCGCCGACCGGATCGAGGACAACCTCGAACTGCTCGCCGTCGCCGAGACGTGGGACAACGGCAAGGCGGTCCGCGAGACGCTGGCCGCGGACATGCCGCTGGCCGTCGACCACTTCCGGTACTTCGCCGGCGCGCTGCGCGCGCAGGAGGGCTCGATCTCCCAGGTCGACGACGACACCGTCGCCTACCACTTCCACGAGCCGCTCGGTGTCGTCGCCCAGATCATCCCGTGGAACTTCCCGATCCTGATGGCGACCTGGAAGCTGGCGCCCGCGCTGGCCGCCGGCAACGCCGTCGTGCTCAAGCCGGCCGAGCAGACGCCCGCGTCGATCCATGTCCTGATGGAGCTGATCGCCGACCTGATCCCGCCGGGGGTGCTGAACATCGTCAACGGGTTCGGCGTCGAGGCCGGCAAGCCGCTTGCGTCCAGCAACAGAGTCGCCAAGGTCGCGTTCACTGGTGAGACCACGACCGGCCGGCTCATTATGCAGTACGCCTCGGAGAACATCATCCCGGTGACGCTGGAGCTCGGCGGCAAGAGCCCGAACCTGTTCTTCGACGACGTCGCCAGCTCCCGTGACGACTTCTACGACAAGGCGCTCGAGGGCTTCACGATGTTCGCGCTGAACCAGGGCGAGGTCTGCACCTGCCCGTCCCGCGCGTTGATCCAGGCCGGCATCTACGACTCGTTCCTCAACGACGCGAAGGCGCGCACCGAGGCGGTCAAGCAGGGCAACCCGCTGGACACCGACACGATGATGGGCGCGCAGGCCAGCAACGACCAGTACGAGAAGATCCTGTCGTACATCGACATCGGCAAGGCCGAGGGCGCCAAGGTGATCACCGGCGGCGAGAAGGCCGACCTCGGCGGCAACCTCAGTGGCGGCTACTACGTCCAGCCGACCATCTTCGAGGGCGACAACAAGATGCGGATCTTCCAGGAGGAGATCTTCGGGCCGGTCGTCTCGGTGACCAGGTTCGACGACTACGCCGACGCGATCAAGATCGCCAACGACACCCTGTACGGGCTCGGCGCCGGCGTCTGGTCGCGGGACATGAACACGGCGTACCGGGCCGGCCGCGAGATCCAGGCCGGGCGGGTCTGGACGAACTGCTACCACGCCTACCCGGCGCACGCGGCCTTCGGCGGCTACAAGAACTCGGGCATCGGCCGGGAGAACCACAAGATGATGCTCGACCACTACCAGCAGACCAAGAACCTGCTGGTCAGCTACAGCCCGAACAAGCTCGGCTTCTTCTAAAACGTCATGGTCGAAAGGGTTTCGTACACGGAGGAGGCGGCGGAGTTGCTCCGTCGCCTCACCGAGATCCATGGCCCGCTGATGTTCCATCAGTCCGGCGGGTGCTGCGACGGCAGCTCGCCGATGTGCTACCCGGACGGCGAGTTCAGGACCGGCAACGCGGACATCCTGCTGGGTGACCTCGACGTGGCCGGGCTCGACCAGCCGATCTCGTTCTGGATGTCGAAGAACCAGTACGAGTACTGGAAGCACACCCACCTGACCGTCGACGTCGTCAAAGGCCGCGGCAGCGGCTTCTCCGTCGAGGCGCCGGAAGGCGTCCGCTTCCTGATCCGTTCCCGTCTGTTCAGCGACCAGGAGTCCGAGGCTCTCGGCCTGCTCTGACGTGGGACCCCAAGCGAGTGCCGGCCGCCCGGTGGCGTTGCCGGACGGCCGGCACTCTTCAGCTGCCCAAGTAGGCAGTCAATTCCTCGGTACTCCGTACGCCGTGCTCGAGCACCGCCGGATAGATGTCCGACCCGCCAACCGCGTCCGGGTACACCGGATAGGTGCTCTTGAGCCGCAGAATCGCTTCCTTCTCCTCATCACTCGCCGCCCCGACCCGCAACGCGTCCGCGACATGCGGCCGGTCGACGGCGTGCAGCCAGACGGTCAGCTCGACCTTCCAGCCGGCGTACCCGAGTACCGCGTAGAAGCGCTCGTCGGTGAGCTGCGGCGTCGGCCGGCGCTCTCCCCGTTCGTCGCGGAAGTCGACCGACAGCAACTCGACCCGCGCCGCGATGTCGGCAAGCCCGGCCAGTACCTCGCAAGCCGTTGCCGAGGGCGCCGTGAACATGACGTCCAGGTCGCGGAGCACCATCAGTCCCGAGCGCGCGCTGCCGATCAGCGACGGCGGCCCGAGGGACGGGAACGCGTGCTCCAGATCGAGCCTACGAAGTACCTCGTGGGCCTCCGTCTGTAGTGCCTCCGCCTCGGCCAGCAGGTCCATGAAAAGGACGCTAACCGAAAAGTCGGGGGGAATCCTTCGGATTAC
The DNA here is from genome assembly GCF_039525325.1 of Kribbella koreensis. Classification (NCBI taxonomy): domain Bacteria; kingdom Bacillati; phylum Actinomycetota; class Actinomycetes; order Propionibacteriales; family Kribbellaceae; genus Kribbella; species Kribbella koreensis. The sequence continues at coordinate 27,701 of NZ_BAAAHK010000021.1, forward strand.
GCCGAAGGGGCAGATCTGGGCGGGATGGCGGGGAAAACCGTTGTGCTGCAAGGGGTTCGCGCAGCGGTACCCATGACATTTGTCAGGGATCGGATCGCTGGATTCCGGGGTCCGGGCAGGCGCACGATTCCGAACACCAATCACGCCGGTTCCGCCCCAGACCGAGATGATCAGGGCGGGCCTGCCCAGCTCGAGGAGTTCTGTTGAAGCAACGGATTCTCGTGTCCGCCCTGGGCGTCGGCGCACTAGCCGTCGCAGGACTGACCAGCCAAGGGGCCGCCGCGGCTCCCACCCCGTACACAGCCGGAAAGCACGCCGCGCAGGTCTGCAGCACCGCGAAGGCGGCCCACACCGCCTCGTGCCATGCGCTCAAGCTCGTGGACGCCGCCGGGAAGTCGGTGACGTCAGCCGCTCCGCCCGCGACCGGTCTCACCCCGACCGGGCTGCGGGACGCGTACAAGTTGAACGGGCTGAGCGCGAACGGCCGTACGGTCGCCATCGTCGACGCCTACGGCTACCCGAACCTGGAGCGCGACCTCGGCGTCTACCGCTCGCAGTTCGGGCTGTCCGCCTGCACGATCGCCAACGGCTGCCTGCGCATCATCAACCAGACCGGCGGGACCACGCTGCCGTCCTTCAACGTCGGCTGGGCCGGCGAGCAGGCGCTCGACGTCGACGCGGTCTCGGCCGCCGCACCGGACGCCAAGATCGTTGTGGTGCAGGCGAAGTCGGCCAGCTTCGCCGACCTCGGCACCGCGGTGGTCACCGCCTCCAAGCAGCCCGGCGTAGTAGCCATCTCGAACAGCTACGGCGGCGGCGACGCCTCCGACGCGACGTACGGGTCCTACTACAACCACCCGGGCATCGCTGTCACCGCTTCGACCGGTGACGACGGCTACCAGGGCGGCAGCTACCCGGCTTCGTCGTCCTACACGACTGCTGTCGGTGGTACGTCGCTGGTCTCGGCCGGCAACAGCCGTGGCTGGTCGGAGAGTGTCTGGAGTGGTGCGGGTTCGGGCTGCTCGACGTACAACACCGCGCTGAGTGCGGCATCCACCTTCGGCACCGGTTGCTCGAAGCGTGCGATGGCTGACGTCTCGGCGGCGGCTGACCCGAGCAAGGGCGGGATGGCGATCTACTACCCGACCAGCAAGACGGCCTCCACCTGGGCGCAGTTCGGCGGTACGAGTGAGGCCGCGCCGATCATCGCCTCGGTCTACGCACTGTCGGGCAACACCGCCGGTTACGCGAACGCACTGCCGTACGCGCACGCCAGCTCGCTGTTCGACGTGACCAGCGGCAGCAACGGCTCGTGCCCCACGACCCAGTGGTGCAACGCCCGGACCGGCTGGGACGGCCCGACCGGCCTCGGCACGCCGAACGGCGCCGGCGCCTTCTAAACCGGCGAACCCCACTCAGGGTTGATCCGGGGTAGGCCCAGGCCCAATAGGGGGCCTGGGCCTACTGTGCGGCGAGTCCGCGATCCCGACGATCGATACATGACAACTGTGGGGGAAATCCGAACCGAAGTACCGGTACTTCCGGCCAGGCCGCGACGTCTGCACCGGCCACTGATCGCGGTCGCGGCGGCGGCATCCGTGCTGGTCCTGATCGGCATCGTGGGCGCGCTGTTCGACGATCGGCAGCTGCTCGGGCATCCGATCTGGATGAAGCCGCTCAAGTTCTCGATCAGCTTCGCGGCGTACTGCGTGACGCTGGCCTGGTTCCTGTCGCTGCAGACCAAGGCGCGCCGGCTCGGCTGGTGGATGGGCACCTTCGTGGCGCTGGGTATCGCCGCCGAGCTGGCGATCATCGTCGGTCAGGTCGCCGTCCGGGGCCGCCAGCTGCACTTCAACCAGTCCACCCCGACCGACACGCTGTTCCACGACCTGATGGCGACGACGATCTACGTGGTCTACATCGCCGTCTTCGTGATCGCGGTCCAACTGCTCTTCGACAAGCCCGGCGACAAGGCGCTGCGCTGGAGCATCCGGCTCGCCCTCGGCACCACTCTGGTCGGGATGCTGCTCGGCTCGCTGATGTTCCGCGCCACCCCGGCCCAGGAGAGGGCGATCGCGGCGACCGGCCGGGAGGACTTCTTCGGCGCGCACTCGGTCGGTGTCGAGGACGGCGGTCCCGGGATGCCCATCACCGGCTGGAGCACCCAGGGCGGCGACCTGCGGATCGGGCACTTCCTCGGCATCCACTCGCTGCAGCTGATCCCGTTGGTTGCCCTCGGCCTCATTCTGCTCGCCCGCCGGTTCCCGGTACTCCGCCCAGAGGGCCCGCGGACGGCCCTCGTATGGATCGCCGCCGCGGCGTACGCCGGACTGGTCTGGCTGACCATCTGGCAGGCGCAACGCGGCGAATCCCTTGTCCACCCAGGGCAGTCGACACTCCTCGCAGCCGGATCGTTGCTCACCGCGACGACTGTGGCATCGCTCGCAGTACTGGTCCGGGCACGAAGGACAACCCTCGCTTCCGCGTCATTCCGCAAATAACCCTTCCCCACGCCGACCGCCCGGCTTAAGGTCGGCCGGACGGGTCGTGGAGGGCGATCCGCGCGACTTTCTCTGGAGCACAGTTGTGAGAGTTTCTGGCAAGGGACGGGGGCTGCTGGCGGTTACCGCCGTCGGCGCATCCACCGTCCTGGCTGTAACGGCCGGCGGTGGCGCGATGGCCGCCACCTCCGCCGCCCCGGACGCCAAGGCCCCGGCCGACGCCGCGAAGTCGATCACCGGCAAGGAGCGCAAGGGCAACTACGACGCCCGCACTCCCAGCGCCCGCGCGAACTACGCCCGCGCGGCGAAGGTGGTCGGCAAGGAGACCGCCGCGTCGGAGAAGTTCCGTACCTCCCTGGGCAGCCAGGGCGTGGTCGCGGTCGACGAGAACACCGGTACGCCGGCCCAGGTGACCAAGCTCAACGGCTTCCTCACCGCCAAGAGCACCAAGAAGGCCACCGAGATCGCGCTGGCCTACGTCAAGGCCCACCCCGAGGTCTTCAAGCTGTCGGCCTCCGACCTCGGCACCCTCAAGCTGAGCAAGGACTACGTCGACGACCTCGGCACCCACCACATCTCGTGGAGCCAGCAGGTCGACGGCATCGATGTGTTCGGCAACGGTCTCAAGGCCAACGTCACCAAGGCCGGCCAGCTGATCTCGCTGCAGGGCGCGCCGATCTCCGGCCTCGTCTCGCAGGCCCAGGCCCGCGAGAAGGCGGCCTCCTCGACCATCAGCGCCGACGCGGCCCGTACCGCGGCGGCCGAGGATGTCGACGCGAAGCTGGCGAACGCCACCGCGAGCACCACCGCCGGCACCACCAAGTGGAGCAGCGGCGACACCGCCAAGCAGGTCTGGTTCCACACCGCCGACGGTCTGCGCAAGGGCTGGCTGACCTATGTCAACGGCGGCGGCTCGAAGATCTACAGCCACGTGATCGACGCCCAGACCGGCGGCCTGCTGTACCGCAAGGACCTGGTCAGCGAGGGCAACGGCGACGCGCTCGTCATCGACAACTACCCGGGCGCTGCCAAGGGCGGCACCCAGCGCACCGAGAACCTGATCTACAACAAGTGGCTGCCGAAGAACGCGAAGACGCTGCTCGAGGGAACGTCTGTCGCCGCCTTCGCGGACGTGAACGACGACAACCAGCCGAACGCCGGCGAGACGGTCAAGGCGCCGGGTACGCCGACCACCTCGGAGTACAAGCTCGTCCCGTTCCAGGACAGCAGCCGGTTCTGCTCGGCCGCGTTCATCTGTACCTGGGACCCGGCCAAGCCGGACTCCTGGAAGACGAACCTGAACCAGGACGTCACCAACGCCTTCTACCTGGCCAGCAACTTCCACGACTGGCTGGCCAAGCCGCCGATCAGCTTCACCCCGGCGGCCGGCTCGTTCGACGCGGCGGGCGGCGACCCGGTGCACCTGAACGCGCTGGACGGCGCGGCGACCGGCGCCGACGGCGGACCGGACGCGAACCACGACGACAACGCGAACATGTCGACCCCGCCGGACGGCACCCCGCCGACCATGCAGATGTACCTGTGGCACTCGCCGGGCAAGTCCGACGACCAGGAGCGCTGGGTCCCCGCGAGCGGGGCGAACGACGCCAGCATCCTGTACCACGAGTACACCCACGGTCTGTCGAACCGGCTCGTCGTCGACGCCACCGGCAACTCGACGCTGAACAGCATCCAGGCCGGCTCGATGGGCGAGGCGTGGAGCGACTTCTACGCGATGGACTACCTCGTCTCACACGGCCTGGAGAAGGACACCACCGCTCCCGGTGAGGTCCTCGAGGGCAAGTACGTCGCCCACGGCCAGCTGTTCCGGACCGAGGCGATCGACTGCCGCGTGAAGGCGATCAGCCCGAACTGCGTCGCCCGCGACGGCAGCAAGGGCGGTTACACCTACGGCGACTTCCCGCACATCACCAACCGCCCCGAGGTCCACGCCTCCGGTGAGGTCTGGGCCCAGACGCTGTGGGACCTGCGGGAGCGCTTCGGCCGCGCCTACGCGCTGAGCATCATCACCCGCGCGATGGAGCTGTCCACCGCGGACCCGACGATGCTCGACATGCGTAACGCGATCGTCCAGGCCGACCTGGTGGCCAGCGGCGGCAAGAACGCCGGCATCATCTGGCAGGTCTTCGCCAACCGTGGCATGGGCTGGTTCGCCGGCGTGCTCGACGGCGGCGACGCGAACCCGATCGAGGACTTCCACGTTCCGCCGAAGACGGCCACCACGAGCATCACCGGTACCGTCACCGACAAGGACACCGGCGCTCCGGTGGCCGGCGCGCTCGTCTTCATCGGCGGCCACGCCTCCGGCTACGCGGGTGACTACTCCGCAGTGACCGGCGCCAACGGCAAGTACACGATCACCGGCGTACTGCCCGGCACCTACGGCAAGTTCGTCGTCACCGGCGCCGGCTACGAGGTACTGGGCGCTCCCGTGACGGTCAAGCCGAGCGGCACCGTCGCCAACCTGGCTCCGCGGCGCAACTGGGCCGCGTCGTCCGGCGGCGGCACGGTCTCGGACTACAACGGTCCGGACTTCTCGCCGCAGTGCGGTCCGCAGTACGCGAACGACTCCAGCCAGGGCACCGGCTGGGGCAGCACCACCGGCGACGACAACGGCACGCCGACCAACGTGATGGTGCCGAAGTTCATCACCATCACGCTGCCGGACACCGTGAACGTCACCAAGTTCTCGGTCGACCCGTCGAACACCTGTGGTGACGACCCGACCGCCGCCACCGGCCAGTACAAGATCGAGACCTCGGCCGACGGCACCACCTGGGCGACCGCCCAGGAGGGTGAGTTCACCGCCGCCAACGTCGGCAAGTACACCGAACTCGCGCCGACCGGCGCGACGGCCGGCGTGAAGTACGTCAAGTTCACGATGCTCAGCCCGCAGGTCCCGAACTTCGCGACCACCTGTCCCGGTTCCACCGTCAGCGGCTGCTCCTTCACCGACATGACGGAGATCCAGGTCTTCGGCACCAAGTAACCGCACCGATCACCATCCGCGAGGGCCGGCCGAGTACCCACTCGACCGGCCCTCCGGCTTCTGTCTCGACAATATTCAGGAGTGATGTTTGTGAGAGTTCCCGGCAAGGGACGCAGGCTGCTCGCGGTGACCGCCGTGAGCGCCAGCACGGTCCTGGCGGTCACGGCCGGCGGTGGCGCGATGGCCGCCACGGCCGCCACCCCCGATGCGAAGACACCCCCCGACGCGGCCAAGCCGCTGAAGGCCAAGGAGCGCAAGGGCAACTACGACGCCCGCACCCCCAACGCCCGCGCGAACTACAACCGCGCGGCCAAGGTGGTCGGTAAGGAAACGGCCGCCTCGGAGAAATTCCGTACCTCCCTGGGCAGCCAGGGCGTCGTCGCACTCGACGAGAACACCGGTACGCCGGAGCAGGTGACCAAGCTCGACGGCTTCCTCACCGGCAAGAGCACCAAGAAGGCGACCGACATCGCGCTGGCCTACGTCAAGGCGCACCCGGAGGTCTTCCGGCTCTCGGCCTCCGACCTCGCCGGTCTGAAGCTCCGCAAGGACTACGTCGACGACCTCGGCACCCACCACATCTCCTGGGTCCAGGAGGTCGACGGCATCGAGGTGTTCGGCAACGGCCTGAAGGCCAACGTCACCAAGGCCGGCCAGCTGATCTCGCTCCAGGGCGCACCGATCGCCGGACTGGCCACCCAGGCCGCGGCCCGCCGGGCTGCTCCCTCGGTGACCGCCGCGGCGGCACGTACCGCCGCGGCCGAGGACATCGGTGGGACCGCGAAGAGCGCAACTGCCAAGGCCGCCGGTACCACCACCAAGTGGAGCAACGGCGACTACGCGAAGGAGGTCTGGTTCCACACCGCGGACGGCCTGCGGAAGGCGTGGTCGACGTACACCAACGCGGGCGGCACGCTGATCTACACCCACGTGATCGACGCCCAGACCGGCACGCTGCTCTACCGGCGTGACCTGTCCAGCAACGACAAGGGCGACGCGCTCGTCTTCGACAACTACCCGGGCGCGCCCAAGGGCGGCGTCCAGCGCACCGAGAACCTGATCTACAACAAGTGGCTGCCCAAGGGCGCGAAGACGCTCCTCGAGGGCACTTCGGTCGCGGCGTTCGCGGACATCAACGACGACAACCAGGCGAACCCTGGCGAGACGGTCAAGATGCCGGGAACGCGCACCGGTTCGGAGTACAAGCTGGTGCCGTTCCAGTCGGTCCCGCTCTGCTCGCCGACGACCATCTGCACCTGGGACCCGGCCAAGCCGCAGTCCTGGAAGACCAACATGAACGAGGACGTCACCAACGGGTTCTTCTTCGCCAGCAACTTCCACGACTGGCTGGCCAAGCCGCCGATCAGCTTCACCAAGGCAGCGGGCTCGTTCGACGCCGACGGCGGCGACGCGGTCCAGCTGAACTCGATCGACGGCGCGGCCACCGCTGCCGACGGCGGGCCGGACGCCAACCACATCGACAACGCGAACATGAACACCCCGCCGGACGGCACCCCGCCGACCATGCAGATGTACCTGTTCGGCAGCGTCGGCGACGACGCGACGGTGGCGACCAGTTCGTCGAACTCGGCCGAGATCCTGTACCACGAGTACACCCACGGCCTGTCGAACCGGCTGGTCGTCGACGCGAGCGGCAACTCGACGCTGAACAGCATCCAGTCCGGCGCGATGGGCGAGGCGTGGAGCGACTTCTACGCGCTCGACTACCTGGCCTCGCACAACCTGGAGAAGGACACCAAGGCCAACGGTGAGATGCGGATCGGCCGGTACGACACCGGCGGCGGCACCATCCGCACGATGCCGAACGACTGCCGGGTCAGGGCCAAGGAGCCGGCCTGTGTCGGCATCGACGGTTCGCAGGGTGGCTACACCTACGGCGACTTCCCGACCATCGGCGGCTCGCCGGAGGTGCACTCGTCCGGTGAGGTGTGGGCCCAGACGCTGTGGGACCTGCGCGAGCGGTTCGGCCACACCTACGCGCTGAGCATCATCACCCGCGCGATGGAGCTCTCCACCGCCGACCCGACGATGCTGGACATGCGCAACGCGATCGTCCAGGCCGACCTGGTGGCCAGTGGCGGCAAGAACGCCAAGGTCATCTGGCAGGTCTTCGCGAACCGCGGCATGGGCTGGTTCGCCGGCGCACTCGACAGCGGCGACTCGCACCCGGTCGAGGACTTCCACATCCCGCCGACGGGCGCCACCACCTCTATCTCCGGCACTGTGACGGACAAGGACTCCGGCGCTCCGGTGGCCGGTGCACTGGTGTTCATCGGTGGCCACGCGTCCGGCTACGCGGGTGACTACTCCGCAGTGACCGGCGCCAACGGCAAGTACACGATCACCGGCGTACTGCCCGGCACCTACGGCAAGTTCGTCGTCTCGGGCGTCGGCTACGAGGTGCTCGGCAACGCCTTGACGGTCAAGGCCGGCGGTACGACCGCCAACTTCACGCCCCGGCGCAACTGGGCCGCGGCGTCCGGCGGCGGTTCGGTGGTGGACTTCAACGGTCCGGACCTCACGTCGCTCGGCTGTGGCCCGGCCAACGTGATCGACTCCAGCCAGGGTCCGGGCTGGGGCAGCACCACCGGTGACGACGACGGTACGCCGACCGGCGTGATGATTCCGAAGAACGTCGACATCGCGCTGCCGGTGGCCGTGAACATCAGCAAGTTCTCGGTCGACCCGTCGAACAACTGCGGCGACCCGGGCAGCTCGGCGACCGGTAAGTACCGGATCGAGACGTCCGTCGACGGCACCACCTGGGCAACGGCCCTGGAGGGCGAGTTCGGCGCCGCCAACCGCGGCAAGTACAACGAGGTCACGCCGACCGGCAACGTCACCGGCGTGAAGTTCGTCCGGTTCGTGATGCTCAGCCCGCAGGTGCCCGACTTCGCCACGAACTGCCCCGACGGCGGCTACGCCGGCTGTCAGTTCACCGACATGACCGAACTCGAGGTCTTCGGCTCGAAGTAACCACCGGCGCGAGGGCCGGCCGAGTACCCACTCGGCCGGCCCTCGTTCTGTTTCCGTATGGAATGGTTGTCACCCCTGGTTTGCAAGGACAAAGCGGCACCCGTTCGGCGGCGCCATTCGAATATGAAATGCCACCCCTGATCAGGCAGGCACCGGCCCGGACTACCCGCGCCGGCCGCACCCGAAACCCCGGAGAAGGCAAAAACCCCAGGCCATCGGCCTGGGGTCTGCTGGAGCGGGTGACGAGAATCGAACTCGCACTGTCAGCTTGGGAAGCTGATGTTCTGCCATTGAACTACACCCGCGCGGCTGCCGGTTTCCCGGCGGACTCAGAGGATCATACCCGACCCCGCGGGCGGTTTGCACGGGGGGTTAACGGGCAGTTTTGAACAAAGGGCACGCTCAGGACTGGGCAGGCCGGTCATCTTCTGGCAGATTAGAACGCGTTGCCGGGGGCAACATTCGACGCAACGTGAGGATGCGGTCCTGACTGGGGCCGGACAAGATGGTTGCGGGGCAACTGAAAAGAAGGGGTGAACGGTGGCAACTGACACTAACGACGCACTCGAGAACCTGGAGAAGGAACTCGTCACGCTGGCACGCCGGCTGCGCAGTCTGCAGCGGACGCTGTCGGACGAGGCGCATCCGGATCTGGAGCCGGCCCAGTACGCCTTGCTGAACCACGTCGAGGAACTGGCGCCGGTTCGGATGGCCGACCTGGTCGCGGCGCTCGAGGTGGACAAGGGGCCGGTCAGCCGGGCCTGCGCCCGGCTCGAGGAGGAGGGCCTGCTGAAGCGGGCCGCCGACAAGTCCGACGCCCGGGCGACCCTGCTGACGCTGACGGCGAACGGCAAGCGCAAGCTCGCCGCGGCCCGCAAGAAGCGCCACAAGGTGATCGAGGACCTGCTCAAGGACTGGTCGCCGGCCCAGGTGAAGACGTTCGCCGGCCAGGTCTCGAAGTTCAACAAGCTCGCCAACTGAGCCGTTGCCGAAGGCCCGTAGCCGCGTCGACGGTCCGGGGAGCTGAGGGCTCCGGAACAGGTACGCGGCCAGGTCCGGGTGACACCGGGCGCCGATCCGATCGGGATCGAGGCCCTGCAGACAGGCGGAGTTGCAGCACGCTGCGGTAAGTTGCGTTCGTGCTGCTCTCCGACCGTGACATCTTGGCCGAGCTCGACGCGAAGCGGGTCCAGCTGGATCCGTTCGATGCTGCGATGGTGCAGCCGTCGAGCGTCGACGTACGGCTGGACCGATTCTTCCGGGTGTTCGAGAACCACCGCTACCCGCACATCGATCCGGCCGAGGAACAGCCCGACCTGACCCGCCAGGTCGAGCCGGAGGGCGACGAACCCTTCATCCTGCACCCGGGCGAGTTCGTCCTCGGCTCGACGTACGAGCTGGTCACGCTGCCCGACGACGTGGCGGCGCGACTGGAGGGCAAGTCCTCACTGGGCCGGCTCGGGCTGCTCACCCACTCCACCGCCGGGTTCATCGACCCCGGCTTCTCCGGCCACGTGACGCTGGAGCTGTCCAACGTGGCGACGCTGCCGATCAAGCTCTGGCCGGGGATGAAGATCGGCCAGCTCTGCTTCTTCCGGCTCTCCTCGCCCGCCGAGCACCCGTACGGCTCCGAGAAGTACGGCTCCCGCTACCAGGGCCAGCGCGGGCCGACGCCGTCCCGCTCGTACAAGAACTTCCTCCGCGGCGGCATCTGAGCCGCCGCGGTCCGGCTGACCGTCAGCCGATCGCCTTCTGGACGACCAGGATCTTCTCGACCCGCGGCGAGACCTTGTTGGTGGGCTGCTGGAGATAGACGCTGCCGTACTTCGAGACCATCAGCGGCGACTGCTGATTGCCGTACAGCAGCGAGGTGTCACCCCAGCCACCGACGTTCCCGCTGTCGAACGTCGAGGTGTCGGCAGGCGTCGGCGTACCGTCGGTCGGAGTGGCGGCCGGAGCCTCCACGTCCTGGCCGGTCTTGGCGTCCAGCAGGACCGCCTTGTCGTCGGCCGTCCCGTAGACCAGCCCGTTGAACATCGTGGTGATCTTCGGCACCACCCGGTTCGACGACGAGTCGTAGCCCCAGACCGGCTTCCCGGTGGTGTCGTCGAATCCGGCGATGGAGGTCTTCCGGTCGTCCAGCGAGCGGTTGCAGACCACCGAGGTCACATGGTCGGAGAAGCAGTGCACGTCGTCGGCGGAGTCCGCCGAGAGCGGCAGCTTGTTCTCGACCACCGCGCCGGTCGCGATCTCGACGGCGTAGATCGAGTTGACGTGGTCGACGCTGTCTTTGGCGCCGTTCAGGTAGCCGGTCCCCGCGAGGAACGCGTACTTGCTGCCCGAACCAGCCGGGTGGAGGTAGTTCATCGCCGGCACCGGGACGGACTTCTTGACCGCTCCGGTGACGCCGTCGGCCTGGATGATCGTGTTGTCCTTCGCGCCCTCCTGCTGGCTGCCCTTGACGCCGACGACGACGCCGTTCTGGACGCCGGCCGCGCGGATCCCCGGGATCGTCGTCGCCTTCAAGGTGGCCGGGTCGGCGAACACGGTGAAGTCGCCGAGCTTCGGTGCGTTCTCGACGTACTGCGCCTCGAGGCCGACCGCGATCTGGCCGGTCGCCGGGTCGTACACCGGACTGGCCAGCCCGGAGCTGCCCCGGCCCGGCCCGAGCAGGGTGCTCAGATCGGCGACGACCGTGGCCAGCACGTCCCCTTCGGCCGGATCGATCCACTGGAACGCCACCTGATCGTGCGCCTTCTGCGTCCCGCTGCCCTGGACGACCTGCTTGTACGCGATCGCGACGACCTCTTTACCGTTCAGCTGCAAGGCCATCGGCGGGGTCAGGTCGGTGGTCTTGGTGGTCGGGTCGGCGGCGGCCGGCACCTCCCAGCTGTTCGCGCTGAGCGTGCGGGCAGTCAGCCCGGTGCGGAGCGCATACAGCGAGGTCTCACCGACCATGCCGGCCTCGACGTAGTACTGGTTCGGCATCCCGGCTTCATCACCCTCGGCCAGCGCCGAGACCGGCGCGAACGCCTTGGGTGGGTCGAAGGTCGCCAGGTTGGGCCCGGACGGTGTCGGCGAGGTCGATGTCCCGTCACTCGACGGCTGGTCGGTGGCCTTGTCGTCGTCACCGCCACTGCAGCCGGCCAGCAGGGCGGCCGCGACGATTGCCGTGGTCAACGGACGCAGGGCGCGCATCAGCCGACCGCCTTCAGGACCTGAAGGATGCCGCTGGACTCGTCGGACAGGTCCAGCTTGTGCAGATAGACACCGCCGTACTCCGAAACGCCCGCCGGCGACTGAAGCTCGAGGTCCGGCTGGGCCGGCACCGGGGCGCCGGGGGTCTCCCCGCCGGACGGCGTCGTACCGTCGGTGCTGCCGTACGTCGGCGTCGGGCCATCGGTCGACGTCGAGCCGTCCGTCGGGGTCGAGCCGTCGGTCGGCGTCGGGTTCTCACCGGGCGTGCTGCTGGTGCCAGGGGTGGCCGAGTCGGTCGGGGTGGCGGTCGGTGTCGGCGCCGGGATGTCCTTGCCGGTCAGCGCGTCCATCAGGACCGTCTTGTGCTCGGAGGTGGCGTAGACGACTCCGTGGAACGCCGCAGTCACTTCCGGCACCGCCCGGGCCGCGTTCGCGGCGGTGTAGCCCCAGGCCTTCTTACCGGTGGTGTCGTCGAAGCCGATGATCTCCGCCTCGTCGTACCCGGGGTCGGCCGTGCAGACGACCGACTTCTGGCGGTCCGCGACGCAGGTGTAGTCGAGCAGGAAACTGGTCTTCTTCACCGCGGACTTGGTCTGGACGACCGTTCCGGTGGCCGGGTCGACCGCGTACACACTGCCGACGTACTCACCATCGCCGAGCTTCGGGTCGTACTTCTGGCCGTACAGGTAGGCGTACTTCCCACCGACGCTGCCGGTCGAGCCGAGACCCCACAGTCCGGGCAGCAGACCGGACTTCGTGACCCGGCCGGTGGCGGCGTCGACGAGGGCCAGCGTCCGCCGGGTGTTGTCCTCGCCCTGGGCCCCGACCACTACACCCTTGCTGATCCCGGCCGGCCGCATGAAGGGCACGCCGGCGCCCTTCTTGGTGACCGGATCGCCGGTCACGGTGATGATGCCGGACTTGGCGCCGATCAGGCTGGCCGGCGCGACGCCGACCGCCAGCCGGCCGGTGGCCGGGTCGGCGAAGAAATCGGTCAGGCCGCCGGGGAGGCCGCTGTTCACCTCGTCGTCGCCGAGCAGCGCGGTGGCGTCGACCGTTGCCTCGGACAACGGCTTGCCGTCGGCCGGGTCGAGCCAGCGGAACAGCACCGAGACCCCGGGCTTCTGCGTGCCGGTGCCCTTGACCCGCTGGTAGTAAGCGACCGCGACGGCCGGCTTCCCGTCGAGCTGGACGGCGATCGGGCGACTCGCGTCGTTGATCACCACGCTGCCGTCGGTGGTTTCGGTGGCCAGCGTCTGCCAGGGTTTCTGCGTCCCGGTCACGCTCTGGCCGACGGCACCGCTGTAGCTGTTCGCCACCGCGGTCATGCCGACCATGGCGACCTCGGGCTCGGCGGTGCTGTGGCCCTTCTCCTCCGCCAGCGCGGACGCGGCGACGGCCTGGAAGGCCTTGGGTGGGTCGAAGGTCGCGAGTTCGGGAGTGGTCGGGGTGGCGGCCGGATTGTTGCCCTTGTCCCCCGATGCCGAGTCGGATTTCTTGTCGTCGCCACCGCTGCAGCCGGTCAGTAATACAGCAGCGGCGGTCATCGCGACCAGCGGACGCAACATCGTTTCTCCCCGAGTCTGGGCCTGGTTACGGCCAGCACGCTAGCAGCGTCAGCGGCCTCGGGAGGTCAATAAACCAAGGCGTTGCAGCAAGCTGCAAAGTGCTTGAGAAGTCATCGAAATCACCGGACGACGGACAGGCCGGTCCGGCGGTGGCGCGGCTGCGGCTCGAGCCGGTCGGCCAGCCGGCGCAGGACGCCGGCCAGCTCGTGCCGCGGTCCGGCGGGCTCACCGTCGGCCCGCAGCGCCTCGCGGTGTTGCTTGCTCTGGGCCCGTAGTTCGGCGACCCGGATCTGTTCGGCCACCCGATAGCGGGCTACCTCTTGGTGTTCGCTGATCATGGCTGTCTCCCCTCACTGGTCCCCGTGCTGACTGGTGCTGTTCTGGTACTTCAGACCCGGACGACGGTGATGTCGCCGGAGACGGTGCGGGCCCGCAGCATCAGCGAGCGCTCGCCCTCGGCCGGCTTCTCACCGGGCTCGAGGTCGCACCGGATCTGGCCGGTGACCGTCTTGAGGTCGAGGTAGGTCGGCACACCGTCCGGTACGCCGATCTGCACGTCGCCGCGAGCCGTCTCCGCCCGGACACTGGGTCCCTCGGCGGACTCGACCCGGACGTCGCCGGAGCCGGAGGTCGCGACCGAGTGGTCCCGGATCCGCTCGATGGTGATGTCACCCGAGCCGACCTTGACCGTCGTCGGTCCGGCCGCGTCGCCGACCCGGACATCGCCGGACCCGGTGGACAGGCCGGTCGTGCCGACCGCCTCGCCGATGTCGATGACGCCGGAGCCGGTCTTGGCCCGGACGCTCTGGCCCGCGTACCCGACCCGGACGTCACCGCTGCCGGTGTTGGCCGCGAGGTCGCCCTCGATCCGGTCGGCGCGGATGTCACCCGATCCGGTCGACAGCCGGGCCTCGCCCAGCGCCGCGCGGGAGCTGATGTCACCGGAGCCGGTCTGGATCCGGGCGTCCAGGACGTCCGGAGTGGCGATCCGGACCCGGATCTCCGGGCCGCGCCGCAGGTTCTTCGGGGTCTCGACGATCAGTTCGCCGTTGACCACCTCGAACACCACGTCGCCCTCATCACCGCTGTCGACCTCCAGGTCGACGACGGTCTTGTCGCCGTCGGCCGGGCGGATCTCCACCAGGCCCGAACCGATCTCGATCCGGACCCGCTCGATCTCGCCGGCCTCGCCGATCAACTGGCTTGTGTAGCTCACTGTGCCCACCCCTGCATCCGTTGGCCCGGGCCACGTCCACCCCGGCGCTGTCCATGGTCGCCGCGCTCACCGCGACGCTCGCCTCGGTCGTTGCGACGGTCACCGCGGTCACCACCGCGGCGTCCCTCGCCGAACAGGCCGTCCGGTCCGAAGACTCCCTCCGGCCCGAAGACGCCGCCCTGGCCGAAGATGCCGTCGGGTCCGAGTGGGCCCTCCGGTCCGAGCGGTCCGTCGGGGGCGAAGATGCCCGGCCGCGGTGCGCGCGGCGGCCGGGGCGGGCGGCCGTAGCCGGACCGGCCGGAGGTCAGCGCAGTCATCACGGTCCGCATCAGCCACGCGTTCGACGAGATGCCCTCGGCGGTCGCGGCCTCGTCCACCTTGTTCTTCACCGACATCGGCAGCCGCAGCGTGATCCGCGCGGTCGGCTCGTCGGCGTCCAGGGCGAGATCCGCGGCGGCCGGCTCGGCCATCTCGTCGTCCAGGTCGTCGTCATCGTTGCCGGTCAGCTGGCTCGGGGCCGGCGTCACGACGAACTCGGGGCGGCCACCGGCCATCCGGAGCTCGACGGAACCGGGCGACAGCTCACGGCTGATCTCACCGGCGGCGTCCGACAGGGCTGAGATGAGGGCCAAGCGGCCCGCGTCATCCAGCGTGGCCCCGAGGCGCTGTGCCACGGAGCGAGTTTGGTCGTCGGCCAGCGCGGTGGCGTTCTCCACGCTACGGCGGACCGACTCGAGGTAGTGGTCAAGTTCCATGACGCAATACTGACGTCATAGTGACGTCACTGTCAACCCTTCTGATGTCACCAATGCCGCCATGGCGATGTCAGGGCCTGCTGACAGGGCAGAATGAGGGCAGCCGAGGAGAGGGGATCGCAGTGTCCAGAGGAGTGCTCGTCACGGGCGCGTCGCGCGGGGTCGGAGCGGAGGTCGCGCGGGTCTTCGCGGCGGCCGGGGACCGGGTCGTGCTGCATTGCCGGGGTGCTGTCGACAAGGCGAACGCAGTACTGGCCGAGCTGCCCGGAGAGGGGCACGCGGTACTGTCCGGAGACCTCGGCGATGCGGCCTCGATCCCTTCACTGGTTGAGGAATCGGCGAAGGCGCTCGGACGGATCGACGTACTGGTCAACAACGCCGCGCTGTTCGTCGAGGAGCCGGTCGCGGGGTCGCGGCGGCTCGGTCACCCGCTGCTCGAGACGTCGTACGACGACTGGGTGGCGGCCTGGCGACGGACGCTGGCCGTCAACCTGGAGGCGGCGGCTCACCTCACCTGGTGCGTGGCCCGGCAGATGCTCGAGGTCGAGCCGGCCGATGGCGTCAAGCGGGGTGCCGTGGTCAACGTCGGGTCGCGTGGCGCGTATCGGGGTGAGCCGGACGTACCGGCGTACGGGGCGAGCAAGGCGGGGTTGCACTCGTTCGGGCAGTCGATGGCGATCGCGCTGGCGCCACATGACATCACCGTGACGTCAATCGCCCCCGGTTTCATCGCCACTGATATGACGGCGCAGAACCTGGACGGCCCCGGCGGCGACGCGATCCGCGCCCAGAGCCCGTTCAACCGGGTCGCCACCGCGACCGAGATCGCCAACGCCGTCCACTGGCTGGCCTCCCCCGAAGCCACCTGGTCCAGCGGCGCCGTCCTCGACTTCAACGGCGCCTCGTACCTGCGCTAACGCCCGGTCTTGATGACCATCTTCGGCGAGGGAGCCCTGATGGCGCCAACGGTGTCGTACCCGGTGATGGTGATCTGGGTACCAGCCGACAGCGACTTGTAGGTGAGGCGGTCGGCACCGATCCAAAGCGACTGGACCGAGGTCTTCGGCATCCCGGCCGGACCCTTCATGCCGAGCACCCGGAGCATCGCGGCGTTGTTCATCGTGAGGTCGTACCGGTCCACCTTGCGGAAGCCGACCGTCTCACTGGCCACGAACTTCACCTTGACGAGCGCCTTCCGCAGCACCTCGTTCCCGTTGGTGGGATCGGCCGCGGCGAACAGTTGCGCGAAGGCGGCCGCCGTCGGGTTCGTGGTGTCCTGCGAGTCAAATTTCAGGTACCTGCCGCGGGCCTGCGGAATCGGCAACTGCAGGTAGAGCACACCGTTGATTAGGACCGCGTGGGCGACGCCGCCGAACTGCGGACCACTCATGTCCATCCGCATCGCCAGCGGCTTGTAGGTCTGCGCGATCGTCGCGGTCATCACCTGGCCGTTGAGGCTCATCCGCATCACCCCGGACCAGGACTTCACCTTGGCGTTGGCGGCAAGCGTCACCGGCGCGAAGGTCGCGGTGGTCAGGCGGGCCGGCGGTTTGGCGGCCTTCTGGTTGGCGGCCGGCTTCGTCGTCCTGGCCTCGGGCTTGATCGCCGCGTCGTCCGTGCAGGCGACCAGACCGAGTACCAACGGCAGGGTGGCGGCCAGTGCCGCCACCCTCGACCGGATGTTCATCAGCGCTGCTTGACGATCTCGCTCGCGGCCGGCGCCGCGATCGGAGCGACCGTGTTGTAACCGGTCATCGTCATCACGTAGTCCATGCCCGAGAAGGTGTACGCCATCTTGTGCAACAGATTGTCGGCGCCCATCCACAGGTCGAAGACGATCGGCTTCCCGCCCAGGACCGTGCTCACCCGGTAGTGCTCCACCGCCAGATCGTCGAGCTTGTCGGTGCCGACGAACTCGACCTCCTGGCCGCCCGGTTTCCAGCTCTTGAACTGCTTCAGCGGATCGGCGTTGGCCAGCATCCGGCCGACGGCCCGGACCTGCGGATTCTTGTCCTTCGTCAGATCGAGCACCACGTACTTGCCGGCCGGCGTCACGCCCGGCGCCGACATGTAGACGACGCGCTCGGCCATCAGCATCCTCACGCTGCTGCCGCCCAGCGCGGCGCCGCTCATCTCCATCGACATCGCCAGCGGCTTGGCCGTCACGGCGGCGGTGAAGGCCAGCGTCTGGCCCTGCGCCGTGATGTGCCCGACGCCCTCGAAGGAGGTCACCTTGGCGGTCGCGCGGTTGAGTGCCGGCGCGAAGGTCGCGCTGGTCAGGCGTAGCGGCGGAGCAGCCTTCACCGGCGCGGCCGGTTTCGTCTGGGCCGGCTGCTCGGCCGTCGGGGCGGCGCCACAGGCGGCCGCCCCGAACAGCAGAGGCAGGGTGGCGGCCAGTGCCGCCACCCTGGTGCGAGTCGTCATGACTAGCGCTTGCCGACGATCTTGCTCGCCGGCGGCGCGGCGATGGCGACCGGCTTGTTGTAGTCGGACATCGTCATCTGCATGTCGACGCCGGCCATCGCGAACTTCATCTGGTAGATCAGCTTGTCGCTGCCCATCCAGACCGAGTAGACCAGCGACTTCGGCACGCCCTTCGGGACCGGCTGGCCGGCCGCCTTCAGCGACTTGGCGGTGTCGACGGTCACGTCGTACCGGTCGAGCTTCTGGCCACCGACCGTCTCGGACTTGACGAACTTGACGCTGCTCAGCGCCTTCTCCCAGCCCTGGTACGACTTCGTCGGGTCGGCGCTCTCGAGCATCGAGCCGAACGACTTGACCGTCGGGTCGCTGCTGTTCTTCAGGTTCAGCTGGATGAACTTGCCCGCGCCGGTCTGCTTCGGGATCGAGATGTACAGGTTCGACTTGACCAGGATCATCTGCATGGCGCCGCCGGCCATCGGGTTGACCATGTCCATCTTCATCGCCAGCGGGTTGGTGCTCTGCGACGAGGTGGCGGTGATCTTCTGGCCGCCGACCGTCATCACCATCGTCGACTTGAAGGACTTGGCCTTGCCGGTGGCCGACTTGAGCGTCGGGATGAAGCTGGCATTGGTCAGCCGGGCCGGCTCCTCGACCGGCGCCGGGGTGCTGGGCTCCGGCGTGGTGCTGGTCTCCGGTGCGCTGGTGGACTGCGTCGGCGTCGGCTGAGTCGCGCCGCCACCGGCAGTGTCCTTGTCGCCACACGCGGCGATGCCGAGAATCATCGGCAGGGCGATGGCCGCGGCCACCGCCCGGTTACGGAACTTCACGAATTTCCCTCCCCATTGGAACAACCAACGGAGCCTAAGGGGCAGACCCACTGACTGGGAAGGGAAATTGCAGGAAGTTGCAGTGAACTGAAGGTCGGCTGCGGTGAACCTCAGTCGCCGCGCTTGACGGACGCGAGCAGGAGCTGGGCGACGTCCTGGACCTCGACCGATTCGCGGGCCGAGCCGTCGGCCTGCTTGGCGGTCAGCCCGTCGGACAGCATCACCCGGCAGAACGGGCAGCCGGTGGCGATCTTGTCCGCGCCGGTCTCGACCGCCTCGGTGGTCCGGTTCAGGTTGATCCGGCTGCCGGTCTTCTCCTCCATCCACATCCGCGCGCCACCCGCGCCGCAGCAGAACGACTTCGTCTGGTTCCGCGGCATCTCGGCGAACTCCGCGCCCGGGATGATCTCGAGCAGCTCGCGCGGGGCGTCGTAGACCTGGTTGTGCCGGCCCAGGTAGCACGGGTCGTGGTAGGTGATCTTCTGCCCGTTCAGCGAGCTGTCGGCCGGTGCGACCGGGGTCAGCTTGCCCTCGCGGACGAGCCGGTTGAGCAGCTGCGTGTGGTGGATGACGTCGAGCTCGACGCCGAGCTGGGAGTACTCGTTCTTCAGCGTGTTGAAGCAGTGCGCGCAGGTGGAGACGACCTTCTTCGCGCCGGTCTCCTTGAACACCTCGGCGTTCTGCATCGCCAGCTGCTGGAAGACGAACTCGTTGCCGGCCCGCCGCGCCGGGTCACCGGTACAGGTCTCGCCGTCGCCCAGTACGGCGAACGAGACGCCGGCGATGTTCAGCAACTCGGCGACGGCCTGCGTCGTCTTCTTCGCGCGGTCCTCGAAGGCGCCGGCGCAACCGACCCAGAACAGGTACTCGACCTCGGCCAGCGTCTCGACGTCGGTACCGACCGTCTTGACCTCGAACGGCAGGCCCTTGGCCCAGTCCATCCGGCCGGACGGGTTCATGTTCCACGGGTTGCCCTTGTTCTCCAGGCCCTTGAACAGCCCGTTGAGCTCGGACGGGAACGACGACTCGATCAGCACCTGGTACCGGCGCATGTCCATGATCGCGTCGACGTGCTCGATGTCGACCGGGCACTGCTGGACGCATGCGCCACACGAAGTACAGGCCCAGAGGGCTTCCTCGTCGATCACGGCGACATCGGCGGGACCGACCAGCGGGCGCTCCTGCTCGGCCAGCACCAACTCCGGCAGCGACTTCCGCGCGTCGTCGTCGGCCGCCAGCAGGTACGGCGCTTTGGCGTACGCGTGCTCGCGCAGGTTCATCATGACGAGCTTGGGCGACAGCGGCTTCTCGGTGTTCCACGCCGGGCACTGCGACTGGCAGCGGCCGCACTCGGTGCAGGTGGTGAAGTCGAGCAGGCCCTTCCAGGTGAAGTCCTCGATCTTGCCGACACCCAGGGCGGCGTCCTCGTCGAGCTCCTCGATGTTCTCGAAGTCGATCGGCTCGCCCTTGACCATGATCGGCTGCAGCGCGCCGAGCGCCGTACCGCCGTCGGCCTTGCGCTTGAACCAGATGTTCGGCCAGGCGGTGAAGCGGTGCCAGGCGACGCCCATCGTGGCGTTCAGCGAGATGGTGATCATCCAGGCGAACGAGATCAGGATCTTGACCATCGCGGTCAGGTAGATCGCGTTCTCCAGCCCGTGCTCGGACAGCCCGCCGAAGATCCCGGAGCCGATGAAGAACGTGCTCGGGAAGTGGAACTTGGAGGCGCCGGTCAGCTGGTACTCCAGCCCGCGCAGCGCCAGGATGCAGACCAGTACGCCGAGGATCGTGTACTCGACGTAGTACGCCTGCCAGGCGGTCGAGCCGAAGAACCGGCTGTACCGGCCCTTCTCGCCGCGCGGCAGGTTGCGCAGCCGGATCGCCATCAGGCCGATGATCGAGACCAGACCGGTCCAGCTGAGGAACTCGCTGACCCACTCGAAGACGAACCAGTGGCCGATCACCGGCAGCACCCAGTGCGCGCTGAACAGCTGCCCGAAGGCGGTCACCAGGCTGAGGAACAGCCCGATGAAGCCGAACGCGACGAACCAGTGCAGCACGCCGATGTGGCTCCATTGGAGCATCCGGGTGTGCAGCAGCGACTCCTTGGCCAGCGTCGCCGTGCGCTGACCCGGGTTGTCCGTTCGCGACACCGGCTGACCGAGCTTGATCACGCTGATGATGTGCCCGATCGTCTTGCCGAACAGCGCGACGCCGACAGCGGCGATCGCGAGCGAGACGACGATGGCGAGGATCTGCATACCAGCGATGTTATTGGTTGGTTACCGGTCAGTCATGTCGGTGTCGGCCTCATCACGCCCCGCGTGTTGCGTCTCACTTGCCGCGGCGACCGTTCGGGGACCGGAGAAGGACACTTTCCTGACAGCTTGCCGACATCGGCTGGGGAGCCTGGGGACGACCTGTTCCCGGCTGTGAAGGATCTGTTCGGATGAGAAGTCCCCTTGCTCGCAATCTGCTGCTGGTGGGCGCGGTGACCGCCGGAATGCTCGGCTCCGCCGTCGCACCGGCCGCAGCCGCCGGTACGCCGTACGCGCGACTGTTGACCGGTCAGCCGGCCCTGTTCCTGGCCAACCTCGATGACGATGCCGGCCGGTGCCAGGCGCCGGCGCGCGTCATCGCGGCCGCGGCGGTGGACCGGGAGGCGGCCAACGACCAGGCGTTCTACAAGAAGAAGGAGGAGCTGGCGCAGCGGCCTGATCAGGACCAGGCGCAGAAGGAGTACGAAGTACTGGTCAAGGCTCATCAGAAGGAGCAGAACCTGGCCGACCGCGAGATGGCTGCCTGCAACGACGCGGCCGACACCGTGGTGAACGGAGCCCAGGACGCCAAGGACCTGGCCCGGATCCGTGTCGCGCCCTGGGCCTTGGCACCCAAGGACGCGAGCGGCCGGCTCACGGTGAGTCAGGCCGATCGGGTGCATTTGTTCGTCAAGCGCGCGCAGGGCTGGCAGCTGGTCGGGCCTTCCACCCGGCTGACCGCTGACGAGGTTCGGCATGGGGTCGAGCTGGGTCTCGAGGGCAAGGACATCATCCGCGACTCGGCCGTTTGGGACGGACGGGTCGACGTGACGCTGACCGTGACGGGCGGTGGGAAGACGGCGACCAACCGGGTGACGCTGAAGGAGGCGCCGGTACTGACCCAGCTCAACACGCAGCGACTGGAGCAGGTGTTCTCGTCGTTGAGCGACGACGCCGAGACGAAGGGGTGGCAGGACGTCGTACGGTCGCAAGCCCGGGCGTCGGGTGCGTCGCTGAAGATCCTCGACCAGAGCGGTGACTCGTGGACGCAGGACATCTTCGAGCCGGCCTCCATGTCGATGCCTGGTCCCGGTGGCCAGCAGCAGAGCATGAAGGTGCTGCTCGGCTCGGTCAACGACAGCCGCCGGGTCGGCTCGCGGGTGATCTTCACCGAGCTGGCCGGGCATGACGTCGCGGCAGTGCATACCGAGCACGTGCCGGTCCTGGATCCCTTCGAGAACGAGAGCTACGACTCGATGGGCAACCTCGAGACGATGCCCCCGACCCCCGGCCACCCGAACGGCCAGCTCGTCATCGGCGGCGACGGCCACAAATCCGGTCCTGCCACCGAGATGCTGACTCTGCTGAAGTCGCAGGGCGTCCAGAACCCGATCGACGTGGACACGTCCTGGCTGTCGATCGGCCACGTCGACGAGTTCATCCAGTTCGTACCGGTACCAGGCGGCTGGAAAGCCGTCGTCGCCGACCCAACCGCCGGCCTTCAGCTCCTGCACGACGTGGTCAAGGCCGGCCACGGCGACGACATCATGCACGGCGGCCTCCCCAAGCTCGAATGGCCCTACGACGAACGCATCGACCAGCGCACCACCAACGAATTCCTCGCCGACGACCAATTCGTGGAAACCAACACCCGCGCCGCCACAAGAATCGCCGCCAACCTGTCGGTCCTCCGTCAGCACGGCCTGACCGACACCGACATCGTCCGGATCCCCGCTCTCTACACCGCCCGCGGCCTCGACTACGGCATGCTCGAAACCCAGATCCGCTCCACCCCTGACGGCCCCGAGAAAGACAGACTGACCGCCCGACTACACGCCATGCGCGACGCCGTGGCCGAAATCCCCGGCACAGTCAACGGCCTGGTCCTCAACGCCGGCCGCTACGTAGCCCCCAAAACCTACGGCCCCGTCCTCAACGGCAAAGACCTCTTCGCCACCGCCATCACCAAGTCCTTCGCCTCCATCGGCTACCAGGTCACCTACGCCAACGACCTGACCTCGGTCCACATCTCCGAAGGCGAACTCCACTGCGCCACCAACACCCTCCGCACCACCCCCACCACCCCTTGGTGGAAGAAGCACTAACCACCGCCACTGCGCACGCTCCCACGCGGGGCGTGCGCAGTACCGCGTCTACGGCACTGTTACCCGGCCGGTGGCGGTGGTGGTTTTCAGGTTGAGGGTTTTGGTGGCGGTGATGGTGATGTCGCCGGAGATGGTGGCGGTGTGGATCACTGCGTTGGTGGTGGCGTGGACGGTGATGTTGCCGGTGGTGGTGTCGGCTCGGAGCTTCTGACCCTGGAACTCGCGGAGAGTGAGGTTGCCGCTGGCCGACTTCGTGGTCAGGTCGCCGGTGATGGTGCCCAGCTGGATGTTGCCGCTGGTGGTGTGGGCTGTGGTGCGGCCGGCGGTGTGGATGGTGATGGGGCCGGAGTGGGTGGTGACTGTGGCCTCGGCGGATTGCTGGATGGTGATGTTGCCGGAGGCTGATTCTGCGAAGACTCGGCCGGCGGAGGGGACGGAGATGTTGCCTGAGGCGGTTTTCAGGTCTACCTCGGTCAGGCCCAGGGCGCCTATGTGGGCGGTGTCGGTTCGGGCGGTGAGGGTGCTGCCGGGTGGGGCGGTGACGGTGATTTCCACTGGTGCTTCGCCTTTGGCGCCGTGGAGAGTGCAGATCAGTTCGCCCTCGGTGCCTGACTCGACTGTGGCGTCGCGGATGGCGGTGGCCGAGGGGCCGTCGTCTGATGGGGTGGAGAGGCCGATCAGGGCGGTGGTGCAGTCGGGTTGCACCTGGACTTTGATCCAGCCGGCTTGGGTGAACAGGCCTAGGTCGATGGCGATAGGGCCCTCGACAGCCGCTGCATAACCGCGTCGCATGGCAGCCTCCGTGTGCTGGATCGAGGCTTCAAAGTAGTTCAGGCGACGCGGATGCCGCCGTCGAGGTGGAGGTCTATGGCGTTGGCGGCGCCGTTGCGGAGGAGGAAGTCGACGGCGTCTACGACCTCGGCGGTGGTGGTGGCGCGGCCGGTGGGGGTGCGGTCCGCGATGTATGACTGGTCGCGGTCGGCCCACGCGGGGCTGTCGCCGACGACGCCGGGGTGGAGGGCGTTGACGCGGACAGGGGCGAGCTCGACGGCGAGGGTGCGCATCACGCCGGAGACCGCGCTGTTGGTCGCGGTGATCATCGTGGAACCCGGGTACGGACGGACCTTGCCGAGCCCACCGAACAGCACGATGGACGCGCCCGGACGCAAGCGATCGTGCAGCACCCGCGCGACCTCCGTGTACCCGACCAGCTTCACCGTCGAGGCGCGCACCGCGTCGGCGATGCTGAACGCCTTGACCGTGTTGCCGTACTGCTCGATCGCGGTGATCACCACATGGTCGACCTCGCCGACCTCGGCCAGCGCCTTCTCGATCGTCTCGGGCTCGGCCAGGTCGACGGCCAGCCCGCGGGTGTCGCCGCCGATCTCGGCAGCGGCCTGCTCGGCCCGCTCGGTGGAGCGGCTGGTGACCACGACGGAGTCGCCGCGCTCCGCGTAGTACCGGGCGATCTCTCGGCCGAGGCCACCGCTTCCTCCGACGATCAGCACTGACGACACCCTGAACCCGCCTCCCATAAAGTTTAAGATTCACCTAAAGCATACATGGGTAAGCGGTTGCCGTAACTAACTTTCTGCTGATTGACTCGCGACGTGAGGTTTTTCCCCTTCGCCCGGGAGTACCAGTGGACATCACCCGTCGCCGCCTGCTGTCTTTCGTCCCCACCGCCGCCCTGCTGACCGCGGTCCGCCCGATGCCCGCCGGCGCGGCGAGCACGGACTCAGAAGCACCGAAGCTGCTGACCAACACCATCGCCATCTTCACCGGTACGCCGGAATCGAACTCGCGCCCCGAGGTCAGGGCCAAGCTCAACGCCATCGACCAGACCGCCCGCACCTGGCTGGCCAACCTGGACCGCGCCCAACCCGGCGAACTCTTCGCCGGCCTCCCCCTCGGCACGAGCGACCCGAACCTGAGCGCCTCGTTCCAGCACCTCTACGAGATCGCGCTCGCCACCCGCCGACCAGGCCCGGCGTCGGAGTTGCAGGGCAACACCGCAGTACAGGCGCGGGTGCTCGACAAGCTGCGCTGGCTGCATGCCAACCACTACGGCGACCAGTCGAAGGGGTACTACGGCAACTGGTTCACCTGGGAGATCGGCATCTCGGGGTACGCCGGGAAGGCCCTCGCTCTCCTCGACGCGCCCGCCGACCTGATCACGACGTACGTCGCCTCCATGGACGCCTACCTGCGCAATGGCAAGGACGGCGACGTCGACCTCGACTCGCGCTTCCACACCGGCGCCAACCTCGCCGACATCACCGCCAACCGGATCCTGCAAGGCGCCCTGCTCGACGACGACGCCCGGATCCGCAAGGCGCTGCAGGACCAGTTCACCGTGTTCGCGACAGTCGATCCGTACCACCTTCAGCACGGCGTCACCGACGGGTACTACGCCGACGGCTCCTTCATCCAGCACGACTCGGTCGCCTACACCGGCTCCTACGGCAAAGCCCTGCTCAGCCGCGTCGTCCAGACCGTGAAGACTCTCGACGGCACCGCCTACGCATCGACCGACGAACTCGTGAAGGTCGTCCAGGGCTGGGTCGAACACGGCTTCGCGCCGCTGATCTTCGAGGGCTGGATGATGGAGATCGTCAAGGGTCGCGCGATCTCGCGACCCGCGACCGGGTACGACGATGTCGCGGTCGTCGTCGAGGCGATCGTCGACCTGGCCGACTACGCGACAATCGCCGACGCCGCCGAGCTCCGCAGCTATGTGAAGTTCACCGCCCGCCCGACGCTCAACCCGAACAGCTTCGTCTCCCCGGTCAGCATCGCCCGCCTTGCCGACATCGTTGCTGATAGCAACATCACTCCAAAGGATCTCAAC
The DNA here is from genome assembly GCF_039525325.1 of Kribbella koreensis. Lineage (NCBI taxonomy): Bacteria > Bacillati > Actinomycetota > Actinomycetes > Propionibacteriales > Kribbellaceae > Kribbella > Kribbella koreensis. The sequence continues at coordinate 53,411 of NZ_BAAAHK010000021.1, forward strand.
CCGGCCGAAAGTTCCGTCGCCTTCAACTCGATGGACCGAACCGTGCATCGACGGCCCGGCTACGCGTTCGCATTGGCCCGGAGCTCGGACCGGATCAGCAAGTACGAGTACATGAGCGGCGAGAACCTGATGCCGTGGTTCCAGGGCGACGGCGCCTACTACCTGTACCTGAGCGGCCAGGACCAGACGCAGGCGTACGGCGTCGACTACCTGACCACTGTGTCGCCGTACCAACTAGCGGGCGTCACTGCGCCGGTGGAGCAACGCAAGTCGGTCCCAGAGCTCTACGGGACCGCGTACTACGACAGCCCACCCGACTTCACCCCGTCGTCGGAGCTGCAGAACAAGTACGTCTACTTCCCCGTCGGCACCAACCAGTACTCCGGTGGCGCCACCCTGGGCGCCTATGGAGCCACCGGCTGGGTCCAGTCGAGCGACCAGGCCTATGCCGACCGCATGCAGCTCCCGGCCGACTTCGTGACCTACCGCAACGCAGAGTCGACCAAGTCGTGGTTCCTGCTCGACAACGAGATCGTCGTCCTAGCTGCCGGCATCGGCGACGCAGTCGGCCGCGCTGTCACCACAACCCTCGACGCCCGCATAGCTGCCCCAACCGACGCAGTACAAGTGACCGGCGTACTACGCAACGGCCGCCCCTGGTCCGGCCCCGGCGTAGCCGACCTCACCTGGCTCCGCTACGCCAACACCACCGCAGGCACCGCACTCGGCTACTACCTACTCCAGCCAACCCCTGTCGCCGTCGGCCTGGAGCAGGTCACCCGCAGCCGCCGCGCCATCCGCACTGCCAACCCAGACACCCAGGTCACCAAGCAGGTCTTCACCCTCACCCACCAGACCCAGCGACGCGCATCCCTCGCCTACGCCCTCATCCCCCACGCCACCGAAGCCACTCTGCGCTCCTACCGCGGCCGCGTCCACCTGCTCTCCAACACCCCACGCCTGCAGGCGATCCACCACCCCACCCTGAACCTCACAGCCGCCAACACCTTCACCCCCGGCCGCCACCAGGTCCTCAACTACACGATCGACGGCCCCGCATCCTTCCTGACCCAACGCCAGTCCGGCACCACCACCATCGCCATCTCAGACCCCACGACGAGACGCCCCACCATCACCGTCACGGTCCTCGGCCGCTGGCTGACCAAAACCGGCGGCGCAGGTGTCGAACTCCGCCACACCCCCACCGGCACCCGCCTGACCTACGACACCCACCAGACCTACGGCCGGACGATCAGCGCCACATTCCTTCACTGACCAAGCTCGGCGGATCAGCCTCGACCGGCCACCGGTACCCGTCCAGCGCAGCGTCCGCCGGGCGGCCGGCGCCGAGGTAGTCGGCGTACTCCACCTCCATCAGCCCGACGTTCGCCCAGCGGTCCGTGGCTGCGCCCACCAGCCGTTTCGCCAGGTCCAGCGCGACCTCGGGCTCGTCGGTCCGCGCGATCAACCGCCCGAACTCGTCCTCCTCCCGCCGCTCCAGCGACGGGAATTCGCCGACATCGAAGAACTGGTCGTGACCGATGTCCTCAGCGCAGTACAGATACAGCTCGTACTTCCCGGCCGGCCGGATCTCGACGTACCGGATGCCGGGCAGTTCGAAACCCGTCGCGGGCCCCAGGAACTGCTGGATCGACCGGCCACGCCGCAGCGCGCCGACAGCCAATTGCTTGGCCAGATAACGCATCTCAGCTCCCCCCGCCGCCGACGACCTGGGTGCGGATCGCAAGGACGCGCGTCTTGCCGGCGGGTGGGATGACCAAGGCAACTTCATGGAGATAGTCCTGACGAAGAGTTTGGTAGTACTTGACGTTCTTGCTGTACGCCGAGACCGCGCCGCTGGTCCAGTTGGCGTAGTTGCCGGGCTCGACCTGCTGCAGGAACTGCTCGGTGAGGTTGAGGAACACCAGTGCCTCACCGTTCGACGCGATGAAGACGGTCGGCTGGCCGTCCGGGCGGAACGTGTCGGTGACCGTCGAGATGTAGTCCTTCGCGATCTGGCTCCGCTTGTCCTTCGCGCGATTGGCGAGCACCTGGGTCAGGTCGGTCGACGTGGCGAAACGCGTTGCCTGCTTGGAGGTCGGCCCCTCCGACAGGTACTGCGCCAGGTTGGCGCCGGCCGCTTGCGGCAGCAACGGCAGCTTCGCCATGTCCGCCTTGTCCGGCATCCGCAGACCGTCCATCGGTGGCACGTCCTCCGCGGTGAGCGGGAAGACGGCGTGGGTCAGCAGCCACGGCGCACCGGCGTTTCCCCGCTCCCACACGCCGAGTTGTCCGCGCGTCGGGTCGGTGGACAGCTTCGCCGTACTGACGAAGCGCATCGGGTACGCCGCGAACTCGGGCGCGCCGATCTCGATGTCCTCGAAGCTGTCCGACGTCGCCGGGTCCTTGCCGGCCGGATCGAGCTTGCGGCCGATGAAGGCGGCCGCGCGGGACTGCCGCAGCCGCGCACCGGCCTCGATCGTCTCGTCCAGCTTGGCGTCATAGGTCTGGTTCACCCGGGCCCGGACCTCGGCGTACCGGTCGAGGACCGCCTGGCCGTCGGCCAAGGTGACGGCAGGCTTGGTGGTCACTTCCTGGCTGACGTTCTTCGGCGGTATCGCCGTGCAACCGGTTGCCGTGAGCAACACCACCGACGCGACCCCGACCGCCCGGCGCACCGAACTGGGCTGGGACGACGCCTTCGGCGGGGTGTAGGGCATCACGGGCTGGAGGTTCAGCGGTTTGACGACCGGGACCGGCGGAAGCGGTTGCCGACGGCGCCGGACGAACATCAGCAGCAGGCCGATGAACGTCAACAGCAACCCGCCGCCGAACACCATCAGGCAGCTGCCGAACAGGCCGTCGATCTCGACGCCGAAGGTCACCCTCGCGTCGACGTCCGGCGATCCGTCGGCATTCATCACGACCACGTCGTACCGGCCGTCGACGATCGGCCAGGCGAGTGACTGCTTGCCCTCGCCGCTCGCCTTGACCGTCCACCAGTCGAGCCCGGCCGGCGCGGCCAGCGGTGCGACCTTGCCGGTCATCTCCTGGCTGTCGAACGACGAGGGCAGCTCGAACCGGATCAGCCGCGTGTACTGCGAACGGCCGAGGTAGCTGGCCACGTCGATGTCCTGCCCGATCCCGACGAAGACCGGCTCGGCCGCCGCTGCGGTGAGGTGCAGCGTCGGGCCGTGCCGGTCGATCAGGTCGGGCGCGGTCATCACCGCGAGCCCCTTGCTCACCAGCGACTGCTCGCCGGTGTCGACGGTGTTGTCAGGACCGACCAGCCAGAACGCGGCGGCGCCTCCCACCGCCGTGACCACCAGTCCCACCACAGCCAGCACCAAGCCGGAGGCGATACGGGCGAAACGCATGAAAACACTCCCCGTTGGAACGACAATTCGGCCCTGGACGGAGGGCCGGCCGTAATCCGATAACTGCTCCGACAGCGATCTGTTACTGTTCCGGGAGTTAGTGAATGCCCATTCGCTAACTCCTCGGAGGGAGCTCCCATGGCCAGACCCCGGCTGATCAGCGACGACGCGATCCTGGACGCGACCCGCCAGGTGCTGGCCGAACTGGGCCCGACCGGGCTCACGCTGGCAGCGGTCGGAGCCCGGATCGGGCTCGCGCCGCCCACCCTGATGCAGCGGTTCGGGTCGAAGCGCGGGCTGCTGCTCGCCTCGGCGGCCCGGTCGCCGTTGATGGTGCTCCGGGCGGTCGCGGAGGCAGAGGCGAGGAACACCTCTCCGCTGGCCACCCTGCGCGACTTCGCGCTGTCGAGCGTGGCGCACATCAAGCACCGCGAGGAGCTCGGCAACGGGCTCGGCTTCGTCCAGTTGGATGTCGCCGACCCGGAGTTCCGGACCCATGCGCTGGCCTACACGGACGCCATCGTCGACAGCTCAGCCCGGCTGCTGACGGCGGCCCAGGAGGCCGGCGAACTCAAGCCGGACGTCGACACCGCCGCGCTGGCCCGGCTCACCCTGGTCTGTTTCAACGGCGCCCTGCAGGTGTGGGCCGTGACCGGCTGGGGTTCCCTCACCGACTTCCTGCGGGACCAGCTCGATCTGCTGCTCTCGCCCTACACGACGGAGTAGACGGATGTTCCTGCGAATACTGGTGTTCTACCTGACCACCATGGTCTTCTCGGGCGGCCTCGACGCGCTGCAGTCGGCAGTCGGCCCAGATCCCGACCTGATCCAGCTGGTGCAGTTCGCGCCGGCCCTGGCGGTCGGGGTGATGTTCCTGCTCTTCAGGCGCAGTACCAGGGTGCTGGTGCGCTTCACCCCGGCCGCGGAGGTCGCCGGGCGGTCTGCAGTCATGGTCGGCATCGTGCTGGCGGCGATGGCCGGCTCGATCGCCATCCACGCGGCCACCGGACACAGCTGGTGGAGCGGCGGCCTGCCCTTCCCGGTCTGGGCCATGGTCCTGACGATGGTCGTAGGCGCCGCGGGCGAGGAGCTGGGCTGGCGCGCCTACCTCCAGCCGTACCTGCAGACCCGATTTTCGGTACTACGTTCGTCGCTGATCGTCGGCCTGCTGTGGGGCTTCTGGCACATCGGCGGCTTCGAGCACGGCCCGGTCTACGTGGGCCTGTTCGTCGTCATGACGGTCGGCCTGTCGGTCGTGATGGGGGCACTCCTGCAAGCAGCCCGTGGCGCCAACCTGGCGATCGCCACCGCTGGGCATGCGGCGGTGAACCTCTGTCTGTTCGCGCTCTTCGACGAAGAGAACGGCGACGAGTTCTCGATGGCCGCCCTGGCCGCGGTCTGGGTGATCGCGGCAATCGTCACCCACTACGTCTACCGCCGTCCGCGGACGTCCGCCGACGCCAAGGCAGCCGCCTTGGTCTAGTACCGGCTAGTTCCGGCCGCGGGGAGTGTAGAGGGCTCGGCGGAGGCGTAGCTCGTCGCGGATCGACGGTGGGATCGGCAGGTTGCGCTCGCCCAGGGCTGCCGCGCAGGCCTCCAGGCTCTGCAGCAGGCGGTCGGCGCGCGGGCCGCCGACCGCGCCGATCCGCGGCGCGCCACGCTCGAGCTGGTTCGCCGACCGGGCGGCGTTCAGCTCGGCGAAGATGACGCCGAGCGTGATGTCGGATGGCCGGAGCCGCAGCGGCTCAGCGGGGCCCTGGGCGGATGGCGTGAGCTGAGCGGACGGCAGGAACAGGGGTAACGACATGTACATCGCCTCGTCACACCGGAGGTTCAAAGGCGCGCTCGACCTTGAGGCGCCGCTGGCTCCGATGTCTCAAGGTACTCCTACTACTGCTCGACGGACGCTTCGTACGCTCAGCAGGGTGGCGGCTGCGACGGTGGTACCGGCCGCGCAAGTGAGTACTGCGAGACGCGGACCGGCCGTCGCCAGGCCGCCCAGCAGGTTCATGGACGCGATCAGTGGGAGGGTCTGGGCCAGGGAGAGCAGCGACTGCAACCGGGTGAGGTGGGAGCGCGGCGTACTGGCGACGAACAGCGGTGCGAGGTGCGACGTGAAGAGGCCTACCCCGACCCCTTGGACGAACCCGGACAACACCGCCGCGTAGCCGACTGACGACAGGGCTAGACCGGTGATGCCTCCCGCGGCCACCAGGCATCCGAGTGCAGCCGCAGTACCGGGCAAGGCGAACCCACCGAGCCGGGCGACGACCAGCGTGACGAGCAGGCTGCCGACGACTGTCGCCCCGACGATCAGCCCGGCCTGCGACGCCGGCCAGCCCTGCGAGCGGGCGAGGAGTGGGACGCAGAGTGACGTCACTGGCAGCACGAAGGCGGCTGTCAGGCCGACAGTCAGCAGCAGCGCCCGCAGTACCGGCTCGGACCAGGCGAGGCGGATGCCATCGAGGGCATCCTTCATCACTGACTCGCCGGGAGTCGTGTCGCTCGTCAGTGGAGGCCTGATGGCCAGCAGGCAGGCGAAGGCGATCAGGAAGGTCAGGCCGTCGATCACCAGGGCGCCGACCAGGCCGGCGGCGGCGACCAGGACGCCGCCGAGTGGGCCGGCGGCCAGGGTGACGACCTGTTGGGTTGAGGTGCGCAGGGCCATCGCCTTGGGCAACTTTGCATCGTCGGCGAAGAGGCGCGGGAAGGCGCCCGCTGCGGGTAGGGCGAAGGCGTCGACTGTGCCGATGACGGCGGCTGTCAGTAGGAGCAGCGTGGCCGTCGTACCGGTCAGGTGGAAGGCTGCGGCGAGTAGGAGAGTCAGGGCGGCTAGTAGGAAGTAGCAGGTGAGCAGTACGCGGCGTGGGCCCCAGCGGTCGCCTAGGACGCCGCCGGCGAGGAGTAGTACGGCTCTGGGCAGGGTGAAGCCGGTCAAGACCAGCCCGGTGACGTGCGGGCCGAAGGCCGACGCTGCCCAGCCCAGGGCGAAGAACAGCGTCGCGTCTCCGAAGGTCGAGAGTGTTGCGCCTGCCAGCCAGCCGTAGAAGGCCCGGGTCACCCGTCGAGGCGGGTCGGCATCACCAGCGTGGTGAACGTCCCCTGGTCGGCCGAGCGGACTACTACCGGCCGGTCCACGGCAGACAGCTCCAACAGGACGTCCGGCCCAACGCTGACGCTCAGCGCGGCCGCCAGCAGCGAGGCGGAGAAGCCGAGCTGCACAGCCCCCGACCCAATGCCTTCCAGTACTCCGAGCAGCTCGCCGCGCGCATAGCCGACCGGCTCCACCGCCGTCACGGCGACCTTGCCCGAGTCGATGTCGAGGGCAACCGTCTCACCGGTCAGCACCGCGAGGAACTGCTGCCGGTCCACAACCACCCGGCACGCGGGCGGAGTGAGCCCGTCGAGGATCGACTGGTACGCCGGGAACTCCTCGTCCACCACCGGTACCACCCGGGACTCGCCGTCGACCACAAGCGCGGTACCGCCCGGCCCCGTCTCCAGCCGTACCTCGACCGCAGCACCGACCCACTTGGCCAGGGCAGTCAGCTCGGACGCCCGGACCAGCAAGTTGCGCGGGTACCCGGCGAACCCGAGCGGCTGCAGCTTCCGAACCGACAACCGGTAGCGGTCGGTCGCCACTACCGCCACCTCGTCCTCACCAAGCTCCAGGAAGACACAAGCGAGCGCAGGGATCTCATCCGACTCTGAGGCCGCAGCAGCCACCTGCCTGATCGCCGAAGCCAACTCGGCCCCACCCAACGTCACCGCGCACTCATACGGCACGGCCGGCAGCGACGCGAGGATCCGCGCAGTAGCCCGCCGAGCCGCCTCCGCCTTCCCCTCCACCGTCTTGAGATGCGCCTGTACGACGGCTACCCCTTCCGCCGCCCCCTCGTCCAGCACCACCCGTACCTCCGCCAGCGGCAGGTCGATCTCGCGCAGATCGCGGAGCAAAGCAGCCCGTGGCTCCTGTGACGGGGCGTAGTACCGGTACCCGTTCTGCTCGTCCACGGAGGCCGGGCGGAGCAGCCCGCAGTCGTCGTAGAAGCGCAGCGCGCTCGGGGTCAGCCCGACCTGGCGGGCGAAGGCGCTGATCGTCAGCAGCTCGTCTGTCATGCCGCCGATCCTGGGTCTTCGACCAACCTGAAGGTCAACCTGCCGAGGCTTGACGAGGGAGGTGAAAATGGTGGCGTGACGAGGTTGTTCGTGGTGACCGGCGCGCCTGGCGCGGGCAAGTCGACCGTGGTCCCGGAGCTGCTGCGGCTGCGCTCGAAGCAGCTCGTCGTGATGGACATGGACGAGTTGCTCGACCACGAGGGCCGAGTGCTCGGGATCCTCATCGCCGACAAGTCCGCCGAACAGAAATGGCCCGCGTACAACGCGTTGTGGCTGCGCATCACCGAGCTCGTCCGCCGCTCCGGTACGCCGGTGCTGCTGCTCACCCCGGGAGTCCCGACCGAGCTGCCCGAGGGCCGCTGGCTGCACCTCGACTGCCCCGACGCAATCCGCCGCAAGCGGCTGGCCGAGCGCGGCTGGCCGGAGGAGCAGATCACCGACGCGCTCGAGGACGCCGCTGAGCTGCGCAAGCTGGTTCCCCGGTCGGTACCGGGTGACGGCACGCCCGAGGAGTCCGCGCAGCTGATCCTTGCCTGGGTCAACGAGTGAACCAGTCGCGCAGGATCGCGCTGTAGTCCTCGCTGATCCCTTCCACCGAGCGATCCGGCGTACCCGGCCAGTGACCGACCCCTGGGATCCGCACGCTCTCCACTCGGGTGTTGCCCGATGCAGCCGCGGCCCGGCGCCAGACCTCCAGCGTCTCCGGTACCGGCAGGTTGGCCTCGTCCTCGCCGTGTATCAGCAGCACTGGGCACTTCACTGTCGCGTAGAGCGGCTCGGACGCGAAGTCGATCTCATGCCACACCGGCAACTCGTCACCCAGATCCACCGGGATCCCGGCCAAGTCGAACCACGGCTCACCCGACTGCCGCTGCAGCAGCTCATCCACGGCCACCCGCTCCGCCGAGTCCCGTGCGACCTCACCCCGCCCCTTGCCGCGCAGTAGCTCAGCAACCTCGTCCCGGATCTCCAGCGCCCCGGCAACGGCCCCGTCTCCATACCCGGCCCGCCGGACCGACAGCTCGGTTGCATGCCGCATCTGCTCGGCAGGACTCACGCCTGCGCACCCGAGCAGCAGCAGGAACGCCGTGTCCGGCAACTGCTGGGCAGCCAGCGCCGCGACCCACGTCCCCTGGCTGACCCCCCAGAACCCGACCGGTACGTCGTAATGCGCCTTCAACTCCTGATACGCGGCAACAGCACCCTCGGTCTGCACGCCGAACGGGATGTCCACGTCGTCATACGGCCACGGCGCCCGCTCGAAGGCCAGAACCGCAACACCCAGCGGCGCCAGCGTCGAGGCCAGGTGCTCGAAGATCGGCTGCTCGAACGACGAGCTACTAGACCCGTGCAGCGCGACAACCCCGGACCGGACCGGTCCCTCGGTAGGCACGGTCAACAGCGCCGGCCGCCCGTCAACGACGATCTCCTGAGCCTTGATCACCGCTGGATCGTCACACGACGCCCGGGTCAAGGCGCAACCCCACTGGCGCCCACTTCGGCCGCGGCGACACCGGCAGCGGCCCAGCCCCAGGCGTAATCGACCCAAGCACGCTGGTGTGCCGTGCCCCGGTACAGCTCGGCACAGTCCCACCAAGCCCATTCACCGTCAGGAAGCCCAGTACTGCGAACGCATACGCCTCCTTGGCCGCCGACGGCATCCCCAGCTCATCAGTAGCCAGCAGCCGCACCCCGCGAAGCTCCTCGGCCAGCAGATGCATCAGCACCGGGTTGCGGATCCCGCCCCCGGCCGCGATGACCTCTGTCCCGCCATAGGCGCGTACCGCGTCCGCCACCGTCCGAGCCGTCAATGCGGTCACCGTGGCGACCAGGTCGTCCGGTTCGATCGGGGGAAGCCCGGTCATCGCCTCAGCCAGGTAGCCGAGGTGGAACAGCTCCTTGCCGGTGCTCTTCGGCGCGGGACGCGCGTAGTACGGCTCGGCCAGCAGCCGGCCGAACAGCTCCGGGTGGATCTGCCCCCGCCCGGCCATCACCCCGTCGGCGTCGAAGGCGAACTCCCCGGCGGTGACCTCCCGCACGACCGCATCGATCAGCGCGTTGGCCGGGCCGGTGTCGAAGGCGATCGGGTCATCCACAGCCGGGACGACGGTGATGTTGGCGATCCCGCCGAGGTTGAGCGCGACCGGCGTACCCGGGCGGCCGCGCAGCCACAGGACGTCGACGATGCTGACCAGCGGCGCGCCCTGCCCGCCAGCGGCGACGTCGCGGGTCCGCAGGTCGGATACGACGGCGGTACCGGTCGCCTCGGCGATCCAAGCGGGCTGCCCGAGTTGCAGCGTGCCACGCACAGAACCCTCGTCGACCCAGTGGAAGGCAGTCTGCCCGTGCGAAACGATCAGGTCGGCCTGCCCACCACACAGCTGCTCGACCGCCTGCACGGCAACGGAAGCGAACGCCTGCCCGATCCCGGTGTCCAACCGGCAGACCTGTTCGAGCGTTGTAGTTGCTGGCGGCAATGATTCGGCCAGCGACGCTCGCAAGGCAGCAGGATACGGCTGGCTCAACAGGCCCAGCGGGGTGAGTACGAGCTGCCCGTCCTCGATCCGCAGATCGGCCGCCGCGGCGTCGATCGCGTCGTACGAGGTGCCGGACATCAGGCCGATGACCCGCATCAGTCGCGCAACTCGCGTTTGTGGTCGTCACCGCGGAGAGTCAGCAATGCGATCACGGAGACCGCGCAGGTGGCGATCACGTAGTACGCCGGGATGTCGACGTTCTTGGTCCGCTTGATCAGCTCCGTGATGATCAAGCCGGCCGAGCCTGAGAAGACCGCGTTCGACAGCGAATAGGCGAGTCCGAGTCCGGTGTACCGCGCTCTGGTGGGGAACATCTCTGCCAGCATGGCCGGTCCCGGCCCAGCCATCAACCCGACGACGAGTCCCGCCGCGAAGACCGCGGCCCCCTTGGCCGAATTCGAGCTCCCGACATCCTGGAGCAGGTTCATCAACGGCAACGCCAGTACTACGACCAGCGCCGCGCCGGTCACCATCACCGGCCGTCGCCCGATCCGGTCACTCAGCCAGCCCGCCGGCATGATCGAGACCGCGAACCCCAGATTGGCCAGCACGGTCGCGACCAGCGCCTGCTGGAAGCTCGCATGCAACGTCGCCTGCAGGTAGGACGGCATCACCACCAAGAACGTGTACCCGGCCGCAGACCAGCCCATCAGCCTCCCGATGCCGAGCGCGATCGCCTTCGCCACCTCCACCCGGTCCGCGGGCGGCGCTGCATCCCCGCGAGCCTGGGCCTTCGCAAAGCTAGGCGTCTCGTCGAGCCGGAGCCGCAACCACAGCGCGACCAGCCCGAGCGGCAGCGCGAGCAGGAACGGCACCCGCCAGCCCCAGTCGTTCAGCGCCTCCTTGCTCAGTACGGTCGCCAGCACCGCCGCAAGCCCCGCTCCCACGAGCAGGCCGAGCGCGACGGTCAGCGACTGCCACGCGCCGTACAGCCCGCGCTTGGTCCGGGGCGCGAACTCGGTCATGATCGACACCGCTCCGCCGAACTCACCACCCGCCGACAACCCCTGCAGCGCCCGCACCAGCGTCAGCAGCCACGGCGCCGCCGCCCCGACAGTCGCGTACGTCGGCAGCACGCCGATCAGCGTGGTCGATCCGGTCATCAGCAGCAGCACCAGGATCAGCGTCGGCCGCCGCCCGATCCGGTCACCGACCCGCCCGAAAACAGCGGCCCCGATCGGCCGGAAGAAGAACGCCAGCGCGAACGAGGCATACGTCTTGATCAGGCTCTCGGCATCGCTGGTCGAGGTACTGCTGAAGAAGTTCGCCGCGATCACCGTCGCGAAGAACCCGTACGCGCCGAACTCGTACCACTCGACGAAGTTCCCGACCGTCCCCGCGACCAGCGACCGCCTGGCCCGGCGGGTGTCGATACTCGTACCAGCTGCAGTACTCATCGCTCTCCTTCGGTAGCCGTCTCCAAGCAACCTTCCCCATCGGGCCGGTGTCATTACCGGTAACCAGAACAGAAGGGGGTCGAATGGTCACCCGGGGCGACGACTTCGACGACTTCGTGCGGGGGACCTCGACGAGGTTGCTGCGCACCGCAGTACTGCTCACCGGCGACCGTCCGGCCGCGGAGGATCTCGTCCAGGAGGTCTACGAGCGCGTCTACGTGCGCTGGCGCTGGATCCATACCGCCGCGGAGCCGTACGCCCGCAAGACCCTGACCAACCTGGTCGCGAACCGCTGGCGACGCAAGGGCCGCCGGCCCGAGTCACTGGTCGCCGAACACACCGATCAACCGAGCCCTGACCGTGCCGACGACATCGTCACTCGCGACCAGCTGGTGACGGCGCTGCAGGAGCTGCCGCCCCGGATGCGAGCCGTGATCGTGCTCCGGTACTACGAGGACCTCACCGAGGCCCAGACCGCCGAGGCGCTCGGCTGCTCGGTCGGCACGGTCAAGAGCCAGGCCTCGAGAGCCCTCGACAAACTCCGCCTCATCACCGGGCCGGCGATTCTGGAAGGACTGCGATGACCGACACCGAACTCAAGCACCGGCTGACCGCGGCGGTCGACCACATCGACGCACCCTCCGACCTCGTCCATCGGGTCCGCAAGGGCGGCACCTCCCGCCTGCGCCGTCGCCGGCTGACCGCTGTGATCGCGGCCGGGTTGACCCTGGTCGCCATCGCCGGCGCGAGCACCGTGATCCAGTACCTCCCGACGCCGGCCCCCGCCCACCCGAACATCAGCGACTCCGGCGGCATCGGCAGCGGCGACCCGTACGGCTTCATGATGAAGGGCAAGACCCGCGGCGACCTGGCCGGCGACAAGACCTTCCTCGCCGAGGCGGTCGCCGCCTGGGAGCAGGGCCGGATGAAGACCTACGAGAAGGAACGCGGCATCTACGACGATCTGCGCGGCGGGTCGAAGGTCTACTGGGCCGGCAACACGCCGGCCGGCAAGGCAGCGATCATCGTCCAGAACTCCTTCCTGCACGAGCACGGCAACATGCAGATCGACCGGGAAGGCATCCACACGCTGGTCGGGTACGTCGGTACGGACGCCGCCGGGAAGACCGTCTACATCACCGGCAGCTACCCCACTCCCGGCCCCTCGCTCGACGCGGCGTTCGTGACCGGCCCGTCCAAGCAGCAGCAGGCGATGGTGGTGATCGACCTGGGCAAGGACATGGGCTGGGCCTACAAACGCGAGTACACCAAGGTCGGCGGCAGCATCCAGAAGTTTGCGCCACTGAGGTTCGCGGACGGCGTCAGCGTGGTGAAGGTCCCGCTCGGTACCGACCCATACGCCCTCCAGGTCAGCCTGATGCCGCCGGACGACAAAGTGAACTACCAGGTCGTCAACGGCCTCCCGCCGGCAACGAGCACCGAGGACTTCGACAAGCGGCTCTGGACCGGGGACAAGCAGGCCGATGGTTCGGTCAAGGAGGTCGCCTGGCCGATGACGGACGGCGCCGACGCCCTGGCCGCGAGTGCGAACGACAACTTCGTCCTGGCCCTCGTGGGTGGGAGCGATCCGGGCACCCAGGGCACCTACCTTCCGGCCTGGGTCGGCTACGGCCTCACCCCGAACGGCTCGACGGTGCTGCTGAGCGAGCTCCAGCTCGATCCCGATCCGACCCACGTCTACGCGGTGGTCATCCCGAAGGGCAAGCAGGCGACCATCGTGCAGGGCGGCGTACCGGACCCGAAGGCGCCGCTGCCGGTCAAGATCAAGCTGCCGGGCAACCAGGGCTGGGCCGTCGCGGCCAAGGACGCCGACCTGTCCTACCGCTTCGGCACGGGCACGTGGAGTGCGCCCCGCAAGAACGCACTCCTCGTCCCGGCCGGCTCGAAGCCCTCGGTGCGGGTCACCCTCGGTACCGGCACGCACGTCGTCTGGCTGCGCTGACAGCCAGTCACTGTCCGCAGCAACGCCTTGACACAACGTCCGCTCCGGTTGAGGATCGATCCGCTATACCGGTTTAGCGATCACCCGCCCGCCCTCCACCAGGAGCTGATCGATGAGTCCAGCGAACATCAGTAGACGAACCCTCTTGTCCGGTCTCGCGGCGACGTCCGCCGTCGTCGCGACCGGCGCGGCACTGCCCGCCGAGGCCGCCGCGGCCGGTGAGTGCCGGGCCGCGGCCAAGACCGGCCCGGTCACGGTCGCCTACATCGAAGTGAACGACCACAGCATGCTGAGCGCCGGCAAGTACAAGCTCGCGAACGGCGGCGCGCAGGTGATCGACGTCGCGGTGATCTTCGCGGCGAACATCAACTACAACACGACCACCAAGAAGGCGTACCTGTTCTTCAACCCGCAGGTGACGAACGTGCTGAACAACGTCGCCACCCAGGTCCGCCCGCTGCAGCAGAAGGGCATCAAGGTCCTGCTCTCGATCCTCGGCAACCACCAGGGCGCCGGGTTCGCGAACTTCCCGACCAAAGCTGCCGCCGAGGCGTTCGCGCAGGAGCTGGCCGACGCGGTCAACCGCTACGGCCTGGACGGGATCGACTTCGACGACGAGTACGTCGAGTACGGCAACAACGGCACCGGCCAGCCGAACGCGAACTCGTTCATCTGGCTCGTCCAGGCACTGCGCGCCAAGCTGCCGAACAAGCTCATCACCCTGTACGACATCGGCCCGGCCTCCGACCGGCTGGTGAGCGGCGACCAGAGCATCCGGGAGACCTTCAACTACGCCTGGAACCCGTACTACGGCACCTGGGGCGTCCCGAGCGGTCCGAGCTCCAAGTCCAAGCTCTCCCCCGCAGCCATCTCCTACACGGCCACCAGCCAGAGCACCGCCGTCAGCCTGGCCCAGCGCACGGTCTCCGAGGGCTACGGCGTCTTCCTGACGTACAACCTCACCGAGTCCAACACCGCCACCTACCTGTCCGCCATCACCCAGAAGCTCTACGGCAGCAACACCGTTTATACCCCGTAGATCCACCCCGGCTGCCAGTCGAACGGCGCGGCCACCAACTCCTCCAGCGACTCCTCGGCCAACAGGTGCTGCAACGCCCACCTGTTGGCCGAGTGCGCGACCAGCAGCACCTGGGCCCCGTCGTACAGGCGCCTGATGTCGGTCAGGAACGACCTGGTGGACTCAACGACCTCGCGATAGCTCTGCCCACCAGGGAACGGCGTATCCACCCGGTCCCGCCTTGGCTCCAGCTCCGGCCGCGGCCGCCCGTTGAGCTCGCCGTAGTTGCACTCCCGCAACCTCCAGTCGACGAAGTGCGGCGCCTCGAGCCCGGCAAGCTCGACTGTCTGCACCGCACGGCGCAGGTCGGAGCTGAACACCACATCGACTCCCTGCCGCCGCATGCCCAGCTCGACCGCTTCCTGACGGCCCGCTGCGGACAGCTCCCCCGGCAACCAGCCAGTGGCGATGCCCTGCTCGTTGTCCAGCGTGGTGGCGTGCGTCTCGTAGATCAGCGTCGTCGGCATGGCTCACAGTCAATCTGCTTTGCGTTCATTACTGGCCGGTATATACTTAAGTTACTCGTGAGTATTAGCTAGAGGTAGGGGAACCCTGTGAGCCACTACAAGTCGAATCTGCGGGACATCGAGTTCAATCTGCTCGAGGTGCTCGGGCGCGGTGAGGTGCTCGGTCAGGGCCCGTACGCCGAGATGGACGTCGACACCGCCCGGGAGGTGCTGTCGGAGATCGACCGGCTCGCCAAGAACGAGCTGGCCGGGTCCTTCGAGGACGCCGACCGCAATCCGCCGGTCTTCGACCCGGCCACCCACGAGGTGCGGATGCCGGAGTCGTTCAAGAAGAGCTACCACGCCTACATGGACGCCGAGTGGTGGAAGCTCGAGCTGCCGCCGGAGCTCGGTGGCCAGCCGACGCCGCCCTCGCTGCGCTGGGCCGCCGCCGAGATGGTGCTGGGCGCCAACCCGGCCGTGCACATCTACGCCGCCGGACCGAACTTCGCCCACGTGCTGTGGCGCAACGGCACCGAGCGGGACAGGAAGATCGCCCAGATCATGATCGACCGCGGATGGGGCGCGACCATGGTGCTGACCGAGCCGGACGCCGGCTCCGACGTCGGCGCGGGTCGTACCAAGGCCACCCTGCAGGACGACGGCAGCTGGCACATCGAGGGCGTCAAGCGCTTCATCACCTCGGGCGAGCACGACATGACCGAGAACATCGTGCACCTGGTGCTCGCGCGGCCGCAGGGCATCGAAGGTGTCGGCGGCCCGGGCACCAAGGGGCTCAGCCTCTTCATCGTGCCGAAGTACGACTTCGACCTGGAGACCGGCGAGCTGACCGGTGAGCGCAACGGCGCCTTCGTCACGAACGTCGAGAAGAAGATGGGCATCAAGGTCTCCACCACCTGCGAGATCACCTTCGGCGAGAACACCCCGGCGAAGGGCTACCTGCTCGGCGAGGTGCACGACGGCATCGCACAGATGTTCCAGGTGATCGAGTACGCCCGGATGATGGTCGGCACCAAGGCGATCGCCACCCTCTCGACGGGCTACCTGAACGCACTCGAGTACGCCAAGGCCCGGGTGCAGGGCGCAGACCTGACCAACCCGGCCAAGGACGCGCCCCGCGTGACGATCACGCACCACCCCGACGTACGGCGCTCACTGCTCACCCAGAAGGCGTACTCCGAGGCCCTGCGCGCGCTGGTGCTCTTCACCGCCACCTACCAGGACCGCGCGGAGAAGGCCCGGTACGCCGGTGAGCACGACCTCGAGGCCGAGCGGGTCAACGACCTGCTGCTGCCGCTGGTGAAGGGCTACGGCTCGGAGAAGTCGTGGACGCTGCTCGGCACCGAGTCCCTGCAGACCTTCGGTGGCTCCGGCTTCCTGCAGGACTACCCGATCGAGCAGTACGTCCGCGACGCCAAGATCGACACCCTGTACGAGGGCACCACCGCGATCCAGGGCCAGGACCTGTTCTTCCGCAAGATCATCAAGGACCAGGGCCAGGCACTCGGCCACCTGTCCGAGCAGATCCAGGCGTTCGTCGCCTCCGAGGCGGGCAACGGCCGGCTGAAGGAAGAGCGCGGGCTGCTCGCCAAGGGCCTCGAGGACACCCAGAAGATCCTCGGCGTGATGGGCCAGGCGCTGATGTCGAGCAACCCGCAGGCCGAGAACGGCGACCCGCGCAACATCTACAAGGTCGGCCTGAACACCTCGCGGCTGCTCTACGTGCTCGGTGACGTCGTCTGCTCCTGGCTGATGCTGCGGCAGGCCGAGGTCGCGCTGGACAAGCTCGGCGGCGAACTGTCCCCGGCCGACCAGGACTTCTACACCGGCAAGCTGGCCGCCGCGCAGTGGTTCGTCCGCTCCACGATGCCGACCGTCCGCGCCGAGCGGATCAAGGCCGAACTGACCGACCTCGACGTGATGGACCTGCCCGAGTCGGCCTTCTGATCCGAAGGGCGACCCCCCGGACGGTAACCCCCTCCCGTCCGGCGGGTCGCCCTTCTGCCCCTCGCTGCCCGGTGATCTGCCCTGCCCAGGGCTTTCGATCCACGGAAGAGTTTCGCCCTGCGGTACCGCAACCCTGGCCCGGTCTCCCCTGTCCGAGCCAGGGCTGCGGCTATTCCGGAACCGGTATGCCCACAGCCGCGTCAGTGCAGAGGTGGACCACTCGACCCGTCGTAGGCTGAGCGCGATGTCCGCCCGAATCCCCCGCCTCGGCGTGCTTCTTGCCGTCCTCGCGTTCCTCGCCCCGTCCCCAGCGGCCGCAGCCGCCCCCGAGCTCCCCGACCAGATCGCCGCCGGCTGGAAGGCCGACCGCATCTTCGTGTACGACGCCTTGCGGCCCGCCTTCCCCAAGTCCGAGCTGGACCGGATCCGCGCGGCCGCCGGCACGGTCCCCTTCCCCGTCTACGTCGCACTGCTGCCCCGTACGCCGGCCACGCGCGACCTCGACCTGCCCACCCTGCTGCAGGCACGCGTCGGGCAGCCCGGCCTCTACCTGGTCTGGACCGTCTCGGACGACTACTGGGCCGGCACCGAGACACTGATCCGGCCAGGTGGCCTCAAGGGGCGCAACCTCACCCGCGTACAGCTCGATGACCAGCAGGACAACAAGATCGTCACCGACCGGCCCGCTCCGCGCATCGTCCGGACGATCCAGCAGGCCGCCACGGCGTACGACGGCCGCGCGCTGCCCGCAGTACCGGCGGGGGACCTGACGCCTGAGCGCCGGTACGACAACGGGCTCTCCGCGACGGACAAGGGTGATCGCGCCGCGTTCATCGGGATGGGCGTCGGTGGCGTACTCGGCTTCGTCCTCGTCATCGTGCTGACCCTGCGGCGCCGCGACCGGCGGTCGGCGCCGCGGAAGCGTGGCACCCAGAGCGGCCTCACCGGTCCGGTCAACATCTGGTCCGTCCGCGGCAAGGCCGACCGCTGGATCGTCAAGGCGGGCAAGACCCTCAAGCGCCTCGAGACGCAGATCTCCCGGACCGACGTCTCCTCCGAGGTTCTGGACCGGCGCGACGATGCCAAGGCACGGCTGGCCGCAGCCCGTACGTTGCGTGCTGACGAGTCCGACGACCTCACCGCGCCCGCCGGAGCCTTCGTACTGGCCCGGCAGGCGCACGAAGCGGCAAGTGGCGCCGGAGTCCGCCCACCGTGCTTCTTCAACCCACTGCACGAGCCGGGAACCGTCCAAGCGGCCTGGTCCGACGAAACCGAAGTACCGGCCTGCACGAGCTGCGCGAAGGTATTGGAGCGTGGCGAGACTCCGCGGGGGTTCCTGGTGTGGAAGAAGTCCGGTCTGCTCCGGCTGGACCACAAGGCCGTGCCCTACTGGACCCTGAACCCGAAGGAGCAACCACTGGTGGCCACCGGCTTCGGTGCCCTCGAGGACGACCTCACCGAGCGCGTCAGCCGGGGCGACAGGTGAAGCGCCTCGGGCTGTTGGTACTGGCCTGCCTGTACCTGTTCGCGCTGCCTGCGGCCGCTGCCGAGGTCCCTACCGACCCGAGAGTGACTGCAGCGGTCGCTGCCTGGAAGAGCACTCCCCTGTACGTCGATCCGCTCTACAGCTCGGTGGACACCACAGGGGTCGTCGAACGGGTCTCCTCCGCGCAGGTGCCGGTGTATGTCGCCCTACTGCCGACCGGGACCTGGTTCCAGGAGAAGGGCGACACCGTACGGCTCGCAGGCTGGCTCGCGGTGAGCAACGGGAAGCCAGGGCTCTACCTGGTCGTGGACGGCTACACGGTGGTCGGCGCGGCTCACCTGGTCGCGGCGAGTACCTACGGGACGACGTACGCGACCAAGGACGAGAGTGTTGCCGGGCAGGTCGGCGACTACCTGGACTCGGTCCGGTTCAACGACCGGTACGACAAGGACCCGGCCAGAACCGCCGCATTGCCCGTCGAGCCGAAGCGGAGCTACAGCGAGGACCGCTTCACCGTGAAGTCGGCGATCGGTAACAGTCTGGGCGGCTTGACGCTCGGGCTACTGGGCGGGGCGCTCCTCGCCCTGCCCGTACTAGGACTGGCGGCGATGGTCGCCCATCGACGTGGAGGTCGGCTGTGAAGCGCCTTGTGGTTCTGCTCGTCCTACTGCTGGCAGCGGCGCCGTTGCCGGCCACAGCGGTGGTCAGCCAGACACCGGCCGAGCGGGCGAAGGAGATCGCGACAGCGCTGACCAGGGACCCGCTCTACATCGACCCGGCCTACGCCCCGGCGCTGCCGGAGGCCATGCGGACCGGAGTACGGGCGAAGGCCAAGGCGCTCGGTTATCCGGTCTACACGATCATCCTGCCGTTGACCCCGAGTGATGCGTTCCAGGGCAAGGAGTCGAACGTCATCACGCTCGTCGCCGACGCGCTGCGCAAACCAGGCCTGTACGTCGTGGTCGATGGTGGCGGGCGCTTTCCCTGGTACGAGCCGAAGGACCTCCCGCAACTCGATGAGGACAAGCTCAACCCGGCCCGCCAGCGTGCGCTCGACGACACGGGCTATGACGCCGGGCCTACCGAGGTACTGACTCGCTTCTACGAGTTGCTGGCCGGTCCTGCGCTGCCTCAGCCGACGCGGACGACGTCCGGCGGCAGCGCGGCTCCTGCTGATGACGACGATGACGGCAAGGGCGGGACGATTGCCCTGGGCATCATCGCGGGCGTAGTCGTGCTCATGATCGCCCTCGGACTCTTCATCGGACTCCGGCGCCGCGGCGGTCCCGCTCCGGCGAAGGCGCTGGCTCCTCGCAAGGAGAAGGCGTTCAGCATTCCGCCACACGTCGCCGCGACCGTGGCCGCAGAGCGTCGGCGGCGGTTGACCGCCGAGACGACGGCGGAGCTCACCAAGCTCGGGTCGGACCTCGCCGCCTTGCCGACGGTGGAGGGTGCGGGGTTGCGGCATCAGCAGGTCGCCCTGGACTGCCACGACGCGGCCGGGCGAGTGCTCGACGCCTCGCGCGACCTGGTCGATGTGGTCGGCGCGATGGTGCTGCTGGATCAGGGGCGACGCGAGTATGACGTGGCGAAGGCTCTTGCGGCTGGGCGCAAGCCTGCCGTAGTACAGCCGCTGTGTGCCTTCAATCCCTTGCATGGCAGGGCATCCGGGCGACCGACGCAGGTGGACTCGGATGGCGCGACGCTGGCGCTGCCGTTGTGCGCGGACTGCCGGCGGGCGTTGAAGAGCGGCAAGGCGCCGGCCTCGTTGCCGGGGGACGACGGACCGTACTGGCACGGCGACGACCTGTGGGCACGGACCTTCTTCGGCGCGCTGTCGGAGGACCTTCCGGCCGCCGTGAGCCGGGGTGAGTACCGGTCCTGAGGGGGGCCGTCCCTGAGCTTGGCGTCAGGGCTGGTCTGGGGGTTCTGCCTGATCCGGCGGCTCATCGTACCGGCCTACTGTCGAGCCACCAGGTGGGGACGAGCAGAGGTGGATGGCAATGGCTACGGTCGGGCAGGTAGGCGCGCTGCTGTTGGTAGCGGGGGCTGGGATGGCGGTGTGGACGTTCGGCGACAAGGACTCGAACACCACGCACGAGGTGACCGACAAGATCTCCGTCGTCCGGCTGGACTCGCCGAACGCCGACGTCACCATCAAGGTCGCCGACGTGGACAAGACGACGGTCCAGGAGAAGCGGTCGTACTGGCTGATCAAGCACGGCGACGCGTTCGAGGTCGACGGGGAGACGCTGAAGCTCAACGGCGACTGCGGCTGGCAGTGCCGGGCCGACTTCGTCGTCACCGTGCCGCGGGGGACGAAGGTGACCGGCTCCAACGGCAGTGGTGATCTGTCGATCAGCGGCGCCAGCGGCGTCGACACGAGCTCGCGGTCGGGCAAGGTCTCGCTGACTGATGTGACCGGTGACGTGAAGCTCGATCTGACGTCGGGGGACGTCGAGATCGAGGGCCTGGCCGGCAAGCTGGAGGTCACGGCGAACTCCGGCGACATCGAGGCCAAGCACCTCAAGGGTGGGCCGGTGAACGTCGAGACCACGTCGGGCGACATCCGGCTCGACCTGGACGAGGCGACCGACGTACGGGCCAAGGGCACCAGCAGCGACGTCGAGGTGACCGCGCCGGCCGGCGGCTACAAGGTGCAGACCAAGACGCACAGCGGCGAGGTCGACAACACGCTCGGCAACGACCCGGCCGGCGGCCACACCATCGACGCCAGCACGACCAGCGGTGACGTCACACTCGCCCCGCGCTGACTCTCCGTAGGTTTACGGTCGGGTACCTCGTACGCTGGAGTTACACAACACTTACGAGGAGGGCTCGACATGAGCATCGGTGTGGGGATCTTCCTGATGGTGGTCGGCGCGATCCTCTCGTTCGCGGTCCGCGACTCGTGGGACGCGGTGAACCTGACCGTGGTCGGCTACATCCTGATGCTCGCCGGGCTGGCCGGCATCGTGCTCTCCTTCTACATCACGAACCGGCGCCGTCGGGTCCCCAACGACGCGCTCGACCCGGCCATCGAAGAGGAGTACCGGGTCGTCGAGGAGCACCACCGCGACATCAAGGAGTAGTCGCTCCCGACAGGACCAGCTCGAGCCGGGCACTGCCATCGGCGGTGACCCGGATCGGCACGCCCCAGTCCTGCCGATGCATGTGACAGGCCGGGAACTCCACCGCCGCTGAGTCGTCACACGATGCGGCCTGTACTGCGACGTGCAGCACTCCGTCGCCGACCCGCTCGTCGATCACGAGCCTGCGCGTCAGGTCGGTGGAGTCGCCCGCGCCCTCCTTGAGCAGCGCTTCCGGCGTCGACGAGACGAGCAGCTTCGTCGACGGCCCGTACCTGTCGTCCAGCTTCTGACCCGGCGGCGGCGTGAACACGACGTCGAGCGTCACCTCCCCGGCCGCGATGTCCATCGGCGGCCGCTGCGTCCGGGTACTGAACTCATCCGCCTTCGCCGACGCGCCCAATGGGACCCGGGTCAAACGATGCGCGGCCGACTCCACCACGAGCAGGTCGTTGCCGGCGACAACAGCTCCGCTCGGCTCGGCAAGCCCGGTGGCCATCGTCTCGACCAATCCGCTGGACGGGGCGTACCGGCGTACGGCGCCGTTGTAGGTATCCGAGATCGCGATCGACCCGTCGGGGAGCACGGTCACTCCGAGCGGGTGCTGCAGGAGCGCCTCCTCGGCCTTGCCGTCCCGCAGCCCGAAGTCGAACAGGCCGGTCCCGACGGCGGTGTGCACCTCGCCGCCTTGGACCCAGCGCAACGCGGAGATCTCCGAGTCGGCCAGCCAGAGCCTGTCCCCGTCGGCCGCGAGCCCCGACGTCTGCGCGAACCACGCCTGCTCCAGCGCGCCGTCCCTCAGTCCTTCGTTGGTGGTTCCCGCAGCGACCTCGGTGGTCTTGCTGAACGGGTCGTACGTCCACAACTGGTGAACGCCGGCCATCGCGATCCACACCTTGTCCTGCCACCACGCGACATCCCACGGCGAGCTCAGTACGCCGGTCCCGTCGCCATCCATCCATTGCTTGCCGGTACCAACCAACGTGCTCACTTCGCCGGTACCGAGGTTGATCCCTCGTAGCGCATGGTTGACCGTGTCGGCCACCACCACGTCGTACCCGACCTGTTCGGCAACCTCTTGCGGCAACACCGTCAGTCCGTTCGGCTCGGAGAACTCAGCGTGGGTGCCGTCCTTGAACCCACGCTTACCCGTACCGAACCTCCTGACCACGGTCGTCGCATCGGCAGCCATCTCGACCACGCTGTGGTTGCCCGCGTCCGCCACCAGGAACCCGTCGCCCAAGGCAACAACTTTCGCCGGGAACCGCAGATCCCCGGCCTCGGCCACCGGTGCCACATACGGCGACTTCCCCCGGGTCAGCGTCCCCGCCTTCTCATGCTCGGCGATCAACTCCGCCAGCTGAGCGTCCAGGGCATGCTCGTGCCCTTCACCGGAGTACTGGGCAACGATGTACCCATTCGGATCCACCAACACCAGCGTCGGCCAAGCTCGCGCCGTGTAGTTCTCCCAAGTGACCAACTCCGGATCATCCAGCACCGGATGTCCCACCTCGTACCGCTCGACCGCGGCCTTGACCGCGGCCTCTTCCCCCTCATGCGCGAACTTCGGCGAATGCACGCCCACAATCACCAGCGCGTCCCCGTACTTCTCCTCCAACGGCCGCAACTCGTCCAGCACATGCAGACAGTTGATGCAGCAGAAGGTCCAAAAATCGAGGAGCAAAAAGCGCCCCCGGAAGTCCGCGAGCTTCAGCTCCCGTCCCCCGGTGTTCAACCATCCCCGACCCTTGAGCTCCGGCGCGCGCACATGCATGCCCCCATTGTCCGCCCGGGCTCAACCAGTCCCGTCGGAGGGCCCACGGACCGGTCACCCCGCCGGGCGGTAGTTTGCGGGCGTGGGCATGTATCTCTACAGCGTCAGCGCCGGGGACTGGTTCGACGACGATGAGGGCGGCTTGGCCGAGACCGCCACGGCCCTGGACGCGGAACTCAGGCGGCTTGGCTTACCGGCGTACCGGCCCGGGCCGGCGGCAGCGCCCTTCGAGGAGAAGCTGGTCCCTCCCATGGACGGCTTCAGCCGCCTCGGCGGACAGCACCTCTCGACCGAGGAATTCGCGCTGCTGTGCGATTGGACGCTGCTGGTCCCCATATCCCTCGAGAAACCGATCCACCTGCCGATCGAGTCCCAGTACTTCGAGTCGACCACGATCGCCGGGGCCCCACAGGTACAGGCGATCGCCGAGAAACTCGCCGCCGCCATCGCCCTACCGGCCGAGGTGCCCGCCGCGCCCCACAATCTGACCTTGACCACCTGGTTCCTGGACGGCCCCGCCAAAGCCCTCGCCGCCACGGACCAAGCCCCCTGGGCCGACGACCTGGACGCGTCTTTCTACGTAGCCCTCTACCTTCGCGCAGCGCAACACGCCCTCCGCCACCACACACCCCTCACCTACTCCTGACGGCTGGACTCCCCGAACCAACGCTCGAGCTGCGGTCCTGCCCGGCTGGGGTCAGCGGGGGAGGATGAGGGTGTCGGTTAGGAGTTTGGCGGTTTTGCGGAGGGTGGGGGGTGAGGAGGAGAGTTCGGTGGCCAGGGCCAGCGGGGTTAGGGGTTCGCCGGGGCCTACCAGGCGGTGGCGGTGGGCTTGGAGCCAGACGATGGCTCGGGGCCAGGTGGAGAGGCGGGCCTTGGTCAGTAGGTCGGGGGCTTCTCGGACCAGGCGGTCGGCTATGTCGAAAGCTTCGGCGGCGTAGTTGGTGCCCAGGGTTTCGCCGGCTAGGAGCCAGGCGTGGGGGGCCAGTACCGACAGGGTTGCGGCTTGGGATTTGTCCAGGCCGCGGAGGTCGGGGCGAGGTGGGGCGCCCAGGCCGGCGAGGGTGCGGTAGGCCTCTTCCAGGTCGGCGCTGGTGTCGTCCAGGAAGACTCGTTCGCCGGAGAGGGGGCGGATCGGGTCGGTCAGGGCGGCAGCTTCCAGGGCTGGGCTCCAGACGTCTACTGCGTCTACGGCTTCTTCTATTGCGTCCAGTTCCAGGGACGTGCGGTCGCCTGCGAAGGCCAGCCATGCCTTGACCACCAACGGGACGACGGCGAAGTAGGTGCTGTCGGCAAGCACCTTGCGGGGCAGCCAGTGGGACAGGAAAAGCTCCACCAGTACTGCGCTCACCCGCAACGGCCCGCCAACCGTGCGATCGACAGCGTGGTCGATCCACAGTCGCGTGATGTCCGCCGCGTCATCCGGAAGCCCAACAGCGAAAGGCGATTCGAGGAACTCGTCGACCAGCTGATCGCGTTGGCGCCCGGACAGTTGCGCCCGCACCGGCGGTCGGACCGGCCGCTCGGGCAGCTGGGTCAACCGATTCACCAGCAAACCGGAGAAGAACTCGAAATCCTCCGTCACCGGCGGATCGTCCGAGTCGTGCGTCTCCCCCAACGCCTGCAGAATGATCCCCGCAGCAGTCGCAGGCCGCACCGTCCGCACCGTCACCCGCCCACCGCGCTGGTACGCCTCGACTACCCGATCCACCGGCGGCCCGACAAAAACATCCTTCGCGATCGCCCCAAGGTTGTTGTCCACAAAGACGACCACCGTGTGCGGATGCTGCTCGTCGTCATAGTCCAGTACGACGCTCAACCCGTCGCCCGTCACGTCCTCCGACACGATCGCACTCGTCAACCGGAACCCGGCGATCCGCGCCACCCAGTCCGGCACGTCGTACTGCGTACGCCCCCGCGACAAGTGAGCCCGCTGCAACGGCAGCCGCCCAGCCGGCCCAACGGTACGAGCCAGACTCGTCAACAACACAAAGGAATCCGGGTCCCGCCGCTCCCCCAGCACCCGAGCCGCGTCGGCCCAGAAGAACCGCTCGACCTCACCGATCTCGTCCGGCTGCCCAGCAGGCCACAGCTGGTCGGCCAGCAACGCCGCCGACCGCGCGACCGACGCCTCGGCAATCACCGGATGCAACGCGGGCGGAGCAGCCGCCAGGTCGAGCAGCAGCGTCTCCTGCAGGGTGTCCAGCACGGCGACGCTCGGCGTGGTGTCGAGGTCTGTCCCCACGACACCCGCCGGCGGCTGCCCTGGGGTCGGGCCTGAACCGGAGTCGACCAGCCGCAAATGGCTGCCGCGTCCGTCCCGGCCTCGTGACTTTGTCACTCTGGCGAGATTACCGCTGACCGCCCCTCCGCCGCAGGCCGGTGCGCGCGTCCTGTGGACAACTCGGTCGACACGCCGTCATGAAACGCCTACGGCCCGTACCTCCAGTAGGAATCACCGGAGATACGGGCCGTAGGGAAGGTCAGCCCTTCAGCGCACCCGCCATCAGTCCGCCGATGAACCAGCGGCCGAGCAGGATGTAGACGAGCAGCGTCGGGAACGACGTGATCAGCGCGCCGGCCATGCTGGCCGCGTAGTCGACCTTCTGCCCACCGGCGAGTGCCGCCAGGCCGAGGGTGACCGGACCGTTGTTCTGCTGGGTCAGGAAGAGCGCGAACAGGAAGTCGTTCCAGACCGAGGTGAACTGCCAGATCAGCGTGACCACGAAGCCGGAGATCGAGACCGGCAGGATGATCCGGATGTAGGTCTGGATCAGGCCGGCGCCGTCGACCCGGGCCGACTCGATGATCTCGGTCGGGATCACCGTCGCGTAGTAGTTGCGGAAGATCAGCGTGCAGATCGGGATGCCGTAGATGACGTGCGTGATGAGCAGCGTCGGGATACCCCGGGTGACGTCCAGGTCCTGGTAGGTCTGCCGCAGCGGCAGCATCACGGCCTGGTACGGGATGAACATGCCGAACAGGATGAACGCGAACACCAGGTTCGCGCCGGGGAAGCGCCAGCGGGCCAGGACGAAACCGTTCGCCGAGCCGATCAGCGACGCGATGATCGCGGCCGGGACGGCCAGCGAGAGCGAGCGGACCATGTACGGCTGCAGGACGTCCCAGGCCTTGCGCCAGGGCTCGATCGTCCAGGTCTGCGGCAGCGACCACTGCGCGGCGGCGGTGGTGTCGCTGGAGGTCTTGAAGCTGGTGATGATCACGACGTACACCGGCGTCAGCACGAACAGGAGGAACAGCAGCAACAAGATGTACCGGACGGTGCGGCTGCGCCGGGTCGAGCCGTCGGCGATCGTATTGCGCTGCGGCTTCTTGCTGATCGCCGCGGCCGCCTTGCCGGTGGCGGCGGAAGCATCCACGACGGTCATTCTTCGTTCTCCTGCCGGACGGTGTAGGCGACATACGGGATGACCAGGACCGCGACAACAGCGAGAAGGACAATCGCTATCGCGGCCGCCTTCGCCATGTCGCTGCGGAGCAAGGTGTTCCACATGTAGACCGAGGGCACCTCGGTGCGGAACTGGTTCGGACCGGTGATCGCGTAGATCAGGTCGAACAGCTTCAGCGACATGTGGCCCAGGATGATCAGCGCGGACAGCGCGATCGGGGACAACTGCGGGAACAGCACGTACCGGTAGAGCTTGAACTCACTGGCGCCGTCCACCCGGGCCGCCTCGCGCAGCTCGGCCGGGATGCCGCGGAAGCCGGCCAGGAACAGCGCCATGATGTAGCCGGACAGCTGCCAGACCGCGGGCAACGCGATGGACGCCATCGTGGTCCACCGGTTCCCCGCGGTCCACCAGGGATTCTCCAGGAAATTCAGGTGCAGGATGTCGAACAGCCGGTTCAGGCCGCGCGCGTCATCACCCTGCGAGGGGTTCAGCAACCAGCCCCAGACGACGCCGGAGGCGATCATCGAGATCGCCATCGGGAACAGGAAGATCGACCGGAACAGACCCTCTCCGGTGACCCCCTTCTCCAGCAGCAGCGCCCAGAGCAGGCCGAAGATCAGCGTGCCCACGATGAACGCCACCGTGAGCACGCCGAGGTTCTTCAGCGAGTTGAGGAACCGGTCCTCACCGAACAGATTGACGTAGTTCTCGAACCCGACGTGTTTGGTCGGGACCGGCCGGGCGTTGTGCTTGTCCGTCAACGAGGTGTTGAAGGTCCAGGCGATCAGCCCGTAGACGAAGTACCCGAGCAACAGCACCGTGGGCAGCAGCACCAGCGCTCCTGGCCCCCAGGTGCGGATTCTTCCGTGCATGACTCAGGACTCCCGGTCGAAAACGGTCAGGTCGAGATCAGTCTGGTTCGGTGAGGACGGCACCGCGCGATCAGCTCGGCTTGGCTGCGGCGACCAGCGCCTTCTGCAGCGTGCCGACGTCCAGACCGCTGCTGAACTGGCCCATCGCCGACAGGATGCTGTCGTTCTGGCCCAGCGTGCAGGCGGCGCCGTGCGCGCAGGACGGCACGATCGTCTTGGACTTCCAGTCAGCCATCGCGGACTGCTGGTACTTCGGGTAGTCGGCCGGCGACGCGTCCGAACGGGCCGGGATCGAGCCCTTCTTGGTGTTGAAGGCCTTCTGGCCCTCGGCGCTACCGACCGTCTTCAGCCAGCACTTCGCGCCCTCGGGGTCCTGGCCACCGGTCGGCAGCGTGAAGGAGTCCGCGAGGAACTGGAAGTCGCCCGAGGTACCCGGCGCCGGCCAGTAGGTGTACGCGCTGTCCGGGATCTTGTCGGACAGCTGCTGCGCGGCGACCCAGTCACCCATCAGCGTGTAGCCCGACTGGCCCTTGTTCACGTACTGCAGCGCGTCCGGCCAGTCGACCGCCTCGCGGTCGGCGTTGGCGTAGGACAGCACCTTCTTGAACTTCTCCAGCGCGGCGGTGACGTCGGCGCCGGCCATGTCGGTCTTGCCGTTCCACAGCCCGGTGAACTTCTCCGGACCGAGCTCGGCCAGCAGCACGGCCTCCATCACCATTTCCTCGGCGAAGCCCTTGGAGGTGGCCAGCGGGGCCTTGACGCCGGCCTGCTTCAGCTTCTCCATGTCGGCGATCCAGGCGTCGACCGAGGCCGGGGCCTTGGTGGCGTCGATGTTCGCCTTCTTCAGCACCGCCGGGCTGGCCCAGACGACGTTGGCGCGGTGCACGTTGGCCGGCACCGAGTAGATCTTGCCGTCGACGGTCAGGTTGTCCAGCAGGGTCTGCGGGAACGCCTTGTCGAGGCCGAACTCCTTGTAGAGGTCGCTGACGTCGTCCACCTGGGCGTTCTTGATGTAGTCGCCCAGCTCGGCGCCGGCGTGCGCCTGGAAGGTCGACGGCGGCTTCTTGGCCTGCAGGTCGTTCGCCAGCACCTGCTTGGCGTTCGAGCCCGCGCCACCGGCGACGGCGGAGTTGACGAACTTGTAGTCCTTGCACTCGGTGTTGAACACCGAGACCAGCCCGTCGAGCCCGGCCTTCTCGCCACCGTCTGCCCACCAGGTGAAGACGGTCACGTCCTTGTTGGCCGCCGCGTCCCCACCACTGCTCGAGTCGTCGCTGTTCCCGCAGGCACTGACCGCGAGAAGACCCACGGCACCCACCACCGCGAGGGTCTTGCTCCAACCACCACGCATCTTTTCACTCTCCGATCAGCTCAGGGAGCTGTTTGACAACGAATGCCCCCTCGACGCGCCCAACTCTGGGCCGGGGCCGGTCGAGTGTCAACGCTCCGCGCGAGCGCGTTGCGCAGACGTGATCCCTCGTGCACACCTGGTGTGAGAGCGCGTACAAAGCGCTCTTGTAAGGCCAGTATGAGCTGAGGTATTACTGCCCCACCCCACCACCCCGGACAGGGGGTACTGCGCGCTATGGCCTGAGCAACACCTTGATCGCGCGCCGCTCATGCATCATCTTGTAGCCCTCGGCCACATCTTCCAGCGGCAACTCCGCATCGAAGACGAGCCCTGGATTTATCGCTCCCGACAGTACGTCCGCCATCAGCTCCGGGAGGTACTGACGCGCCGGAGCCATCCCGCCGGCCAGCCCCACGTTGGTCCGGAACATCCGCCGCAGCGGCAGTTCGACACCGTGCGGTACGCCGACGAACCCCACCGTCGAGCCCGGCCGCGCCACGTCGAACGCAGTGCTGAACGACTGGTCCGTACCGACGCATTCGAGCACCGCATCCGCTCCCACGCCTGCGGTCAGCTCCAGCACCGCGGCCTTCGCCTCTTCACCACGCTCGGCGATGATGTGCGTCGCACCGAACTGCCGTGCGATCTCCTGCCGCGATTCGTGCCGGGAAAGCGCTAACACCCGCTCAGCGCCCATCCGCGAAGCAGCCAGTACGCCGCACAGCCCAACCGCCCCATCACCCACCACGACCACGGTGTCGCCGGCCTTCACCCGGGCCGACCGGGCCGCGTGCCAGCCGGTCCCCATCACGTCCGACAACGTAAGCAACGATGGGACCAGTGCATCATCTGGTACGCCGGGAGTCGCCACCAGCGTGCCATCCGCCATCGGCACCTTCGCGAACTCGCCCTGCCCCCCGTCGGCCTGGTCACTGCCGATCCCGACCAGGTTCTGACAAGCCGACTGGAACCCGGCCAGACAGTTCGGGCAGGTCCCGTCGCTGGCCACGAACGGGGTGACAACGAAATCACCGGGACGCACTGTCCGCACGTCAGCGCCGACCTCCTGGACGATCCCGACGTACTCGTGCCCGATCCGGCTGCCGGGGGTGATCTTGTTCTCGCCCCGATAGGGCCACAGGTCCGACCCGCAGATGCAGCCCGCCACGATCTTGACGACCGCATCCGTCGGCGCCTCGATCACCGGATCGGGGACCTCACTCAGCCGGATGTCGAACGGCGCATGAATCGTGGTGGCACGCATGTCCTCACTTTAAGCACGGACGTCAGAGAGTCGAGTACCGGCCTCGGCGATGGACCAGCACCGGGAGTTCCTCGGCCGCCAGCTCCACGTGTGCGATCTCCAGCTGGACCTGAAGGGCCCAGCCGACCTCGGGTGGGTCGGCCGAAACCAGCCGGCAACCCGCCCAGGTGCTCACCCCGACGGGCGCCGGGCCCCACTCCGTCTCGGTCCAGTCGATCATCCGGAACGGCCCGCCCGGCGCCGGCGCGACGTATCCGAAGGCGTCGGCCAGTTGCTGGTGCGGGCCACCGAGCAGGCTGACCACGGCTGTTCTTGCCTTGTGCAACGTTTCCCAGAGGTCCGAGTCCGGGTCGATCAGGCCGATCACGTAGCCGGGGTCACCGTCCGCGACGAGCATCGACGAGACGGTCAAGCCGGCCCGTTTCCCCTCATGGGCGGTCGTCCACAGCCCGACCGGCGACGGCAGCCGGCCACGGAACCGGCGTACCGGGCTCCGTTCCGACTCCGGTGGCAGGAACGGATGATCCCCGTGGATGGTCATGCCTGAACGGTACTCACCCGCACCCGGTCGGGCAGCGTGAAGCCGTGGATCGGGTGAGCGATCAGGCCGCTGGAGTCGCGGACCGACTCGACCTCACCGGTCGCGGCGAAGGTGTACCGGTAGCACTCGCCGACCGCCTGATAGCCGGAGCCGCCGACCGCCCGGAGAGCGTCGTCGCCGGCCGGTTCGAGCGCCGTCGGATCGGCGGTCGGGTCGAGCGCGGCCGGATCGAGCACATAGAGCCGGCCGCCGAGCAGCGCGACGTCGAAAACGCCC
The DNA here is from genome assembly GCF_039525325.1 of Kribbella koreensis. Taxonomy (NCBI): domain Bacteria; kingdom Bacillati; phylum Actinomycetota; class Actinomycetes; order Propionibacteriales; family Kribbellaceae; genus Kribbella; species Kribbella koreensis. Next base: position 84,362 of record NZ_BAAAHK010000021.1, read on the forward strand.
CACAGGTTGGCGAACCGGCCGGTGAACCGGGCCGGCCCGGTTTCCTCGGGGCGCGGCTTCGACTCGGCGAGGTCGACGAGCTTCAGCAGTCCCTCGGCCAACTGGGTCGCCGGCCCGTCGATCGCGTTCGTCAGCACCGAGACGACCAGCCGGCGTTCGGCGTCGACGAACGAGCGGGTGATGTGTCCGGGGTAGCCACCACTGTGCCCGAAGACCTGCCGCTCACCGACCTTGGCGATCTGCAGCCCGAGCCCGTACTGCGGCCAGTCCTTGTCCGAGGTCTTCCAGGCCGGATGCTGCATCTTCCGCTTCGAGTCGTCGGTCAGCAGCCGGACATCGCCGTCGAGGTGGGCCGACCAGAACGACACCAGATCACGCGCGTTGCCGAAGAAACCCGTCGCCGAGGCGAGTGCCCGGGTGTCGACGTGATCGATAGGGACCCGGCTGTCGGCGTAGGCCAGCGCGCTGTATCCGGTGGCGTACTCGTGGCTCCTGGCCGGATCGAGCTCCGGCCCCAGCCCGGCCAGACCGAGCTTGTCGACGATCTCGGTCTGCACGTAGGTGTTGTAAGGCGTACCGGACGCTGCCTCGATCACCAGGCCGAGCAGGCCGTAGCCGATGTTGGAGTACTTGAAGCGCTCGCTGTCGGCCAGGACGGCGGCACCGGGATCCTGGAGCACCCGCAGCAGGTGCTCTCGATCCGGGAACGGCGCGCCGAGTTGCCAGAAGTCGGCGCTGTCGCTGTCCCTGGTCACGCCGGCCGCGTGGCTGAGCAGTTCCCGGATCGCCCGCTCGCCCAGCGGGGTGCCGACGATCTCGGTGACATACATCGCGACCTTGTCGTCCAGCCGCACCTTGCCCTGCTCGGCCAGCTGGAGCAGGGCGGTCGCGGTGAACGACTTGGAGTGCGACGCGATCCGGAACAGGTGCTGCTCGGTCAGCGCGACGCCCTGCTCGACGTCGGCCGATCCGTAGGCAGCCGAGAACGCGATCGCGTCGTCGGCGTAAACAGCTGCCTGAACCCCTGGTATGCGCTGAAAACGCTGACTGAACGCCAGCCAGCTGTCGAAGTACGAGAGTGCTTCTTTCAGATTCTGCGCATCAGGCATGACGCCTAGACTGAATGACGCGGAAGCGACTCGCAACGTATGCGCCGTCCGTGTACGTGGCGTTAGCGGCCGGGTTCGCCCCGGTGCCGTGGAAATCGCTGAAAGCAGCCGATTGATTGACGAAGACCTGGCCGGTCAGGTTCTCCGACAGCGCGACGCCGACGTCGAGAGCGGCCTCACGGACCTCGTCCAGCACGGCAGGGTCGGTGGAGTAGACGCCGGCCGTCATCGCACCGCCGTCGCCGACGGTCTGGCGGAACAACGCGATCGATTCGGCGGTACCGCTGGTGCGGACCAGGAAGGACACCGGGCCGAAGCACTCGCGGCTGAAGACGTCCTCGTTCTTGGCGTCCAGCGCCACCAGCAACGGCGTCCGGACGACGGCGTCGGCGTACGCCGGGTGCGTGATCGCGCGGGACTCCAGCACGACGTCGCCGTACTCCGGGGCGAGCTCGAGCCGGTTGACCACGGCCTGGTTGACGATGCCGCCGAGCAGTTCGACCGCGCGGGCGTCGTCGCCGAGCAGCTTGCTGATCGAGTTCGCGATGCCGGCGCCGACCTCGTCGAAGGTCTTGTGGCCCTCGTCGGTCTCGATGCCGTCGGCGGGAACGAACAGGTTCTGGGTGGTGGTGCACATCTGACCGGAGTACAGCGACAGCGTGAAGGCGAGGTTGTTGCAGAGCGCCTTGAACGAGTCGGTCGAGTCGATGATGACCGCGTTGACGCCGGCCTTCTCGGTGAAGACCTCGGCCTGGGTCGCGTTCTGCTCCAGCCAGTCGCCGAACTCGGTACCACCGGTGAAGTCGATCAGCTTGACCTCGGGACGCAGCGCGAGCGGCTTGGCCAGGCCGTCACCGGGGTGCTCGGCGGCCAGGGTGACCAGGTTCGGGTCGTAGCCGGCCTCGGCGAGCACTTCGCGGGCCACCTCGACGGTGATGGCCAGCGGCAGGACGGCCAGCGGGTGCGGCTTGACGATGACGGCATTGCCGGTGACGAGCGAGGCGAACAGACCCGGCCACGAGTTCCAGGTCGGGAACGTGTTGCAGCCGATCACCAGCGCGACGCCGCGGCCGGTGACGGTGAAGTTCTTCTCCAGCCGGATCGGGTCGCCCTTGGCCGGCTTCTCCCAGATCGCGGTCGCCGGGTAGCGGCTCATCTCCTCGTACGCGTAGGCGATCGCCTCCAGCGCCCGGTCCAGCGCGTGCGCGCCACCGGCCTGGAACGCCATCACGAACGCCTGGCCGCTGGTGTGCTGGACCGCTCCTGCCAGCTCGAAGACCCGCTTGTGCAGCCGGTCGAGGATCTCCAGCGTGACGCCGACGCGGCCCTCGATCCCGCCCTTTCGCCAGTCGGTCAGGCCCTTTTGGGCAGCCGCGAGCAGCTCGTCCAGGCCGTTCTCGACGGTTCGCGGATACTGGACGTCCAGCGGTACGCCGTACGGCGACTCCTCGGAACTGACTGTGCCACTGGCCCCCGGCGTCTCGAGCGCGAACGTCGTACCGCGGTGTGCCTCGAACGCGGCCTTGCCGTCCTCGGCCGCCGTCTCGCCGTAAACCCGCGGGCTCGGCGACTCCGGGAAGGCGGAGTAGTAGCCACGACTGCGGATCGCGGTGAGCGCGCCGTCGAGCCGTTCACGGTGGGAAGCCAGCCAGTCAGTAGTCATGACAGTGATGTTACAGTCCATGACCAGATCGGGGCTAGAGTGTCACAACCACTCCCTACCGCTGGGTGACCGAATGGGCAACGAGCTAGCAAGCCGGGTCGCGGCCGCCATGTGGGCCGACGACTCCGCCAGCGCGGGCCTCGGCATGCGCCTGGTCTCCGTCGGCGACGGCACGGCCGAACTGGCGATGACGGTGCGCGACGACATGGTGAACGGCCACGGCATCGCGCACGGCGGCTTCATCTTCACGCTGGCCGACTCGGCCTTCGCTTTCGCCTGCAACTCACGCAACCTGGTGACTGTGGCCCAGGCCTGCGACATCGTGTTCATCGCTCCCGCCCAGCGCGGTGACGTGCTGGTCGCCGAGGCGCGGGAGCGGACGCAGTACGGCAAGAACGGGATCTACGACGTGACGGTCCGGCGCGGCGACGACGTGATCGCCGAGTTCCGCGGCCGGAGTCGTCAGTTGAGCGGCAGCATCATCAAGGAGGATTCATGACTGCGTTTTCGGCCTCGCCTCCGGCTCGGCGGGTCATGGGGCTGAAACTCCCGTTCTTCCCTCGTCGCTTCGCCCCTCAGTCCAGAACGGGAGGCCCCATGCCCAGGTTGCTCAGTCTTGACCAGGAGATCCGATGACCCGGGTAGCGTATTTGGTGGACGGCGTCCGCACCCCGATCGGGCGGTACGCCGGTGCGCTGGCAACCGTCCGGCCCGACGATCTCGCCGCGCACGCGCTGAAGAGCCTGCTCGCGAGACATGAAGGCCTCGACCCGGCGACGATCGACGACGTCTTCCTCGGCTGCGCCAACCAGGCCGGCGAGGACAACCGCAACGTCGCCCGGATGGCGCTGCTGCTGGCCGGCCTGCCCGACAGCGTGCCCGGATCCACGATCAACCGGCTCTGCGGTTCCGGGCTGGACGCGGTCGCCGCGGCCGCCCGCTCGATCGTTGCCGGTGACAACGAGATCGTGTTGGCCGGTGGCGTCGAGTCGATGTCCCGCGCGCCCTTCGTGATGCCCAAGGCAGCGTCTGCTTTCTCCCGCCAGGCGGAGATCTTCGACACCACGATCGGCTGGCGCTTCGTCAACCCACTGCTGAAGAAGCAGTACGGGATCGACTCGATGCCGGAGACCGCGGAGAACGTCGCCGCCGACTTCGCCGTCTCCCGCGAAGACCAGGACCTCTTCGCCTACCGCAGTCAGCAACGCGCGGCGAAGGCACAGGCGAACGGACGGCTCGCCGAGGAGATCGTCGCCGTGGAGGTGCCCGGCAAGCGTGGCGCGGTGACGGTCGTCGACGTCGACGAGCACCCGCGTGAGACCTCGCTGGAAGCCCTGGCCGGCCTGAAGACTCCGTTCCGCGACCCCGGTACGGTCACCGCAGGCAACGCGTCCGGCGTCAACGACGGCGCCGCCGCACTGCTGGTGATGAGCGGCGAAGCGGTCGAGCGGCTCGGCGTCACTCCGCTGGCGCGGATCGTCGGTACCGCGGCTGCCGGCGTACCGCCGCGGATCATGGGCATCGGCCCGGTCCCGGCGACCCGCAAGGTGCTCGGCAAGGCCGGAGTCGCGCTGGCGGATGTCGGCGTGATCGAACTCAACGAGGCGTTCGCGGCCCAGTCCCTCGCAGTACTGCGTCAGCTGGGGCTGCCGGACGACGCAGAGCACGTGAATCCGAACGGCGGCGCCATCGCCCTGGGTCACCCCCTGGGGATGTCCGGCGCGCGTCTCGCCCTCACCGCCGCCCTGGAGCTTCGCCACCGCGACGCCGGGTTCGCGCTCTCCACCATGTGCATCGGAGTCGGCCAGGGCATCGCGACCCTACTGGCCCGCCCCTGAGAGGCAGTCGAATGACTGAACGATTTCTCGGTGAAGCGCCCTCGGCGGACCTGCTCGACGACGGCGAGAAGCTCGGCGTCGACGAACTGCGGTCGCGGCAGCTGGCCGGCCTGCAGACCACCGTGCGCGCGGCGTACGAGAACGTCCCGCACTACCGGGCGGCGCTGGACGGCGTCGGCTTCAAACCCGACGACCTGCAGGACTTCTCCGATCTGGCCCGGCTGCCCTTCACCGGCAAGCAGGACCTGCGCGACAACTACCCGTTCGGCATGTTCGCGGTCCCGCGCGAAGAGGTGGTCCGCGTCCACGCTTCCTCCGGTACGACGGGCCGCCCGACCGTCGTCGGCTACACCCGCGACGACATCGACAACTGGGCGAACCTGATCGCCCGCTCCATCCGCGCGGCCGGTGGACGCGCCGGCGACGTCTGCCATGTCGCCTACGGCTACGGCCTGTTCACCGGCGGTCTCGGCGCCCATTACGGCGCCGAACGGCTCGGCTGCACGGTCGTACCGGTCTCCGGCGGGATGACCGAGCGGCAGGTCGACCTGATCCGCGACTTCGGCGCCCGGATCATCATGGTGACGCCGTCGTACTTCCTCTCCATCATCGACGAGATGGTTGCCCGGGGCATGGATCCGCGGGAGACCTCGCTCGAGGTCGGCATCTTCGGCGCCGAGCCGTGGACCGAGCAGATGCGCACAGAGGTGGAGAGCAAGACGGGAATGCACGCCGTCGACATCTACGGGCTGTCGGAGGTGATGGGCCCGGGCGTCGCGCAGGAATGCGTCGAGACCAAGGACGGCCTGCACATCTGGGAGGACCATTTCTACCCCGAGATCATCGACCCGGTCACCGGCGAGACCCTGCCCGACGGCGAGGTCGGCGAGCTGGTCTTCACCACCCTCACCAAACAGGCTTTTCCGGTACTCCGGTATCGCACCCGCGACCTGACCCGGCTACTGCCCGGCACGGCCCGCCCCGGGATGCGCCGGATGGAGAAGATCACCGGCCGCACCGACGACATGATGATCGTCCGCGGCGTCAACGTCTTCCCCACCCAGATCGAGGAACAACTCCTGCTGGTCGACGGCCTGACCCCGCACTACCTCTGCATCCTCACCCGCCCCAACCGCCTCGACGAACTCACCGTCCAGGTCGAAGCAGCACCCGACCTACCGACCTCTTCGTACGCCTCAGCAGCCTCAGCGTTGTCGCGACGGGTGAAGGACCGCGTCGGCGTCACCGCAACCGTCCAGGTCCTCCCACCCCACGCCCTCGAACGCTCACTGGGCAAGGCCAAGCGGATCAGCGACCAGCGGAACCGATAGGGGATCAGACCTCAGGAACTGTGGATCGCGTCGCCGGGCCCCCACCATCCGCTTTACCCACGCAAGGTGCTGTGGACCGCGTCGCCGGGCTGCTTGACGCCAGCGGTACCAAACCCGCCAGCGAAACACCGTTCCTTCGGCGACTACCCCCACTACAGGTCGCCAGCGGCCAGACAACCTGTCAGCCGACCCCGGAATGGGCCACTTCGGCGGGATTTGGGTGGTTCGTCGCGGCGCGACAGCACTGTCCCAACCAAGACACCTGTCCTACCGAGCCAGCTGGGGTCCGGGAGGATTCTGTCGGAGACCAGGGAGGAAGTTGCCCCGATTTTGGGGCAAAACCCTCCCGAGATTCCTTATCTCAAAGGGATCCTCGTCGCCAGCTACCCGCCCCGGACCGCCGTGCACGCACAACTCCGGGAAACCATCCCGACACGCCGGGGTAACCGCTTGCCCATGGAGTTGTGCATGCGCGCACGACCATCCATTGCCCTCAGCAACTAGGTCCGGTAAGCCTCGCCAGCCGTCGCCCGCGAACCGGCTGACCTTGCGATCCTCACCCCTCGACACGACCCGCCTTGCCAAACGTCACCCCGCGACTCGACCCACCTCGAAGGTGACCCATTCGGCTCATACCCCTCCGCGAGATCCGCGTAGCTGCGAACCACGGCCCCTTACCGGAGCACACCGCAACCAACACCAACCTTGCGTGACCAACTGTCGAGCCCTGGTAGCCAACAGCCAGTTCCGCACCGGCAAGTGCGCATCCTCAGGGGATCAGCAGTTTGGGGAGGGTTTTGTCGACGCCGTCTTTGAGGGTGTCGAGGGCCTCGGGGTCGCCGGAGAGGTGGCGGAGCAGGGCTTGCTGGAAGAGGCCGTCGAACTGGGCGTAGGCGGTGGCCGGTGAGACCGTGATCGGCTTGCCGCTCAGATCGGCGTACGTGCTGACGATCCGCCAGATCATCAGCTCGAGCGTCTGGTCGATCTCCAGCACGTCCTCGCGGAACGACTCCTCGAACAAGGCCTGGTTGCGCAGGTCGTACCAGAGCCTGTGCATCGTCCCGTCTTCGTCACAGGTGGTAGCCAAGGCCTGGGCGAAGTCGACCCGGAGCTGGTCGGCCGTCTGCGCGGTGGCGACGATCTGGTCGTACCGGGTGACGCACTCGGCCTTGTAGAGCTTCACGCAGAACATGATCAGCTCGACCTTGTCGCGGAAGTAGTAGTGCAGGACGCCGTGCGAGAAGTCGGAGTTCTGGGCGATCTCCCGCAGGCTGGTGCGGGCGTAACCGAGCTCGGACAGGGTACGCAGCGCCGAGGTGGCGAGCTGGGCGCGGCGCTCAGCGAACTTGTCCACCTGGCGGCGCGAGATCCGGTCCGACACGTCGGTCACGGTCAGCCTCCCGAGGTTCGTTCCAGCGAGTTTAACCCGGAGTTCAGATTTTTTGGACAGTTGCCCAAGAAAGTCTTGACGACTGTCCAGAACTCCGTGACGCTGTGCTCATCGCCCGATCACCGCCTCACCGGTGGTCGGGCGGCCGAAGGGGTCCAGCAGCCGGCCGAAGGGGACAGTTATGAGCGGGTACGACCTGACCGGACGAAAAGCCTTGGTGACCGGGGGTGCGCGCGGGCTCGGGGCCGGAATGGCTGAAGCTCTCGCAGCGGCCGGCGCCTCGGTGGTGATCGCGGACATCGCGGAGGATCTCGGCAAGGCGACGGCCGATTCGCTGAACGACAGCGGCGCGACGGCGGCGTTCGTGCCGCTCGACGTCACCGACGACGCGAACTGGGAGGCGGCGATCAGCGCCACCATCACCGAGCTCGGCGGCCTGGACATCCTGGTGAACAACGCCGGCGTCGAACTGTCCGGCCTGGTGATCGACCTCGACCCGGCCGACGTCCGCAAGATGCTGGAGATCAACGTCCTCGGCACGGCGCTGGGGCTGAAGCACGCATTCCGCGCGATGCGGCCGGAGGGACCCGCCGGGACTGGTGGCTCGGTGGTCAACATCTCCAGCGTCGCGGCGACCATCCCGTTCCCCGGCATCTCCGGGTACTCCGCGACGAAGTCCGCGGTCGACCGGTTGACCCGGGTGGCGGCGATGGAGTCCGGCAAGCTCGGGTACGGCGTACGGGTGAACTGCGTGTATCCAGGCCTGGTACCGACCGAGATGGGCATGAAGCTCGCGGCCGACATGGTCACGCTCGGGCTCTGGCCGTCGGCCGAAGCTGCAGTCGGGGACGTCATCGGCCTGACCCCACTGGGTCGGCTCGGCGAGGTCGGCGACATGGCCGACGCGGTCGTCTTCCTGGCCTCGGACGCGGCGAAGTTCATCACCGGCGCGGGCCTGCCGGTCGACGGCGGAATGGGGATGTGACGATGAGCAAACCCGTCGTCGTCTACGGCGCCTCCGGCTACACCGGGCGGCTCGTCTGCGAGTACCTGCGCGAGTTCAACGTCCCGTTCATCGCGGCCGGCCGGGACAAGAAGCGCGTGCAGGAAGTGCTCGACAAGGTCCCCGGCATCGACACCGTCGACCACGAGGTGGTCGAGGTCGAGCACGAGGTGAGTGCGCTGACCGACCTGTTCCGCGGAGCGAAAGTGGTCAGCAACATGGTCGGCCCGTTCGTCAAGTACGGGCCGGAGGTCGTCGAGGCGAGCCTGGCGGCCGGCTGCCACTACCTGGACACCACTGGTGAACAGGACTGGCTGCTGGACGCGCAGAACGGGTGGGGTGACAAGTTCACCGCCGAAGGACTGTTGCTTGCTCCGGGAGTCGCTCAGATGTACACGACTGGCGAGATCGCCGCGAACATCTGTCTGGAGACCCCTGGCCTCGACACCCTCGACATCCTGGTGCTGTGGAAGGGATTCCCGACCTACGCGTCGACCCAGACCATCTTCACCATCCTCAAGGCCGACTGGCACTACCTCGAGCAGAACGAGCTGGTGAAGTGGGACCCGCTGACCACGACCGAGGTCAATGTCCCGGGCCAGCACGCGACCGCACTCGCCCTGCCCTGGGGCGGCACGAGTCACCCGGTCTGGTTCAAGAACGATCCCCGCGTGGCCAACGTGAAGGTGGCCGGTGGCGTCTTCGACCGGACCGTGATGCAGGGCGTGGTCGAGGCGGTGAAGATGGTCGAGTCGCAGATCAAGACGCTGCCGGCCGAGCAACAGGACGCCGCGCTCGCCGAGGTCGCCGCGTCGGTACAGGCCAGCATGCCGCCGCGCGAGAACCCGCGGATCAACACGTCGCTCGACTCGGTCCACGCGTCCGGTCCGCTCGGGCGCGCGCACTGCGTCATCTACGGCAACAGCAACTACAAGCAGACAGGCGTGCTGCAGGCGTACGCCGCCTATTCGCTCCTCCAGCAGCCGCCTAAGCGTGCCGGGCTCGCCTCAGCCTGTCAGGCCTTCGGGCACCGCGAGCTTCTCGGCGTACTGCGGAGCTTCGGGCTGGTTCTCGAACCTGTAGTGACCGTCCACCACTGAGACCGGGTGCGGGGGTGCCCGACTCACCCCCCCCAAGGGTCCCCCCGCACCTGTACCAACTGGAGTTCGCGTGAGGCTGTACGACTATCTGGACAAGGGCGCATCGCTCGGAGCCGATGCCCCCTGCCTGACGATGGCCGGTACTTCGCTCAGCTACGCCGAGGTGCAGCAACTGTCCTGGCAGGTCGGCCGTGCCCTGCACCGCTCGACCGTGCTGCCCGGTGACAAGGTGGCGATCCTGTCGGCGAACAACCCGATCTCGTTCGCCTGCGTCTTCGGTATCGCCCGGGCCGGCGCGATCTGGTGCCCGGTCAATCCGCGCAACGAGGCCGCCGAGAACCGGGACCTGCTCGATGCCTTCGACTGCTCCGCGTTGATCTTCCAGCGTGCGTTCCTCCCGCTGGTGGAGAAGATGCTGCCCGGGCTGCCGAAGCTGACCACGGTCATCTGCCTCGACGATTCGTTGCCTGGGGCAATCAGCCTGGCCGAGTGGCTGGCCGGCGTACCGGCCGATCCGTGGTCTTTGGAGCCGTTGGACGAGACGGCCCTGCTGGTCGGTACCGGCGGTACGACCGGGCGGCCGAAGGGGGTGATGCTGACCGAGCGCAACCTCGAGACGATGTCGGCGATCACGCTGATGAGCTATCCCTTCGACGGCCGGCCGGTCTATCTGGCGCTGGCGCCGCTGACGCACGCGGCAGGAGTACTCTGCTTCCCAGTACTGACGCTCGGCGGCGAGATCGTGATCATGCCGTCGCCCGACCTGGACGAGTTCCTGGCGTTGATCGAGCGGCATCGGGTCACCCACACCTTCCTGCCGCCGACCGTGATCTACATGGTGCTGGCGCATCCTTCCTTGTCCACCACGGATCTCGGCTCACTGCAGTGCTTCTGGTACGGCGCCGCGCCGATGTCGGCGGCCCGGCTGGAGGAGGCGCTGACGCGGATCGGGCCGGTGATGGCGCAGCTGTTCGGTCAGAGCGAGGCGCCGATGATGATCTCCACGATGGCGCCGGCCGATCACTTCCGTCCCGACGGCTCGTTCGCGGTGGAACGGTTCACCTCGGCCGGGCGGCCCTCGCCGCTGACACAGGTGGCGATCATGGCCGACGACGGGCGGCTGCTGGGGACCGGGGAGCGCGGCGAGATCGTCGTCCGGGGCTCGCTGGTGATGGCTGGGTACTACCGCGACTCGGTTGCGACCGCGGCCGCGTCGCAGTACGGGTGGCACCACACGGGTGACATCGGGTTCCTCGACGAAGACAACTACCTCTACATAGTGGATCGGGCGAAAGACATGATCATCACGGGCGGATTCAACGTGTACTCGGCGGAGGTCGAGCAGGCGCTGATGACGTACCCGGCGATTCGCGACTGCGCGGTCGTCGGACTACCGGACGAGAAGTGGGGCGAGCGGGTGACCGCGGTCCTGCAGTTGCACCCCGGGCTGACGGTGACCGAGTCGGAGGTCCGCAACTACGTGAAGAGCCGGCTCGGCAGCGTCAAGGCGCCGAAACAGGTGGTGGTCTGGCCCGATCTGCCGCGCTCGAAGGTCGGCAAAGTATTGAAGGGCGAGGTCAAGGCGAGGCTGCTAGGGTCGGAGTGAACCGAGAGGAGGTGAGCGCGATGTCCACGACTATCGTGCTGCCTGCCTGTCGCGTCCGCGGCTGACAGGTGGCTTGTTCTCACCACCTCAGGAGCTGCAATGACCGTGGTATCCCGTCCGCCGCTGACCTCTGACGAGCGGACCCAACTGACCGGCTGGCTGGACCTGCAGAGGTCCTTCGTCCGGATGAAATGCGAAGGCCTGACCGAGGCCGACGCGCATCGTTCCGTGCTCAGCACGTCGCCGTTGATGACGATGGCCGGGCTGGTGGCGCACCTGCGCTGGAACGAGTACTCCTGGTTCCAGCTGAGCCTGGTCGGCGTACCGGACACCGGGCAGACGCCCTGGACCAAGGACGGTCACCCGGACGCCGAGATGTTCGTCGACGACGTGCCGCTGGCTCAACTGCTCGACGAGTACGACGAGGAGTGCGCGCGCTCGAACGCGACCATCGCCGATCTCTCGCTCGACGCGCTCGAGCAGGGCACCGGCGACGACGACCCGGCCTCGCTGCGCTACATCCTCTGCCACATGATCGAGGAGACGGCCCGCCATGTCGGCCACCTGGACATCATCCGCGAACTCATCGACGGCGCCACCCGCTACGACTGGCGAACCCCCGCGTGAGGGCACTGCACACAGCCGATGAGCGAACCAGCCTCATCGGTTGGCTCGACCTGCAACGCTCGCTCGTCCGGCCGAAGTGCGAAGGCCTGAGCGAGGCCGACGCCCATCGCCAGCTCCTCCCGACCTCGCCGCTCACCACCGTGGCCGGCCTGGTCTCCCACCTCCGCTGGGTCGAGTACTCCTGGTTCACCGAGAACCTCCTCGGCACCCCCGACACCGGCCAGACCCCCTTCACCGAAGGCGGCCACCCCGACGCCGAAATGTTCGTCGACCACCGCACCCTCGCGGACCTCCTCGACGAGTACGACGCCGAATGCGCCCGCTCGAACGAGATCCTCACCGGCTTCACCCTCGACGACGTGGAGACGCTGCCGCCTCCCCGCCCGTCAGGACAGCCGGCCTCGACCCGCTACATCCTCAACCACATGCTCGAAGAAACCGCCCGCCACCTAGGCCACCTGGACATCCTCCGAGAACTCCTCGACGGCCAGCGCGGCTGACCTCTTGCCGATTTAGTCTGTGCAGAGATAATCTCTGTACAGACTAAATCCGAGGGAGCTCACCATGTGGGAACACGAACACACCGCCGACACCGCCGTACCGCGCGCCCAACTCTGGAAGGCCCTGTCCGACATCGACAGTTGGACCGTCTGGGACACCTCGATGGAAGCCATCGAACTGGACGGCCCCTTCACCGTAGGCAGCCGGGTCCTGATGAAACCGGCCGGCCAGGACCCGATCGAATCCACGATCACCGAGATCACCGAAGGCGAGCGCTACGCGGACGAAACCACCTTCAACGGCGCCACCCTCCGCTTCACCCACACCCTCTCCACCCCCGCCGAGGGGGTGACCCGGGTCGTCCACCGCCTGGAAATCACCGGCCCCGACGCGGACCAGCTAGGCCCCGAACTGGGCCCGATGATCACCGAAGACTTCCCCGAAGCAATGGCCGGCCTGATCGCCCACGCCTCCACCCTCACATGACCCGCTACCCCGGCGGCCCCGCCGAAAGCCCCGGTTTCCTCCTCTGGCACGTAACCCACACCTGGCAACGCGCAGTCACAGCCGCCCTGGCCCCACTAGACCTGACCCACGTCCAATTCGTCCTCCTGGCCTGCACCTGGTGGCTCACCAACGAGGGCCACACCCCCAACCAACAAGACCTGGCTCGGCAGGCCGGTACCGACATCAAAATGACCTCCCAAGTCCTGAAAACCCTAGAAAACAAGGGTCTTCTGACCCGCCAGATCTCCCCCACCGACGCCCGCGCCAAGACGCTCGCCCCGACACCCGCCGGCATCGAACTCGCCCAAAGAGCCATCACCGCGGTAGAAGCCGTCGACGAAACCTTCTTCGCCCCCGTCTCCACCCCAGCCCTGGTGAAGACCCTCACCAAGTTGACGGCGGCCGGGTGAGGCTGGAGTGGACGGGTGGTTGCTGTCGGCACGTGACTGTGGATCGCGTCGCCGGACTGCTTGAGTGTCCTACCACCAAGGCCAGGCGGACCCGCATTGAGGCCCGGGACGAGCACAACTGGCCCCGTGGGGTGGTCCACCACGGGCTGGCACCCGTCGACCCGGCCGGGCGCGCTGGGTGGGGGTGGCCAGTGGCAGGTTTTGGAGCCATTGGCGTGAAGCATCACGCCAGCCGTACAAAACCTGCTAGCGAACGCCGTTTCTTCGGCCACTGACGGTCTACAGGTCGCCAGCGGGCGAACAACCCGCCAGCCAGCCCCCGATCAGCCCCGAACGAGCCCAGATCAACCCGGATCAGCCCGTTCGCGCCGGGTTCGTCGCCGCGCGACAACACCAACTCCACCAACACGCCTGTCGCCCCGCAACCGACAGCACCACCCGGACAGCCACGCACGCACAACCCCAGCGAACCACCCCGACACGCCGGGGGTAAGCGATTCCCCACCGACTTAGGTATGCACCGACACCCGCTCGTTGCCCTCAGCAACCAATCCGGGGAGCCGGTCTCCGCGCTCAACGTCTCAATGGACTCCATCTCGGGGGTTAACCCCTGAGATGGTGGGTTGCCTCGCCAGAATCTGAGGAGGCAACCCACCATCTGCGGGGTTAACCCCCGCAACGAACCGGCCAGCCCGGCCGACAGCACCCCGCAACACGACCCGCCTTGCCCAACGTCACCCGGGACACGACCCGCCTTGCCCAACGTCACCCGCGACACGACCCGCCTTGCCGAACGTCGTCCCGGGGGCACGACCGACCTTGGGCAAAGCGCCCCTCTGGCTCAGACTCCTGCGCGGGATCCCGATAGCTGCGTCTTTCCCTGGTCGAGACGGTGCGGGTCAAGAGTCGAACTTGTTCGTTCCCGAAGGGACGCGCAGCGCTCTTGACGCGCGCTGAATCGACTAGGCCACTCACGCGGCGGGAGCCCGCCCACCACAGTCCCTGGTGCTGAGCAACCACGCAACACAGCCCCTGGTGCCCAGCAACCGCAACCACGCCAGCCAACGATCCTCAGACCTGCTCCCCGAAGGCGATGGGCTGGCGGGTGCAGAGGTAGGTGGCCCAGTGGAGGGTGGTGGGAGTGCCGTTGTCGTCTCGGGTGATGCGGAGGAGTTCGCCTGCTTCTCGGCCTGAGACGGTGCGGTAGACGTCTTCGGAGAGCTTTTCGAAGATGGCCGGCGGCTTCCAGTCGGGGGCGCCCTGGGCAACTGCTTGCAGGGTGCCTCCGACGACCGAGAAGACGAAGGGGCTTCCTTCGGAGTACCAGGTGCCGAGGACGGTGGTGAGGTCTTCGGGGATGGTGGTGCCGGGGGTCCAGGGGGTGGGCTTCGCGGGGTCGGTTTCCAGGACCTTGAGCGCTAGGTCGGTGGCCAGGGCAGCGGGGTCGGGGGCCGAGGTGGTGTTCATCAGGGCGATGCCGGCGGTGCCGGACGGGCGGTGGACGAAGGTGCCGGTGATGTGGCCGGGCATGCCGCCGGTGTGGCCGACGGTGACGCGGTTGCCGAGGCGGAGGAGCATGAAGCCGAGGCCGAAGGCGAGTACCCAGCGCTCGTCGACCATGATCTGCGGCTGGCACATCTCCTCGACGGTGTCCGCGGACAGCACCGAGTCCACCGGGTCGGCGATGAACGACGCCCACTTCGCCAGGTCCGCGGCGGTACTCGCGAGACCGCCGCACGCATTCATCGCGCCGATGTCGAGCACCGGCTCCTTCACCGGTACGTCGCTCCACGGCGGCACGTAGTACCCCTGAGCCGCCGGGCCGCCGTCGAACCCGACCGTCGTCCGGCTCATCTCCAGCGGCTGCAGGATGCGCGCCTTGACCGAGTCGTACCAGCTGCGTCCCTCGAGCCGCTCGATCACCTCGCCGAGCAGCGAGTAGACCAGGTTCGAGTAGTGGAACCGGTGGTGCGGCCTGCCGATCCGCTCGGATTCGTTCCAGCCGGTCAGCAGCTCGTCGCGGTTCGGGAACGCCATCGTGTCCCAGACGTCGCCAACGGGTTCGCGCTGCATACCGCTGGAGTGGCTGAGCATCTGCCGCACGGTGATACCGCCGTGCTTGGTTTCGGGCAGCAGTTGGTCGAGCTGGTCGTCCAGGGTGAGCTTGCCCTCGTCGCGCAGCGCCATGATCGTCACCGCAGTGAAGGTCTTGCTGTGCGAGGCGATCAGGTACTGCGTATCGGCCGTCGGCGCGGCCCCCGGCTGGTCCAGGTCGGCCGAGCCGACCCCTTCGGACCAGGCCAGGCCACCGTCGCGGGCAACGGCCCCGACGAGCCCGGGCACCCGCCCATTGGCCTGGCGTTCGGCGACGATCCGGCTGAGCGCGGACTGGGTCTGAGCGGAGATCTCGGTCACCAGCCGACATTAAGCCATCGAGGGGCTCTTTCGGATGTGACAAAAGACAGGGGTCTGAACGGGCACGTGTGGGAGGCTGGTGGGGTGCGCATAGCGGTGCTCGGTCCTCTCGCCATGTGGGCGGCCGACGGATCTCCGCTGGACGTCCGCGGAGTCCGCCTGCGCGGCCTGCTGGCCAGGCTCGCGCTGAGCGCGGGACGCCCGGTCGGCATCGACACCTTGGTCGACGGCCTGTGGGGCACCGAGGCGCCCAGCGCGAACGCCCTGCAGTCGCTGGTCTCGCGACTGCGTGCCGGCCTGCCCGCGACCGAGTCGAGCATCTCGGTCCAGTCCGGCCCGGCCGGCTACACCCTGACCATCTCGCCGGAGTCCGTCGACGCACTGCACTTCGAGGAGCTGGTACGCCGGGGCCGCGAGCTACTCACCACGGATCCCAGCCAGGCCAAGGCCCTGCTCACCCAGGCCGAGCGGCTCTGGCGTGGTGACGCCCTGGCAGATCTCCGTGACCTACCGTTCGCGGCGATCGAGGCCGACCGTCTCGAAGAGCTGAAGCTGGGCGCCTCCGAGGACCTCGCCGAGGCCGCCATCGCCAGCGGCAACGCCCGCGAGGTCACTGCCGAGCTCGAGCGACTCACCGCCACCCACCCACTCCGCGAACACGTCCACGAGCTCCTGATCAGAGCCCTGTACGCCGATGGCCGCCAAGCCGAAGCACTAGCCGCGTACGAGCGAGTCCGCTCAACCCTGGCCGACGAACTCGGCGCAGACCCGGGCGCTCGACTCCGCGAACTCCACGTGTCGGTACTCCGCGGAGACGCGATCGACCCGGTCGCCACGACTCCCGTAGTACTGGCTGCTCAGCCCTCGGCGCCGCGGAGCAACCTGCGAGCCCCGATGACCAGCTTCGTCGGCCGGGCCGGTGATGTGGCCGAGCTCGCTCGCCTGCTCAGCAACGGCACGCGACTCGTCACCATGGTCGGCCCTGGCGGCGCTGGCAAGACCCGGTTGGCCACCGAGACCGGGCGGTCGCTGGTCGAGCAGACCGGCGACGGCATCTGGTTCGTCGAGCTGGCCCCGCTCGCTGATGCTGCCGATGTAGCGCCAGCGATCCTCGGCACACTCGGTGCCAGCGAGTACGTCGACAGCATGCAGATGGGCCTCGCGCCGAAGCACTTCCCGAGCAGCCGCGCGGCCACCCAGCGACTCGTCGAGGTCGTCGCAGACCGGCGCGTCCTGCTCGTCCTCGACAACTGCGAGCATCTCGTCCAGGAGGTCGCCGATCTGGTCGACTCCCTCCTTGCCGCCTGCCCCCGGCTCCGCGTGCTCACCACCAGCCGCGAGCCGCTGAGCATTCCCGGCGAACACCTTCATCCGGTCGGCCCCCTCGGGCTGCCGCCGATCGACAGTACCGACGACACGTACCCGTCGATCCAGCTGTTCGTAGACCGGGCCCGGGCGGTCCGCCCGGACTTCGCCGTCACCAGCGCGAACCGGCAGGCGATCGCGGAGATCTGCCGCCGCCTCGACGGCATGCCACTGGCGATCGAACTGGCAGCAGCGAGACTGCGCGCGCTCACCCCGCTGCAGATCGTCGACCGGCTCAACGACCGATTCCGCTTGCTCACAAGCGGTTCCCGGACCGCGCTCCCTCGCCACCAGACACTGCGCGCGGTCGTGGAGTGGAGTTGGGACCTGCTCGACGCCGACGAGCAGGCAGTAGCGCGACGGCTGTCCCTCTTCTCCGGCGGCGCCACGCTCGAAGCCGCCGAACGCGTCTGCAGCGGCCCGGGCCTACCACCGGAAGCAGTCCTCGGAGTACTGGCGTCGTTGGTCGACAAGTCGCTAGTCGAAGCAGCTGCCGACGACAGGTCGGTTCGCTACCGGATGCTCGAGACGGTGAAGGCATACGGCACCGAGCAGCTCACCGCATCCGGCGAGTCCGCGCAGGTCCGCGAGGCACACACCGCGTACTTCAGCGAGCTACTCCGGCAAGCCCGGCCCAAGCTGCACACCGGCGAGCAACTGCAGTGGATCGCCCGCTTCGACGCCGACAACGAGAACTTGCTCGACGCACTCCGTACGGCGGTCGACGCCGGCGACGCGCAGACAGCACTCGACCTCGTCTCGGTGCTCGGTGAGTACTGGAACATGCGCGGCCGGCCGACCGAGGCCGTCACCTGGTTCGAGGCCGCGCTCGAACTCAAGGGTCCGACCCATCCGCTGATCCGCGCGACCACGCTGATGATGTACGCGCTCGGCACCCTCTCGAACGGCGAGGATCCGTCCGCCTCGTACGGCGGCGCGATCCGCGGCCTGGCCGAGGTGCGGCTACTGAGCCGCCGGCACCGGGTGGTCGCCGAGTCGGGGATCGGCCGGTTCACCAACGCCGTCTGGGCGATGGTCCGCCGGGACAAGGCGACCTGCTTCCGCGAACTCGAAGAGGCCAGCCACAACGAGGATCCTTGGGTACGGAACATGGCCGTGATGATGACCGCGATGTTCCGCGAGAACGAGGGCCAGGTCGAGGAGATGGCCGTCGACCTCGCCACCGCGCTGGACGGCTTCCGCGCCCTTGGCGACCGGTGGGGAACGTCCCTGGCGCTCCGCGGACTGTCGAGTCACCAGGCCGGCCGGGGCGACCACGCAGACGCGCTGGAGTCGCTCACCGAGGCACTGCGGCTGGTCGACGAACTCGGTACCACCGAAGGCGTCGCGCAACTCCTGGCCCAGTGCGCGCAGAGCCGCGCCGAGCTGGGCGACCTCGACGGCGCGCGGGCCGACCTGACCCGGTCGCTGCAACTCGCCGAGGAGCACGGAAGCCGTGGCGGGCAAGCGATCGCGCTGATGGGGTTCAGCACGCTGGCCCGCCGCGAAGGCCAGTTGGACGACGCCAAGGACCTCGCGGATCGGGCGTACGCGATGCTCGATCTGGTGGCCGAACGGGTCGCGCCGCACGGTCAGGCGATGATCCTCGCTCAGCTCGGCCGGGTGGCTGTCGCCCGCGGCGAGTTGGACGTTGCGCGCGACTACAGCAGGCAGGCTGTCGGGCTCGCACTCAACACCGAGGACATGCCGCTGGCCTCCGGCATCGTCGAGGCGGCCGCCGACGTGGAGGTGCTGGCCGGCGAGTACGAGTTGGCTGCCCGGACGATCGGCATCGCCGTGAGTCTGCGCGGAATGCGGAGCATCCCCGACTCCGACGTACGCCTGACCGTCGAGCGGTTGCGCGCGGAGCTTGGCGACGAGCGCTACGAGACGGCGTACGAGGCAGGTGCCGCGCTGGGACGCGAGGACGCGTGCAGTGAGCTCCGCAAGCGACTCGACCTGCCGGAGACCACCGCCGGGCTGGCCGGGCTGCTCATCGGCCGAGCCGACGATCCGGCCCGCGCCAGCGGCTCGATCCGGACCGGCGCCGGACCGACGGGCTCGTTGCGGACGGGCGGATCAGCCGAGCATGAGTGAGACGGCCAGGTCGCGCAGCGCGGTCTGGACCTGCTCCTCCGGCGGGCGTGGCTCGGTCAGCATCCAGTCGTAGACGACCGTGTTGACCGCGCCGATGAAGCACAGGCCGAGGAAGCGGAAGTCCTTGCGGGTCAGCTCGTTGCGCGACACCGCGACCTCGCCGACGCCGACCACGCTGGAGATCAGCAACTCGCGGAAGGCGATCCGCTGCTCCTCCACCGCCGGACTCGCGCCGACCACCTCGACGAACGAGATCCGGGCCCGGCGCAGGTCGGCCATGATGGTTCGCAGATAGCCGTCGACAGCCGCCACGATCCGCTCCCGGACCGGCGCGTCGGCGGTCGCCGCGAGCGCCTCACCGGTACTGCGGACCGCCAGCTCGATCACCTGGGCATGCACCGCGAGCAGCACGGCTTCCTTGTTCTGGAACTCGTGGTAGAAGTGCCGGGTCGACACTTTCGCCTGCGCACACAGCCGTTCCACCGAGGTCGCGGGGTAGCCGTCGGTCCCGAACAGCTCCAGCGCGGCGTCCAGCAGACGTTCCCGTCGCGCCGCCTTCCACTCCTCGACGGAGCGACCGGAGTAGCGGCGTTCGGAGGGTTCGCTCATTGCACCTCTTGTCGATACCCCGTGCGTGAACTCTTGCCATCTTAGCCAGATCGGTCCTACATTACTGACCAGTTTTCATGTGAAAAGACCGCTTTTCGCTTAAAGCTCGGAGCCGCCCCATGAGGTCAGCCGACAAACTGCGTGCGGTGCGAGTCCTTCGCGCCGCTGGGCTGCTCGATCTGAGCCGCCCGGTTCTCACAACCACCACCTCGTTGGCGATGCGGCGACTGGGACCGATTGCAGGTGCCGCCCACATCGCCGCCCGGCGGGATCCTGGCGACCTCGCTCTGATCGACGAACTCGGCGAGCTCAGCTATGGCGAGCTGGACCGGCGCGCGAACGCCTTGGCCCGCGGCTGGACGGCAGCGGGGGTCGAACCGGGCCAGGTGGTCGGCGTGCTCTGCCGGGATCATCGCCGGGTCGTCGACGCGATGATTGCCTGCGGCAAGCTCGGTGTCCGCCTGGTCTTGCTGAACACGGGTTTCAGCCGGGTCCAGCTGGCCGATGTCGCCCGCAGGGAAGGGGTTTCGGCGCTCGTCCACGACGAGGAGTTCGGTGATCTGCTGTCCTTGGTGCCGGCCGAGGTGCTCCGGTTTGTTGCCTGGGGCACCTCCAGCGATCTCGAGGCGATGATCGCCGCACACGATGACGGCCCGCTGAAGCTGCCTCGCCGGCAGGCCGGCATGGTGCTGCTGACCGGCGGCACGACCGGTACGCCGAAAGGCGCGCCCCGGCAGGTCCGGTCGCCGTTGATGGCCGCGCAGTTCCTCGACCGGGTGCCGTTGCGCCGCGGCGACACCGTCTTCATCGCGGCCCCCACGTTCCATGGCACCGGCCTGACGCAGTTCATCATGACGCTCGCGCTCGGTTCGACGATCGTGCTCCGCCGGCGCTTCGACGCGACCGCGACCCTCGAAGGGATCGAACGGCATCGGGCCACCGCGCTGATCGTCGTACCGACCATGCTGCAGAGGATTCTGGCGGCCGGACCGGAGCGCTACGACACCAGCTCGCTGCGGGTCATCATGAGCGCGGGCGCCTTGCTGCCAACGGATCTGGGCAACCGGGCGATGGCCGCGTTCGGTCCGGTACTGCACAACCTCTACGGCTCGACCGAGTGCGCTGTCGCCACCGTCGCAATGCCTGCAGATTGGCAAGCAGCACCCGGTACTGCGGGCCTCCCGCCCGTCGGCTGCCAGGTCCGCCTGTACGACGACGCCGACCGTCCGATCGAGCACCCCGGCATGACCGGGCGGATCTTCGTCGGCAACGGGCTCAGCTTCGCCGGCTACTCCGGCGGCGGCCACAAGGACAGCATCGACGGACTGCTGAGCACCGGCGACCTCGGCCATCTCGACGCCGGCGGACGGCTGTTCGTGGACGGGCGCGACGACGACATGATCGTGTCCGGCGGCGAGAACGTCTTCCCGATCGAGGTCGAGAACCTGGTCGAGGCGATGCCCGGGGTTGCCGAGGTCGCCTCGCTCGGCGTCCCTGACGAGGAGTTCGGTCAGCGCCTGCGGCTGTACGTCGTACTGGCCGACGGCTCAACCCTCGACAGCGACGCGATCCGCAATCACGTCAGGGACAACCTGGCGCGTTACAAAGTGCCCCGCGAGGTCGTTTTCCTCGATGAGCTCCCGCGCACCGCGACCGGCAAGGTCTACCGCCCCCACCTCCAAGGTAAGGACACCGCATGAACGGTCATCGCAGAACACTCGTCGCTCTCGCCGTCGCTCTCGGCCTACTCGCGACCGCCGCGCCATCGGCCTCGGCCTCCGCGATCGCTGAGCCTGACCAGGATGCGTTCTACCAGCCGGCCCCGGGGTACGAGTCGAAGGCACCCGGTACGGTGCTGAAGAAGCGGTCCGTGACGGTGACCGGGCTCGGGATTCCCTTGCCTGTCAAGGCGTTCCAGTTGCAATCCCGGAGTACCGACGCCAAAGACCGGCCGGTGACCGTCATCTCCACGGTGATCGTGCCCCTCACCCCGTACCTGGGTCAGCGACCGTTGCTGTCGTACCAGCCGGCCACCGACTCACTCGGCGACCAGTGCAACCCGTCGTACACGCTACGAACCGGCCTGGAGAAGGAGCTGCCCCTGCTGGCCCTAGGAGTCGCGAAGGGCTGGGCCGTGGTGGTGACCGACTACCAGGGCCCACGAGACGCGTACGGCGCCGGCCGAATGGAGGGCCACGCAGTACTGGACGGCATCCGGGCCACCCTGGCCTCACCCGAAGCCGGCCTGACCCCGACGACCAAGGTAGGCATCTGGGGCTACTCCGGCGGCGGCCTCGCCACCGGCTGGGCCGCTGAGCTACAACCCGCCTACGCCCCCGAACTGAACCTGGTCGGCGTAGCCTCCGGTGGCACTCCGGCCGACCTGGCGGCAGCCGGACGCCAGATGGACGGCGGCCCGTTCGCCGGCCTGTTCCTCGCGGCGGCGATCGGGGTCAGCCGCGAATACCCAGAACTCCTCACGATCTTCAATGCCAAAGGCAAACAACTGATCGCGGCAATGGACGACCTCTGCGTCACCGAAGAGGCCCTCTACGCCTTCCAGAGCGTCAAGCAGTACAGCGATTCCCCCGACCCCCTGGCCGAGCCCGTCGCTCAGCAGGTGCTGACCACCAACAAGATGGGTGCGAACGCCCCGAAAGCCCCCGTCTACCTCTACCACTCGAAGTTCGACGAGCTGATCCCCTGGGCGGTCGGAAAATCCCTCAACGACGCTTGGTGCGCCAAAGGCACAAAGGTCACCATGTACACCGACTACGCCAGCGAACACAACGTCCTGGCAGTAACCGGCGGCCCCGCGGCGGTCGCCTACCTATCCGCCCGCTTCGCGGGCTTCAAGGCCCCCACAACCTGCTAAGCATCCGAGCAAGCTCGGCCTAGCCAAGCGAAGGCTCAGCGCACCCGAGCGAAGCGAAGGCCCGGCGCGAAGCGAAGGCCCGGCGCGAAGCGAAGGCCCGGCGCGAAGCGAAGGCCCGGCGCGCCCGAGCGAAGCGTAGGGCTTCGGGCGGGGGCGCCTGCCCCACCCCTCGTTTTCCCTTCCAAACAGCGCCGG
>NZ_BAAAHK010000021.1:107037-137576 GCF_039525325.1 Kribbella koreensis
GGCCGGCGCTGTTTCAGTTGGCTCAGACCCGTCGGCGGTAGGCGCGGAGGGCGAGGGGGGCGAAGACCGCGACTACTCCGGCCATGAAGGCGAAGGTGATCAGCAGGGGCTTCTGGATGTCGCCGCCGAGCATCAGGCCGCGCATCGCGTCGACCAGGTAGGTGATCGGGTTGATCTTCACCCACGACTGCATGAAGTGCGGCAACGTGCTCGCGTCGACGAAGACGTTGCTGCCGAAGGTCAGCGGGAACATCACCAGGAACGCGACGCCCTGGACACCCTGGGCCGTCTTCATCGTCAGCCCGAGCCAGACCCACACCCAGCACAGCGCCAGCGCGAAGGTGAGCACCAGCAGGCAGGCGAGTACGCCGTACAGGATGCCGTTCTCGAACCGGAAGCCGAGGGCGAAACCGGTCGCCATCAAGATCACGACCGAGGTCAGGTACCGGATCGTGTCGCCGAGGACCGCACCGACCAGCGGCGAGATCCGCGAGATCGGCAGGCTGCGGAACCGGTCGAAGACGCCCTTGGCGAAGTCGTCGTTCAGCCCGACGCCGGTGCCCATCGTCGAGAACACCACCGACTGCACCATCACGCCGGGCAGCAACGTCGGCAGGTAGTCGTGCCACGTGCCGCCGGTCTTCGCGACGACCGCGCCACCGAAGACGAACAGGAACAGCAGGAGGAAGATGATCGGCTGGAACGTCACGTCGGCCAGCGCTTCGGGGTTCTGCCGGATCCGGACGATGTTGCGCCAGGCCAGCGTCAGGCTCTGCTCGACCCAGGCGAACGGCTTGGACCGGCGGGCCGCATGGGCGGGTACTTCGAGTGTCGCGGTACTCATCGGACCGCTCCTTCCAGGACGTCGGCGGGCGATTCTTCGGCGGCATGCCCGGTCAGCGCGAGGAAGACCTCGTCCAGGCTCGGCAGCCGCAGGGACAGTTCGGTGACGGCGATCCCGGCCTCGTCGAGCCGGCGGACCACCACCGGCATCGACGTACCGTCCGAGACGGGCACGCTGACGAGCGCGTTCACCACATCGACGGTCGGCCGGGTACCGACGGATTCGGAGACGATCGCGGCGACTCGCTCGAGGTGACCCGGCTCAGCAGGCCGTACGTCGAGCGACTGCTTGCCCGCCTGCGCCTTGAGCTCGGCCGGCCGCCCCTCAGCGACCACCCGGCCCTTGTCGAACACCAGCAGCGAGTCGGCCAGCGCGTCGGCCTCTTCCAGGTACTGCGTAGTCAGCAGCACCGTCGTACCGTCGAGGACCAGGTTGCGGATGGTGTCCCACACCCCGTTGCGGGCGTGCGGGTCGAGGCCGGTGGTCGGCTCGTCCAGGTACAGGATGCTCGGGTTGCCGACCAGGCTCGCGGCCAGGTCGAGACGGCGGCGCATACCACCGGAGTACGTCTTGGCGATCCGATCCCCTGCGTCGGACAGCTCGAAACGGTCCAGCAGCTCGTTCGCCCGCGCCTTGGCCTGAGCCCGCGGCAGCCCGAGCAGCCGGCCGATCATCACCAGGTTGCGGCGCCCGGACATGTCCTCGTCAACCGAGGCGTACTGCCCGGTCAGCCCGATGATCTCGCGGACTCGCGGCGCCTGCCGGATGA
This sequence comes from Kribbella koreensis, assembly GCF_039525325.1. Classification (NCBI taxonomy): domain Bacteria; kingdom Bacillati; phylum Actinomycetota; class Actinomycetes; order Propionibacteriales; family Kribbellaceae; genus Kribbella; species Kribbella koreensis. The sequence goes on from NZ_BAAAHK010000021.1 coordinate 108,651, forward strand.
CGTCGAACCCGCCGACGGTCGCATGCCCGGCATCCGGCCGCAGCAGCGTCCCAAGAATCCGGACCGCCGTGGTCTTGCCCGCGCCGTTCGGCCCGAGGACCCCGAGCACAGTGCCGGTCGGCACCGTCAGGTCCACGCCGTCCAGCGCGGTAGTACTGCCATATTTCTTGACCAGACCCTCGGCCGAGATGGCGACGTTGGTATCGGTGGACATCGGTTCCTCCCAGATGAGTGCTACTGGAACCACCGTGCACTCACCCGCTGACAGGCCCCTGGCACTGGACTGAGAGCCCATGACAGCGCGTGCCAGCCGCTGACCTGCGCGCCGTGTAACTTCGCTCGGACGCCCACCCTGAACAGGAGTTCCTGAGTTGCGACTCACCAGAACACTCGCAGTGACCGCCGCCGTCGCCTCGGTCGTAGCCCTCGGCACGATCCCGGCCCAGGCCGCCACCGGCTACGCGCGCTGCCCCGCCAACCGCTTCTGCGTCTTCACCGGCACGAACGGTAGCGGCGTGATGGCCTACTTCAACGACGCCGGCGACCCGAACCTCGCCGACACGTCCGGGCCGCGGGGGATGAACAACAACATCGAGAGCATCTGGAACCGCCGCGGCAGCGAGTGGGGTCTGTACAACGACGCCAACTACCGCGGTGGCCTGACGCTGATCCTGACCGGCGCCAAGGGCAACATCGAGGCGCGGTACCGCAACCTGGCCACCTCGGTCGAGGACATCCGCGGCTGACGCTGCCCCGCGGACCGGGCCCGGAGCGATTGTTCGCTCCGGGCCCGTTGCCTGTCGCGGTCAGCTGACCTTGGTGAGCTCTGCGGTGTCGGCCTTCAACGGGACGATCTGGTTGGCGCGGAGCGCTTCGTAGACGTCTGGGTTGTAGCGGGCCAGCGTCGCGCGCGCTCGGCGGCGGTAGCGGAGGATCTGGATGGTACCGATCGTCCACAGCACGTACTGGAACGCCAGCGCGGTCTTGAAGTCGCCGAGGGTCTGCGGGGCACCGCCCGACGAGGCGTCGAGCAGGATGCCGACCATGCCGATACAGATCAGCATGGCGATGAAGCCGCCGGTGTTGACCATGCCGTTGGCCGCGCCGAAGCGGGTCGTCGGGTTGAAGGTCCGGGCGTAGTCCAGGCCCAGCATCGACCCAGGACCGCCGGCTGCCTGGACGACGATCAGCAGGAGCAGTACCGGCATCGGGGCCCGGCCGGGCCAGGCGAGCACGATGGTCCACATCAGCACCGAACCCGCGATCACGGCCAGCACGATCCAGGAACGGTAGAACGGGAACTTCGCGGCGTACCGGCCGACCAGCGGGCCGTAACAGAACCCGGCCAGCACGGGCAGGATCAGCATCGCCGCTGCCGTCGTAGGTGCGACGCCCTGTCCTTGGACCAGGAACGGGTAGCCCCAGAGCAGGCCGAACGTGCCACCCGAGAAGCTGGTGGTGAAGTGCGTCCAGAGGCCGAGGCGGGTGCCGGGCTCACGCCAGGCGCGGCGGAGGTTCCGGCGTACCAGGGAGAGGGGCTGCTTGGTCCGGTGTGGCGATACGTCGTACGGGCTGTCCTTGAGCAGGAACAGGACGGCCAGGCCAGCCACCAGGCTGAGGAGGCTCGCGCCGGCGAAGGTGGGCGTCCAGCCGAACGCGTGGAAGGCGGCGGCCATCGGCACCGTCGAGACGATCGCTCCGAGGCCACCGAGCATGCCGGTCACCTGCGACATCACCGGCTGCTTGAGCGCGGGGAACCACGACATCACCACGCGCAGCACGCTGATGAAGACCAGTGCGTCACCGACACCGAGCACCGCGCGGGCAGCGAGTGCCGCCGGGTAGGAGTCGACCAGGCTGAACGCCGACTGCGCCGCGAACAGGAGACCCGAGGCGGCGATCAGCAGTCGCTTGGAGCCGTACCGGTCCAGCAGGATGCCGACCGGCACCTGCATCGCGGCGTACACCGTCAGCTGGACGACGGTGAAGCTCGCCAGTGCGGAGGCGGAGATGTGGAAGCGCTCGGCCGCTTGCAGACCGGCCACGCTCATCGAGCCGCGGTGCAGCACGGTCACCAGGTAGGTGAAGACAGCAGTGGCCCACACCGCCCAGGCTCGCCGACCGCCCAGGGGGAAGAGGAGTTCGGTCACTGCCCGCCCCGCAGATCCGTCGCGGCGACGTGGATGTGGTCGATGACGAGCTCGCGGAAGCGCTTGGCGCTGTTGCCGCCGAGCGCGTCGATCATCTCCTGGTGCGCGGCGATGGACTTGTCCATCCGGGCCGGCTGCATCTCGATCCCGGGCACGCCCATCCGGACCTGCCGGTCGCGCAGGCTGTTGTAGAGCTTGGCCAGGATCTCGTTGCCCGCGGCACCGACGATTGCCTCGTGGAAGACCCGGTCGGCGACCAGGAAGGCCTTCGCGTCACCGGCCTTGCGGTGCGTGCGCATCTCCTGGACCAGCGGGACCAGCTTGTCGACCAGCTGCTTGCGGCGCGGCCAGACCTTCGCCGCGGCATGCGTCTCGATCAGCTCGCGCGCTTCCAGGACGTCGTTGACCTCCTGGGCCAGTACCGGCAGGACGAGCGCGCCCTTCTTCGGGTACAGCTTCACCAGGCCGGATTCCTCCAGCCGGAGCAGCGCCTCGCGGACCGGAGTACGGGAAACTCCGACCGCGGTGGCCAGCTCCCCCTCGGTCAGCAGCTCGTTACCCGGGTAGACCCGGTCGAGGATCGCTGCCTTCACATATGCGTAGACGCGCTCCGCCGCGGGGATCTTCTCCACCCCCGGCGCCGCGTCCGCGACTATCCGTGCGATCTCGGTCGTCTCGTCACCCAACACCAACCCGCTCACCGGCTCATCGCCGGGCACCCCGCTACCCACAACACCCCTCACGTCACGTATCTCTGTTGTATCTATGTTACACGCAACAGCACAAGCACTTGATTTCTTCCGTCCATGCCGCGGCGTTGCCGAGTTATCCACAGGTTGGTCCACAGATGTGGGGTGTTGTGGACAGGGCGCCCGGGGATGCAGGGTTTCCCCTGTCTTGTGGACAGTTGCGAGCGTTGCGGCGGGAAGCGTTCTAGAGTTCGGCCAGCGTTCCCGTCCAGATCGCCCGATGAGGAGATTGACTTGTCCGCACGCTCGCGTACCCGTCGGCTGAGCGCCGGCCTGGCCGTGGTGGCCCTGGCCTTCGCCGGCGCCGGCACCGCCGCCGCCCACGCCACCCCTGTCTCGGTGACCGGATCCGGCGCTGCCGCGGCCGAGCCGGGGATCCTGATGAACTACGTGGTGAACACCAAGCCGGTCGCGATCCACGTCGACCGCACCGAAGAGGCGATCAAGGCTGCCGGCGGCACCGTCGTCCAGTCGTACGAGGACCTCGGCGTGGTGATCGCCCAGTCGACCAACCCGAACTTCCGTACCGACGTGAAGCTCGGCAAGAACGGCAAGAGCGTCCAGACCGTCGGCGCGACCCGTACGGCCGCCGTCAAGGAGGGCCCGGTCGGCTCGGCCGCCAAGCCCGCCGCCACCAAGGGTCTGCTGGCCGGCGAGTCCGCCCCGGCGCTCGACCCGCGCGAGGGCGAGCAGTGGGACATGGTCCAGATCAAGGCGGACCAGGCCCACCAGCAGTCCGACGGCACCACCCGCGTGCTGGTCGGCATCAACGACTCCGGTGTGGACGACACGCACCCGGACCTGGCGCCCAACTTCGACGCCGCCGACTCGGTGAGCTGCAACAACAACGGTGTGCCGGACACCACGCCCGGCGCGTGGCGGCCGACCACCAGCGACCACGGCACCCACGTGGCCGGCACCGTCGCCGCCGCCCGCAACGGCGTCGGCATCGTCGGTGTCGCCCCGGGCGTCCGGATCGCGTCGGTGAAGGTCGTTAACGACGACGGCTTCATCTACCCGGAATACGCGATCTGTGGCTGGGTCTGGGCCGCCGAGCACAAGATGGACGTCACCAACCACAGCTACTTCATCGACCCGTTCGAGTTCTGGTGCAACGACGACGGTGACCAGGGCGCGGTCCAGGAGGCGGTCCGCCGGGCCGTCGCGTTCGCGACCGGCAAGGGCGTGCTCTCGGTCGCGGCCGCCGGCAACTCGAACTACGACCTGGCGAACAAGACCACCGACTCGGGCAGCCCGAACGACACCACCCCGGTGACCAGGACGATCAACAACGACTGCCTGGACCTGCCGACCGAGCTCCCCGGTGTCATCACGGTCGCCAGCACCACCCGGACGAAGGACCGCAGCGGCTTCTCCAACTTCGGCCTGAACAAGATCGACGTGGCCGCGCCGGGCAGCAGCATCCTGTCCACCATCCCCGGTGGCAAGTACGGCCTGAAGAGCGGTACCTCGATGGCGTCCCCGCACGTCACCGGCGTCGCCGCGCTGATCAAGTCGAACCGCCCGTGGCTGAAGCCGGCCGAGATCGAGAAGGCCCTGCGCACCGACGCCGACGACCAGGCCTGCCCGGCCGTAGTCGACGCCCGCTGCACCGGCACCACCGCCAACAACGCCTTCTTCGGCCAAGGCATCGTCGACGCCCTGGACGGCGTCAAGCGCTGGTAACCACCCCCCTCCCCTGAGGGCCGCACAGACAGAGAGAGGGGATCCCCCGCCCGGGATCCCCTCTCTCCTTTTTGTTGTCTCAGAACATCAGTGCGCGGGCTGGGTCTTCGAGGATGGCGGCTACGTCGGCGAGGAAGGTGGAGCCCTTTTCGCCGTCGATGAGGCGGTGGTCGAAGGAGAGGGCCAGGGTGGTGATCCAGCGGGGGACGATCTCGTCGTCCACCACCCAGGGCTGCTTGCGGACCGCGCCGAAGGCGAGGATCGCGGATTCGCCCGGGTTGATGATCGGCGTACCGGCGTCGACGCCGAAGACGCCGACGTTGGTGATCGTGAACGAGCCGCCGGCCTGGTCGGCCGGCTGGGTCTTGCCCTCGCGGGCGACGGCGACCAGGTCGTTCAGGGCGCCGCACAGCTCGGGCAGGGTGAGCGATTCGGCCGACTTGATGTTCGGCACGATCAGCCCGCGCGGGGTGGCTGCGGCGATGCCGAGGTTGACCGCGCTCTTGATCACGATCTCCTGGTTGGCCTCGTCCCAGGTGGCGTTGATGATCGGCGTACGCCGGGCCGCCAGGGTGACCGCCTTGGCGACGATCAGCAACGGCGAGACCCGCAGCTCCTTGAACGCCTTGTCCTTCTTGAGCCGCTCCACCAACTCCATCGTGGCGCTGACGTCGACGGTGATCCACTCGGTCACGTGCGGCGCGGTGAACGCACTGCTCACCATCGCCTGAGCCATCACCTTCACAACACCCTTGATCGGAATCCGGGTGTCTCCCTGCGCACTCACCACAGGAGCAGCAACAGCAACCTGAGCCGGCGCAGCCGAGGTGTGGTTCTCCACATCAGCCCGGGTAATCACTCCACCCGGCCCGGTGGCGATGACCTGCGCAAGATCAATCCCCAGATCCTTCGCAAGCTTCCGCACCGGCGGCTTGGCCAGCACATGCACCCGCGCCTCGTTGCCTCCGGCAACCTCGGCCAGGACTGGGGCCGGGGCGGGTGCGACCGGCTCGTTTACTACAGCGGTGACCTGAGCCGGAGCCGCCGGGGTCGGCATGGCCAGGCCTTCGGCCGGCCCGCCTGCTCCGCCCTTGCGGGGGCGGCGTTTTGCTTCGGTGGTTTTGGGGCCGTAGCCGACCAGGACGGCGGTGCGGCCGCCGGGGGCGGTGCCGCCGATCTTGCCGGGTTCGATGGCGTCTTCGTCCGGGATGGACGGGACGAGGTCTTCGGGGCTGCCTGCGTCCTCGGTCTGGACGGAGATGATCGGCGTACCGACGTCGACGGTCTCGCCCTCCGGTACCAGGAGCTCGGCGACGACGCCGGCGAACGGAACCGGGAGTTCGACCAGGGACTTGGCGGTCTCGATCTCGACGACGGTGTCGTTGAGTTTGACCGTGTCGCCGACCTTGACCTTCCAGCTGACGATCTCGGCCTCGACCAGGCCTTCTCCCACATCCGGGAGGCGGAACTGCTGGATGCCCATCAGTACCCCATCACCCGGTCGACGGCGTCGAGTACCCGGTCCAGGTCGGGCAGGTACTCCTCCTCCATCCGCGACGGCGGATAGGGGGTGTCGAAGCCGGTGACCCGCAGTACCGGCGCCTCGAGGTGGTAGAAGCACTCCTCGCTCACCCGCGCCGCGACCTCCGACCCCGGGCCGAGCGACAACGGCGCCTCGTGCACGACGACAGCGCGCCGGGTCTTCTTGACCGACGCGAAGATCGTCGCCAGGTCCAGCGGCGCGATCGAGCGCAGGTCGACGACCTCCAGGTTGCGCCCGTCCTCGAGCGCCGCCTCGGCCGCCTGCAGACAGGTCTTCACCATCGGGCCGTAGCAGAACAGCGTCGCGTCGGTGCCTTCGCGGACCACCTTCGCCTTGAACAGCGGGTACGCCGCCCCGGCGCTCTCGTCCAGCTCCGCCTTCTCGTGGTACCGGCGCTTCGGCTCGAAGAACACCACCGGGTCGTCGGTCGCGATCGCCTGCTGGATCATCCAGTACGCATCGACCGGGTCGCCGGCCGCGACCACCTTGAGACCCGGGACGTGCGCGAACAGCGTCTCCGGCGACTCCGAGTGGTGCTCGACCGCGCCGATGCCGCCGCCGAACGGGATCCGGATCACGATCGGCATCTTCAGCTTGCCCATCGACCGGTAGTGCATCTTGGCGACCTGGTTGATGATCTGGTCGTACGCCGGGAAGACGAACCCGTCGAACTGGATCTCGCAGACCGGCCGGTAGCCGCGCAGCGCCAGGCCGACCGCGGTGCCGATGATGCCGGACTCGGCCAGCGGGGTGTCGATCACCCGGTCCTCGCCGAAGTCCTTCTGCAGTCCTTCGGTGACCCGGAAGACGCCGCCGAGCTTGCCGATGTCCTCACCCATGATCAGGACCTTCGGGTCCTTCTCCATGGCGGCCCGCAGGCCCTGGTTGATGCCCTTGCCCAGGCTGATCTTGGTCATCTCAGCGCTCCCCTTCGAAAGAGGCCGCGTACGCGTCGTACTGCGCCTGCTGCTCGGCCAGTTGCGGGGTCTTCTCCACGTAGGCGTGCTCGAAGAAGTCGGTCATCTTCGGGTCGGGCATCGCCAGGCAGCCCGCGCGCAGCGTGGCGGCGACCTGGTCGGCCTCGGCCTCGATCTGCTCGAAGAACTCGTGCTCGACACCGATCGAGCGGGCCAGGTAGGCCTTCACGCGCTCGATCGGGTCCTTCAGCTTCCAGTACTCCAGGTCCTCCGACAGCCGGTACTTCGTCGGGTCGTCGGAGGTGGTGTGGGCGCCCATCCGGTACGTGTACGCCTCGACCAGCGTCGGGCCGCTGCCCTCACGAGCGCGCTTGAGCGCCTGCTGGGTGACGGCGTACGTCGCCAGTACGTCGTTGCCGTCGACGCGGACGCCGGGGAAACCGAAGCCGGCCGCGCGCTGGTACAGCGGGATCCGGGTCTGCCGGTCGATCGGCTCCGAGATGGCCCACTGGTTGTTCTGACAGAAGAACACCACCGGCGCGTTGAAGACCGAGGCGTAGATGAAGGCCTCGTTCACGTCGCCCTGGCTGGACGCGCCGTCGCCGAAGTACGCGATCGTCGCCTCGCCGTTCTCGTCGCCGACCGCGTGGTCGCGCTGCTGGCCCATCGCGTACCCGGTCGCGTGCAGCGTCTGGGCGCCGATCACGATCGTGTACAGGTGGAAGTTGTTGTCGCGCGGGTCCCAGGCGCCCTGGTCGACGCCGCGGAACAGGCCGAGCAGGTTCAGCGGGTTCACGCCCTTGCACCAGGCGACGCCGTGCTCGCGGTAGGTCGGGAAGACCATGTCGTTGGTGTGCAGCGCGCGGCCGGAGCCGATCTGGGCGGCCTCCTGGCCCAGCAGCGAGGCCCACAGGCCCAGCTCGCCCTGCCGTTGTAGCGCGGTCGCCTCGGTGTCGATCCGGCGAACCATGACCATGTCGCGGTAGAAGCCCTTGATCGCCTCGTCGTCGAGGTCGAACGAGTAGTCCGGGTGCTCGACGCGCTCACCTTCCGGCGTCAGCAGCTGGACGAACTCGACCTCCTCGGAGGCCTGGGAGGGACTGACCGGCGCCTCGACGGGCGCGAACACTTCCGGGGCAAGGCCCGGCACCGACTCACTCACATGCACTCCTCGGGTTCGAGCGCGGGATCGCCGCGACCGCAACTTTGCACGGGCCCCGGCCCAGCCAGCCGGGTGAGGCTTCGCAGGCGGGACCGCGTGGATCCAGGTTGATGCAGGGTGGTACTCACCGCTCGGCAGTGAACCTCCTCACTGGTATCACTGCCCATCTTGCCGGACACCGTACCCAGCAGGTTGCTGTTGCGCTAACTGTCTGGACGCGGACTTGTACGGCGGTACCGAAAGCCGTCTCGCGATGAGACACCAGTCCAGCCACTGGTCATATCTCTGACCGTCGTCAGGCTTAAATCGCTGCCTCGTGACCGCATCGAGAGGTTTCGTGCGATCTGCGTCACAAACCGGTCTCGATCAGGGCAATTGCTCCAGGCGTACCAGTTTGAAGTTGGTCCCCTCCCGGTCGCCGTCACCGGGGGTGTTCTCGCCGTCATGCACGGCGAGCAGGCCGTGCGGGAAGAGCGGACCGAGCGGCTTGGCGGTGACCGCGGCACCGTCACTGTGTTGTACGCCGTCCGCGGCCGCACCGTCGACCACCTTGAAACCGTTGCGGTAGTCGAGGCCCTTCGCGGTGATCCGGTAGCCGGCGAAGGTGGAGTCGCCCTGGCTCGACGCGTAGAGGGTCTTGGCGGCCCCGCGGTAGGCGATCGTCAGCCCTTCCGCGTCGGCGCTGAGGTGCTGGCCGCCGTCCTTGGAGACCGGGCCGGTGGGCGCGCACTCCTCGGTGTGCTCGTCGTATGCCCCGGGCCGGCCGAATTCCCGGGTCTTCTCCAGCAGCGCGGGCCGGCCCGCCAGCGGTACTCGCCAGATGCCGACGTCTTCCTGAGCGGCGTACAAGGTGCCCGTCGTCTGGTCGAAGACCATGCCCTCGACCTGCGGGCGGTCGCCCGGGTCCTCACACGGTGACCAGGTCGAACCGTTGGACAACCGGAAGGTCGAGGGCAGGTCGAGCTGCTTCACGGCCTGGTAGCCGATCTTGCCCGTGCTGTCGGCGACCAGCCGGAAGAAACCGATCCGCGTCTCACTGCGACGGCTGACGGCGACGAACGCCTGACCACCGAGATTCAGAGCGGCGACACCGTACGCCGTGCGCTGCTCCTCGACCTCCGCGTCGTCCTTACTGAACACGAGAGGAGCGGTGGGACTCGTGACGTCGGTCAGCACCTTGTCCTTGGCATCCGACCCGCGCTGGTCGACCGCGTACACCCGCAGCCGGTCCAGCCCCCGATCGCTCACCACAGCCAGATCCCGCCGCTTCCCTCCGACGGACACCCCAGTAACAAGGTCAACGTTGTTGAACCGCCCCTCCGGCGCAGTAGCCACACGCTGCAACTCCCGGCCGCTCAGATCGAAGACAGTCAACCCGCCGTTCTTCAACGTCCCCAACACCACACTCTTAGCCGCCCGATGCGGGTTGACCCAGATGGCCGGATCATCCGCATTCGCATCCCCACCGGCTTCGTCATCCCAGTTAGCCGCCGTCTCCGCGACAGCGCGAACCTCCGCCAACCGCGGCTGCTGGCCGGAGGACCGAACAGCGACTGCCGAGCTATCGGCCAGCCCGGACAGCGCTGCCGCCGCGGCCTGCCCGGATCGCTGCGCCGCCAGCGCGGCTCGCGGCGGAGCCGCGGCAGACGCGCCCACCACCAGGGGCGGCGCCTCTCGCACCTCTTCTTTCTGGGCCGATGCCGAAGGCGAGGCGAGGGCTGTTGAGGCGGCGGCCGTCAGCAGGACGGCTAGTGGGATGCGCATGGGGTCAGGATCGGGGGTGGGGGTGACGGGTGGCCGACCAGCAGGTGAAAAGTGGCTTGTGGGGTGGTGTGGGGCGGGGCTAGTGTCAGCATCGTTCTTGTGTTTGACCCATGACAACCGAGGAGAACCGCGATGACCGCCGCCGCGCCAGCGCCCGCAGTACTGCCGCAGGCCACCGCCAAGCCGGCCTCGGCGGCGATGATCTGGTCGGCTCTCGCGGTGGTCTACGTCGTCTGGGGGTCCACCTACCTCGGCATCCGGATCGTGGTCGAGGCGAAGATCCCGCCGATGCTCGGGATGGGTGCCCGCTTCCTGATCGCAGCCGTCCTGCTGGCCGCATTCCTCGCCATCAAGTCAGGCGTCACCCGGCTCCGCGTCACCCGCCGGGAGCTCCTCGGCGCGGCCGTGGTCGGCCTCCTGCTCCTTGCCCTGGGCAACGGCGCCGTCGCGATCGCGGAGAAGACAGTGCCCTCCGGTCTGTCCGCGCTCCTGGTCGCCGCCGTACCGCTCTGGCTGATGTTGCTCCGCGTCGGCGGCGGCGAGCGACCGCGTGCGCTGACCTGGCTCGGCGTACTGATCGGATTCACCGGTGCGGCCCTGCTCGCCCTCTCCGGCGGCGACACCAGCGCGAAACCGCTCTCGGTCGCGATCCTGGTCGCCGGCACGATCAGCTGGGCCGTCGGCTCCCGCTTCTCCCCGCGCCTCGGACTCCCCAAGGATCCGCTGGTAGCGACCCTGTACGAGATGGTCGCCGGCGGTACGGCGATGGTGCTGATCGGCGTACTGGCCGGAGAGCCCGGCCGGTTGCACCTCAGCGCGATCGAGCCGAAGGGCTGGATCGCCCTCGCCTACCTGGTCGTCTTCGGCTCACTGCTGGCGTACTCCGCCTACTCCTACCTACTGGCGAACGCGCCGATCTCCCTGATCGGCACCTACGCCTACGTGAACCCGGCCGTCGCGGTGCTGCTCGGGTGGCTGATCCTCAGCGAGCCGGTCACCGCCGAGATCATGCTCGGCGGCGCGATCGTCGTGGTCGGCGTCGCCCTGGTGGTCAGCGCCGAGCGGCGCCGCACCTCTTAGTACTCCGGAAAGAGAAGGACCCCTGGAAAGGGAAGAACCCGGGCTCCCATGGGGTGCCCGGGTCTCCCACCGCTGCCGATGCGCGCGGCAGCGGGTCCGTGTTGCCGAGCCGGCGCCATGCCCCGAAAAAACACGGCGCGAAACTCCGGCAATGATGCGTGACAATCCGTTTCGTCATGGTAATGCCATTTCGCCGGCCACCGAGCCCGCCGAAAATACCCCATGAATGACGGGCAATCGTTCGCCCGCGATCAGACAACGACGAAACCGCCGATCGGTTACGGCCCAGCGAAAACGAATACCGCTCACCTCCGGCGACCCGCCGATCGTCCCGCCTGGGCGACAAGTTGCCTGGTCAGAGACAGATTCCTGCTGCGGCAACGAACCCATCACTCGTCTGCTATGGCCTACCCCGGGATTCCCGCCTGAACCGAAAAAGGGGCGAAGAAATTTGTAACCCGCCCCACCAGGCGTCGTTACCCACTAAGACGAATCCGTCATACCCGAAAGGAAACCTCGCATAATGCAGGTAACACGCAAGATCGCCGCTGCAGCGGCAGTGGCGACCGTTGCCACGCTGGGCCTGGCCACCGTCGTCAGCGCGAACATGATCGACGACAGCACCTCCGGCGCCACCAGCGGTGTCACCGACGCCTCGGCGCTGAAGGGCTACGCCAAGGGCGGCAAGGTCTGGTACTTCGTTCGTCAGGGCGGCGGCCTGGTCAACGTCGACGACAACAACGTCGGCCCGTTCCAGGCTTGCCACAACGTCGCCGCGGTGGCCGGCGCCGGCGGTGCCGTGCCGGTCTCCGACATCGTCGGGATCGTCGGTCTGTTCAACGACGGCAACCACGCGACCGTCGTGAAGACCTGCGAGCAGGGCTCTTCGCAGAAGAACCACGGTGGCAAGTGGTACCGCGTTGGCGACGACGGCCTCGTGTCGGTCTCCCGCAACAACGTCGGCCCGTTCCAGGCCTGCCACAACGATGTCGCTGCCAGCGTTCTCGGCGGCGCTGTTCCGGTCAACTCGATCTCCGGTGTTCTGGGCCTGGGCAACAACGCCAACACCACGGACATCCTGAAGACCTGCGAGCAGGACTCCGAGCAGGACAACTGACCACTCCCTGGTCAGCAGTGATGATGGACACCGGACGGATCGCCTCGGTGGGGTGATCAACCGGTAGCAACACCTCGAAGCGGCATCGGGAAGCAAGCCTCACTATTTCCCGGTGCCGCTTCGCTGGCTCCAAGAGTTTCGGTACGACGATCGCCCGGCCCCCGTCCCAGCGGGGGCCGGGCGATTGCGTTGCCGCGACCCCGAGGCCAGGCGAGCCGGCGTCAGACGAACCCTCGGCCGGGAGGTCGTGATCAGGCGGGAAGATCCCGCAGGTCGAGCACCGACCCGGTCGGGTACTGCGCCTCGATGACGGCCCACAACCCGGCCGCGGCCTGCTCCGGTGTGGTCAGCCCGCCCGAGCGCTTGAGCTCACGGAACCGCTCGACAGCGGGGAACGCCTGCTCGTCCACAGCCCGGATCTCACCCTGCATCGCCGTGTCCACCACTCCCGGCGCCACCGCGATCACCCGGCAGCCCTTCACTGCACCGGCGCTCTCCCGCTCGATCGCCGCCTCCTCGAGCCCGACCGTCCGCACCCAGTGCTCGACAGCCGCCTTGCCCGCGTTGTACGCCGACCACCCCGGATAAGCCTTGGTCGCCGCACCCGACGACAGCATGACCAGCTGCCGCTCGCAGTCGAGCCCAGCAGTCGCCCGTAGAAAGGCCCGCCCGAGCATCTGCGGCGCCGCCGAGTTCAGCAGCACCGCCTGCGCATAAGCAGCGGCATCCACCGTCGCGGCCGATCCGATCGGTACGACCGTCCCTGCGTTGTGGACGAAGATCACCCGCTCGCCGTCGAACCCGGCCAGCTCCGCGGCGAAGTGCTCCTCGACCCGCACCCAGTCAGCGGGGTCCGCGAGATCCGCCGCGAAGTGCTCGACCACTCCACCCCTCCGGGACAGGTCGATCACTCGCGCGTCCGCGTACGGCGTACTGACCGCTAGTGCGGCCCCGATCCCGGCGGATGCGCCCGAGATCCAGATCAGGTTCCTCACTGGCGCCAGGCGCACGCGATCGTCAGGAAGAGGTCGTTGGCTTCACGCTCGCCGATGGTCACCCGGGCACCCTCGCCGGGGAACGGCCGGACCGAGACGCCCTCGGCCTGGACCGCCTCGGCGAAGGCCAGGGTCTCGTCGCCGAGCGGCATCCAGACGAAGTTCGCGTGCGTCTCGGGGACGTCCCAGCCGGCCGCGCGCAGCTCCCCGACGACGCGGGTCCGCTCGACCACGAGGGCCTCGACGCGGTCGAGCAGCTCCTTCTCCGCGCGCAACGACGCGACAGCGGCCGCCTGGGCGATCTCGCTGACGCCGAACGGCAGCGCGCACTTGCGGATCGCGGCGATCACCGGCGCGTGGCCGATCGCGTAGCCGATCCGGAAGCCGGCCAGCCCGTAAGCCTTCGAGAAGGTGCGCAGGACGACCACGTTCGGCCGGTCGCGGTACATCTCGGTGCAGTCGGGCGTCTCGGTGTCGCGGACGAACTCGCGGTAGGCCTCGTCGAGGACGACGAGCACGTTGCGCGGTACGGCGTCGAGGAACGCGACCAGCTCGTCGCGATGGACCACCGGGCCGGTCGGGTTGTTCGGCGTACAGACCATGACGACCTTCGTGCGGTCGGTGATGGCCGCTTCCATCGCCTTGAGGTCGTGCCGGGCGTCCTCGGTCAGCGGGACCTGGACGGAGGTCGCGCCGGTCAGCTGCACCGCGATCGGGTAGGCCTCGAACGACCGCCACGCGTAGACGACCTCATCGCCCTCGCCGCAAGCAGCCTGCAGCAGGTGGTAGAGCACCGCGACCGAACCCGTCCCGATGGCCAGGTCGGTGACCGGTACGTCGAACCGCTCGGACAGCGCCTCCAGCAACGGCAGAGCGCCCATGTCGGGGTACCGGTTCATGTTCCCGGCGGCCTCGGTGGCGGCGGCGAGCACACCCGGCAGCGGCGGATACGGGTTCTCGTTGCTGGACAGCTTGAACGACGGGCGCCCGTCGGTACGCTCCGGTGGCTTGCCCGGCTTGTACGCCGCGACGTCATCCAGCACGGAACGGAAGCGCACCTCGTCCTCAGCGGTCATGGCGGCAGGCTAGCTCCATCCCCGCCCGCTTAGAACCCCGTGATATCGGACTGGACAAATTGCTCAACCGAAGGCGGCCGGCCGCAGTCGACAGGCATCAAAATGGCCGGGCCGCCTGTCCAATCGTCCAGCAAACCAGCTGAACCATGAGCAGGCGCCCGGCCATCGATCCGGCCGTACCGGACTGCCGCGACTAGCTCGGCAGGACGACCTCGCCACCGGGAACGGCGATGGCGCTGAGGTCGAAGTCGAGGGGGTTGGTCATGCAGCGGGCCGAGCCGCCGCCCTTGTGGAACTCGGACAGGTCGAGGACGACCACGCGCAGGCCGAGGCCGGTCATGATGTCGCGAAGGCGCGGTGAGCAGGCGGGCATGATGATCGTCTCGTTGACCACCAGCGAGTTGCCGCTGAACGCGAACGCCTCCTCGTCGGTGAGCACGATCGGATCCGGCACGATGCCGAACAGCTCAGCCTGGCCGGCCGCGTCGAGAGCCGGCGGGTAGACCATCGCGTGGGTGCTGTCGACCGGGCAGAACGGCAGGTCGAGGTGGTACATGCCCTCGTGCTGGATGCGCAAGCCGCGGACCCGGATGCCCCACTCGGTCGCCAGGTGCTTGAGCGCCCCCGCCTCGGTGCGCGGGCCGTAGCCGACCACCAGGCTGTCCCCGAAGACGAACGCGTCGCCGGACTCGAAGTGCGGGCCGATGCCGTCGGCGCCGGTCCGCTTCAGCTCGAAGTCGTGGCCCATGAACCACTCGGCCGCGGTCAGCGACTCCTTGCGGCGCGGCTCGAACCGCATGTGCGACAGCATCGCCTTGCCCTGGGCGGTGGCGAAGCCGAGGTTCATCGCGTAGACCATGTCCGGCGAGTCGTCGCGCTGGGCCAGCACCTCGACCTCACCGCCGGCGTCGACGATGGCCTGCCGCAGCGAGTCCCACTGCTTGAGCGCCAGCTCCGGGTCGGGCTGGTCCTGGGTCGACATGTACGGATTGATCACGTAGTCGATCCGGAAATGATCCGGCCGGACCATCAGATAGCGGCGTCCCCACCCCAGCGGCTGACCCATGTGTTCACCTCGTTGACTCCGGACCGTCGAATTGACCGATCCCCTGATTGTCCGACAATCAGTCAGTGTGCAGGGCCGCCGAGATCGCGTCAACATGACTTACGCCTCGGCCGGCGGGAGTGCGTTCGCAGTACCGGGAAGCAGCCTCAGCCGGTGGTGTAGATCAGGTCCAGCGAGGCGGGATCCCAGCCGTTCCCGGTGATCCACTCGAGCGCCTCCTTCTTGCCGGAGGGGCCGTAGACCAGGATCTTCACCGAGATCGCCTCAGGATTCGTCGGATCCGATTTCGAGTTCTGGTAGGTCGCCTTGAAGTCGGGCCCGATGTACGGCAGCTGAGCCAGAATCGGGTACTTCGCCGCCAGCCGGGCCTGGATCTCGTCGTACCTGCGACCGGCCGCCGCTTCGGCCTCGCGCTCCTGCTCGGGGTTGTTCTTGCCCCACTCGACGCCGACCGGCCCGTTGGCGTAGAGGTACACCTCGACCGAGACCGGATCCGTGCCGCGCACGGTGAGGGTCTGCTCGTAGCTCTGGAAGCCGTCCCGCTTGGCCAGGAGCTGGTACGTCCCCGGCCGGACCTCGATGGTCCCGCTGGCGGCGATCGGCGCGCCGTTCAGCGTCAGGGTCAGGTCGTTCGGGATCGACTTCACGGTCAGCTCCGCCTTGGGATCGTGCCGCCAGATCAGGAATCCCCCGATCAGGACCACGATCACCAACAGGGCGACAGCGCCCATCACCAGCGTCCGCCGGCCGTCCTCCTCCATCAGCTGCTCCTGTTCCTCATCGGCGGGACGCTAGGACTTCTTCTCTGGCGGCTTGGGCTGGTTCTTCAGCCGGGCGACGGCGAATCCACCGGGCACGCCGACGTCGTAGGCATAGCCGGCCTGGGGCACGTGGCCGTTTCCCTTACCCGTCTCCAGCGAGCCGGAGACGGAGTTGTACTTGCCGTAGCTTCCGACGAACAGGTACGTGTGGCCGGGGCCGATGAAGATGTCCCCGGGCTGCAGCTGATCCATCGAGATCTTGTCGAACACGTCGTACTTGCCGGACGTTCGCAGGTACTGGTTCATGGTGTCCGTGCTCACGTCGGGGTAGTCGGGATCGGCACCGCTCATGTGCATCACCGTGGACACGAACCGGCCGCAGTCACTCCACACGTTGTACCCGTTCTCGCTGTTGAACTTCGGCAGCGCCTCCTGGTACGCCGGTGTCGCGTCGCTCTTGTTGTAGCCGTGCCCACCTTCGGGCCAGGCCAGCGAGATCGCCACCGCGGCGATGTTGCCACTGCCGGCCGCGCAGGCGGTCGCCGGCCCGGTCCCGGGCTTGCCCGGCTCGACGGCACCGCCACCGAAGGTGCTGAGCACCTGCCGGGCAGTGGCTTGGCGCCGCCCGTACTCGGGGTCGTTCGGGTTCGTCGTGAAGATCTCGAACTTGGCCGCGAAGGTGTAGGCCGCGTCGTCGACCGTCTTGGTCGCCTTCATCGCGGTCCCGACGGCCGGCAGCGGCACCTTGCCAGTGCCGTCGAGCTGGTGGATCAGGAAGTTGAGCTGGAACTCCAGCGTCTCGATCTGGCTGTCGGTGGCGCCCATCGAGCGGCCCGCGTTGATGACCTTGCTGGCCGGATACCACTGGACGATCCCCCAGGCCTTGTTGCCCAGCCCGACGGCCGTCGCGGCCGGCGTCTTCACGCCCGAGGTGGTGCCGTTGAGCCGTTGCGGCTCGACGCTCGACTCGTGGATCATGTTGCCGACCATGCCGGCGGCCTGCTCCTTGGTGTAGCCGCTCGAGACCAGGAAGTTGAACGCCTTCTCCTGGTTGGTGCCGCCGACCAGCGGTCCGCCTGCTCCGCCGCAACCACAGCCGCCCGCGCCCGGGGAGTCCGTCGTGCTGAAGAGCGTCGCCGGGTCGGTCTGCTTGAGGTCGGTGCCGTCCGATTCGGTAGCCGCCCAGACCTCGAAGTGCAGGTGGGCGCCACTCTTGCCCGGGGCGGCCTCGTCACCCTCGCCCACGGTCCCGATCACCTGGCCGCGGGTGACCGTGTCACCCTTCTTGACCGCCTTGGTGTCGAAGAACCGGTACCAGCTCTCCAGCCCCTTGTCGTGGCTGATCTTGATCCAGTCACCGGAGACCGACTTCACGTTGCCGGCCTCGACGGCGTACACCTTGCTGCCCTTGGCGATGACGAAGTCGACGCCCTTGTGGGTCTCGTCGCCCTCGTCGTCCCAGCCCTGGTCGGGGGTGTGGTTGTCGGTCGGCCAGGCCATCGACGTCTCGCTCGCGCCGGACGACGGGGTGCAGGCGGCCGCGCTGTCCATGCTGCTCAGCACGCCGACGATCATCGCGATCACGATG
The DNA here is from genome assembly GCF_039525325.1 of Kribbella koreensis. NCBI lineage: Bacteria > Bacillati > Actinomycetota > Actinomycetes > Propionibacteriales > Kribbellaceae > Kribbella > Kribbella koreensis. Next base: position 126,305 of record NZ_BAAAHK010000021.1, read on the forward strand.
ATCAGCGGCAGGAAGAACACGAGCATGACGCCACCGATGATCGGCAGTGCCTTGCTGTCACCCACGAGTGTCTCCTTGCTGGAGGGGCGGCCACTGCGTCAAAGACTGCCTGAAAACCAGGTCATTATGTCGAGAGTTATCCACAGGTTGGCCGCCGACCTGCTCGCCGCCGGGTGCCGAACGCGACAACGGCGGCTGACTGGACGACAATCGCTGCATGTACGAACGGCTGCGGGTGGACCGCTCGACCACGGTGGACCGGGTCGTCGACGCGCTCCGCGCCGCCCTCTTCTCGGGTGACCTCGAGCCCGGTACGCCGCTGCGCGAGCAGCCGCTGGCCGAGGCGCTCGGCGTCGCCCGCAGTACGGTCCGCGAAGCGATGACGATGCTGGTCACCGAGGGCCTCGCGGTCCGCGAACCGAACAAGGGCGTCAGCGTCGCCATCCTGCACCCGGCCGCGGTGGCGGACATCTGCCGCGCCCGGTTCGTGCTCGAGTCGGCCGGCATCAGGGCCTGGTTCGACGCCGACGAGCCGGCCCGCGAGCGGGTCCGCGCCGCGATGCGGACCTTCGCCGCGACCGCCAAGGAAGGCGCCGACCCCGAGGCGATGACCGAGACCCACCTGGCCATCCATCGCAGCCTGGTCGCCCTGACCGGCAGCGAGCGGCTGACCGCCACGGCCGACTCGATCACCGGCGAGGCGAGACTCGCGCTGGCCCGTGTCGACGCGCTGCGCCAGGACGCCAAGCAGCAGGTCGCCTCGCACCGCAAACTCGTCCGGCTGCTGGAGAAGGGCGAGCTCGACGAATGCGTCGAGGAGCTCCGCCGGCACCTGGCCGGCGCCGAGGAGTCCCTGCTCGAAGCCATCGCCACCCCGCCCTCCTGAAGTCACCTGTCTTCGGACGCACCGAAGCACCTGCCGGATCCGCGTACGGCGTGGGACGGGTGTGATGAACCCCGGGGTGGCAGGATCGACGTATGAAGAACTTGATCATCAAGTTGCTCGCCAACGCGGTCGCGCTGGCGGTTGCGAGCTGGGTCGTCAGCGGCATCACGCTGCAGGGATCGACCACCGGGCGCCGGGTGCTGACGCTGCTGATCGTTGCGGCCATCTTCGGGATCGTGAACGCGGTGGTGAAGCCGATCGCCAAGCTGATCTCGCTGCCGTTCATCATCCTGACGCTCGGCCTGCTGATCTTCGTGATCAACGCGTTGATGCTGCTGCTCACCTCGTGGATCACCGGCAAGCTCGACGTCCAGTTCCACGTGACCGGCTTCGGCGCCGCCCTGCTGGGCTCCCTGGTCATCACCCTGGTCGGCATGCTCCTCAACGCCGTGCTGCCCGACAAGGCCGAGATCAACTGATGGCGCGGTGACTTCGGCAGTGAGGCGCATCGAGGTCGTCTGCACGGGAAACATCTGCCGCTCCCCGATCGGCGAGGTCGTGCTCCGCGCGAAGCTCGCCGACGCGGGGGTGGACGACGTGGTCGTGACGAGCTCCGGCACGGGCGGCTGGCACATCGGCGACCCGATGGACTCCCGCGCCGCCGCGGCCCTGGCCCGGCGCGGGTACGACGGGAGCGCGCACCGGGCGCAGGAGTTCCGCAGCAGCTGGTTCGCTGACCGCGACCTGGTGCTGGCGATGGACTCCGGCCACCTGGCCGCGCTGCTCCGGCGGGGTGGCGACGAGCTCGTCGTACCGGTCGAGTTGTTCGCCGACGCGGACGTACCGGATCCGTACTACGGCGACGACGCCGGCTTCGACGACGTCCTGGACCAGATCGAGAAGGCCGCCGACCGCTGGGTCGACCGGCTTTCCCAATAGGTAAAAGGAAACGGATACGCCCGCGATACGCGCCGGCTGATTACGTGGCGGGATGAATCTCAGACGACTCCCGCTCGCCGCGACAGCGGTCGCGATGATGATTTCGACGGTGGTCGCCGGACCCGCCACCGCACAAGGGTCCGGCGAACGCCTCTACCCCGGCCTCGGCAGCAGCGAGTACGACGCGCAGTCGTACACCGTTGCCTATGACTACCAACCCGGCACGACCCAGATGACGTCGTCCGTGGACATCGTTGCCCAGGCCAAGCAAAGTCTGTCCGGCTTCAGCCTGGACGCCGTCGCCAAGCAGGTCAGCGCCGTCACCGTCAACGGTCTGCCGGCGGAGTACAAGCTGGACAACACCGCAGAGAAGCTGGTCATCATCCCGAAGCTCCCACTGCTCGAGGGCCTCCCGTTCCGGGTGCACGTCGCCTTCACCGCCGACCGGTCACTGCAGCCGAAGGCGCCGCAGTTCCCCGAGCAGGATCACTTCCAGCACTGGATCCCCGCGGACGACGGCTTCGCGCTGCTCGGTCAGCCTGACCGCTCGCACCTGTTCTTCCCGATGAACGACATCCCGAGCGACAAGGCCGTCGTCACCTTCCGGGTCACCGTTCCGAGCGACCTGCGGGCGGTCGCGGGCGGCACATTGCGCTCCAAGAAGACCGTCGGTGGCCGGACGACGTACGTCTACACGACCCGCGATCCCATCCCCACCGACGTCGCCCAGCTCGCGGTCGGCCACTTCACCGAGATCAGGGCCCGCGGCCCGCACGGACTTCCGGTACGGAGCTATGTGGACACGCCCAAAGCGGCAGCCGCCAAGACGCGGGTCGGACTCATCCCGGAGCAACTGCGCTGGGTCGAGGAGCAGCTCGGTAGCCGGTACCCGTTCGAGACGTACGGAGTACTGGGCATCCGTGGCGAGACCAACGTCGCCCTGGAGAGCGCCACCCTGTCCATGTTCACCGCCGACTACCTGGCCGACCCGTCGACCCAGGGCACGGCCGTGATGGTCCACGAGCTCGTTCACCAGTACTTCGGTGACGCCGTCTCCGTGCGGACCTGGGACGACATGTGGCTCAGCGAAGGCCACGCGAGCTACTACGGCGGCCTCTACGCCTCCGTGAGCGGCGGCCCGTCGTTCGAGGACTTCATCCAGCGGGCCTACGAATTCGACCTCGGCAACCGCCCGCAGTACGGCCCACCCGGTCGCCCGGCCGACACGCTCGACGTCCTCGGCGGTACCAACGCAGGCGGCGCCGTGATGCTCTACGGCCTGAAGAAGCAGGTCGGCGCGAAGACCTTCCGGCAGATCGAGCACACGTTCTTCGAGCGCTACCGCAACAAGTCCGCGACCACCCAGGACTACATAGACGTCGCCAACCAGGTCTCCGGCAAGGACCTCACGGCGTACATCACCAGCTGGATCTACGGCAAAACCACCCCCGACCTCCCGTCCTGACAAGCCCACATCATGTGGGCTTGAACAAGCACCGGTGGGCTTGAACACGTTATTACTTGTTCAAGCCCACCGTTGGGTGTCCGAGCCCACATGATGTGGGCTCGGACCGGGGTCAGCTGGTCTGCCCGATCTCGGCCAGCAGGCCGGCGAACCACTCCACGGAGGGGTCGAACTCCTTGCCGCCGGCGATCCGCGGGAACTCGATCGCGCGCAGCTCGTCACCGCGCTCCTCGTCGTGCCCGACGACACCGCTCTCGCCGCGCAGCGCCGCGTCGACCGCGTAGTCCGTGCACTGCTTGATCAGCGCGAGGTCGGCGTCGTTGGCCGCGGCGGACCGGCTGAAGTAGCCGCTCTTCTGCACCATCGTCTTCTCCGCGCCGATCCGCTCGGCGAACTGCTTCGCGAACCAGGCACCCGGGTTGACCGCGTCCAGCTTCACGTGCCCGAACGGGTCCCGCGGCACGTCCTCGCCGCGCGCCTCCAGCTCGGCCACGATCGACGGCACGCCGGCGCCCTCGGACAAGAAGATGGTGACGCAGTCGTTCTCGTCCATCACCGCCTTCAGCCGCTCCGCCTCGGCGTCCAGGTCGATCGTTGCCTCAGGCACGTAAACGGCGTGCACGTCCCAGCCGCTCGCGTCCAGGCCGATGCCCGGGTTCCACTCCTGCGCCTTGACCCACTTGCGGTACTCCGCCGCGGTCGCGGCCGTCAGCCAGCCGCAGTTGCGTCCCATCACCTCGTGGACGACGAGCATCCGTGGGTTCGAGCTGTGCTCCGCGATCACGTTCTTGGCGAAGATCGCGCCCTGCTCGGCAGCGGTCCAGGCGCCCAGGCTCTGCTTGATCGGGATGACGTCGTTGTCGATCGTCTTCGGCAGGCCGACCACGGTCAGGTCGTAGTCGTGCTCCTGCAGGTACGCCGCCAGGTCGGCCGCGGTGGTGTTGGTGTCGTCGCCACCGATCGTGTGCAGCACGTCGACACCGTCCGCGACCAGCCGCTCGGCCGCCACCTGGAGGGCGTTCTGGCCGTCCTGGATCAGGCCCCGCTTGATCAGGTCGGCGGTGTTGGTCAGCTTCACCCGGCTGTTGCCGATCGGGCTGCCACCGAACTTGTGCAGCAGGCCCGCCTTGGCCCGGACCTCGGGCGTGATGTCGAGGTGCCGGCCGCTGAGCAGCCCGTGGTACCCGTTCAGGTAGGCGATGATCTCCACGTCGGGCGCAACTTCGCTGTAGCGCTCGATCAGCCCGCCGACGGCGGACGACAGGCAGGGCGCGAGCCCGCCCGCGGTGAGAAGGGCAACTCTGCGGACAGACTTGTCGGCAGCCATGGTCAGGGTCCTTCCGGAGGTCACTGAAGTCGCCCTCAGCCTAGTGATGCAGACCACTTCGAGCGCTGGTTGGGGTTGAGAGACGGGACCTCACTGACCGAAGTTGACCGGCCTCGGCTCGATCGGGCTGGAGACGATGAACGAGCTGGTGGTCTGCCCGTGCACCAGGAACTTGTCGAGAACCTCCTCGAGCCCCGCGATAGCGGCGACCTGCACGCGCATCAGGAAGCAGTCCTCGCCGGAGATCCGGTGGCACTCGACGACCTCGGGGGTGCGTTGAGCGAGCTCGATGATGCGCGGGATCTGGCCGGGGCCCGGGCGGAGCCGGACCCAGGCGGCGATCGGCAGGCCGAGCGCGGCCGGGTCGACGTCCAGCCGATACCCGCGGATCACCCCGGACTCCTCCAGCCGCGTCACCCGCTCCCGCACGGTCGGCGCCGACACCCCCAGCCGCCGGGCCAGCTCGGTCGTCCGCAACCGCGGATCGGCCGCCAGCTCCTTCAGGAGGCGGACATTCAGCTCATCCAGAACCGGTTTGTCGGTTTGAAGGCTGAGAGCCGCAATCGCATTCGCTTCGGTAATCATCAAGCGCCTCTTCGGTAGGTATCGCCATGGGAAAGCGACAAAGACCTTCCTAGGGTAAACAGAGTGACGACCGTCGTGGAAGCCTCTCCCAAAACCCTGCTCGTGACCGGCGCGGCCACCGTGTCCGTGCTGCTGTGGGGTTCCTCCTTCGTAGCCATCCGCCACGCCGGCACGGAGTTCTCGGCCGGCTCGCTGTCCCTCGCCCGCCTCCTGGTCGGCAGCATCCTCCTCGGCATCTACCTGTACTTCCGTGAGCGCCCCACCCGAGCCAGCTGGCCAACGAGACGCGACTGGCCGCCACTACTCGCCTGCGGCCTGCTCTGGTTCGGCGTCTACAACCTGACCCTTAACGCTGCCGAGCGCCGCCTAGACGCCGGCACTGCGGCCATGCTGGTCCACATCGCCCCACTCCTGATCGCCCTGATGGCCGGACTGACCCTGGGCGAAGGCTTCCCACGCCAACTCATCATCGGCAGCCTCATCGCCTTCGGTGGCGTAGTGCTGATCGGTACTGCGACCTCCACCGGCCGCGCCGAGACCTGGGGAGTCATCCTCTGCTTCGTCGCCGCCATCTCGTACGCCGTCGGCGTGGTCGCCCAGAAGCCGCTCCTGACCCGCCTACCCGCCGCACTGGTCACCTGGCTGGCCTGCATGATCGGCACGGTCGCCTGCCTCCCCTATGCCCCCACCCTCGCCAGCGAGCTCAGCACGGCAAGCGCAGGCACCATCTGGTGGGTCATCTACCTAGGCGCCTTCCCCACCGCCCTCGGCTTCACCACCTGGGCCTACGCGCTCCGCCGCTCGACGGCCGGCCGGATGGGCGTGACCGTCTACGCCGTACCAGTGGTCGCCATCGGGCTCGCCTGGCTGCTCCTGGGCGAGACGCCGGCCCTGCTCGCACTCATCGGAGGAGCACTCTGCCTCGGCGGGGTCGCCGTCTCCCGAAGTACCGGAAGGAAGTCCTCATGAAGTTCGGAGTCTTCGTACCGCAAGGCTGGCGGATGGATCTGGTCGAGCTGGCCGATCCGGTGGAGCAGTGGGAAGCGATGACGGCCGTCGCCCGCACCGCCGATGCCGGGCCGTGGGACTCGATCTGGCTGTTCGACCACTTCCACACCGTGCCCGAGCCGGTCCGCGAGACGGTCTTCGAGGTCTGGACGGCGACCGCCGCGCTCGCCCGCGACACGAAGCGGGTCAGGATCGGCCAGCTGGTCGGCTGCAACGGGTACCGCAACCCCGCCCTCTACGCGAAGATGGCCGCCACCGTCGACGTCGCCAGCCACGGCCGGCTGTTCGCGGGGCTCGGCGCGGGCTGGTCGGAGCACGAGTGGACGGCGTACGGGTATCCGTGGACCAGCCTCAAGGACAGGATGGGCTCGTTCCGCGAGTCGGTCGAGCTGATCCACAGGCTGTGGACCGAGGAGGACGTCGTCTTCCACGGCAAGTACCACTCGGTCGACAAGCCGTACGTCGAGCCGCGACGCAAGCCCCCACTGCTGATCGGTGGCGGCGGCGAGCAGGTCACGCTCAAGCTGGTCGCCCAGTACGCCGATGCCTGCAACTTCGGCACCGGCCGCGTCGACGTCATCAAGGACAAGCTGTCGGTCCTCCGCAAGCACTGCGACGCCGTCGGCCGCGACTACGCCGAGATCGTGAAGACGACCAGCCTCAATCTGTTCCCGATCGATGTCGGCGACGATCCGGTCACCGCGACCGCCAAGGCACGCGGCCGCTACAGCCTGGACGAGTTCCGCGAGATCGGGTCGGGCGGCACGTCGATGGTGCTGGCCGACATCCTTACCAGCAAGGAGATCCGGGTCCGGCTGGAGCAACTGGAGGAGGCCGGCATCCAGTACGTGATCACCTACATCCCCGGTGTCGCGTACGACCACGAACCACTCGAGCGGTTCGCGGCGGACGTCATACCGGCCTTCTCCTAGAGGGTGGCGGCCAGCTCGCGCAGGTGAGCGTGGATGTTGCTGTAGGCATCGACTTTGGGGAGCAGCCCCTTGGCGACCTTGGTGACGACGCTGTAGTTGGCGTCGACGACGTTGGCCAGCGGGACCTCGCTGATCTGGCTGAGCAGCTGGTAGGCGTCCAGCTTGTCGAGGCCGTAGAGCTCGCCGAGCCAGCCGACCATGTCGACCTGGCCTGCTCGCCAGGCGTCCTCGAGTGGGCGGCTGGAGCCGACGACGGCGAGGTGGGTGTCGTTCTCGATCCGCGGCCAGGCCGGGCCGGGAGTCTTGAGGAGCTCGACGATCAGGACGACGTTCATCGAGCCCTCGACGGCGGTACCGCAGGACTCGCCCTCGCCTTGGCGGTAGTGGCCGTCGCCGACCGAGAACAGGGCGCCCTCGACGTTGACGCGGAGGAAGCAGGTCGCGCCGGCCCGCATCTCGGGAGTGTCCATGTTGCCGCCGAACACGTCCGGTACGAGCGACGAGCGGACCTCGCCCGCGGCCGGCGCGACCCCGACCGTACCGAGCATCGTCTCGATCGGCAGGGCGAGCTCCAGATCGCTGCCCTGCGCCTGGAATCCGACCGTCTGGCGCTCGGTGTCGACCTCGTAAATCCAGGTCCGCTCGGGCAGCGGGTCCTGCAGGGTCGCCGTCCGGTCCGTGCTGGTCAGACCGCCGAAGAACGGGATCGTCGCGGACGCACCCCAGCTGCGCGCCGGGGTCAGCTCGACGAAGTGCAAGACGAGCGTGTCGCCCGGCTCGGCGCCCTCGACGTAGAACGGGCCGGTCTGTGGGTTGACGAACGGCATGTTGAGGCTGGCGCTGGCCAGATCCGTCGTACTGCGTAACCGGCCGCAGAACGCGTCCTCGGTCCACAGCCGCATCGCCGTACCGGGTTTGACCCGGCGCAGCGGCGCGGCGCCGCCGAAGGTCCAGGTGAGCTGCTCGTTCGACGGGGTGAATTCGACGATGTCCACGCTCGAAACCTACGTCGGACCGGCCTCCTTCGCGACTGATCAGCGGGTTCTCAGCGGATTCTCAAACAGACCGCATATCGTCGGGAGCCGGAGTTCAACCGGACTTCGGCTTGGACTGCGGGCGAGCGGGAGCGCGAGATGCGGGTACTGGTGGTGGACGACGACCGGGCGGTCCGGGATTCGCTGCGCCGTTCGCTGGAGTTCAACGACTTCGAGGTGGTGACCGCCTCCGACGGCGCCGAGGCGCTCGCGGTGATCGGCAACGTCGAGCCGGACGTGGTCGTGATGGACGTGATGATGCCGCGGCTGGACGGGCTGGAGACCACCAAGGCGTTGCGGGCCGCGGGCAACAACGTGCCGATCCTGGTGCTGACCGCCCGGGACGCGGTCGCCGACCGGGTCGACGGGCTGGATGCGGGTGGCGACGACTATCTGACCAAGCCGTTCGCCCTGGAGGAGCTGCTGGCGCGACTGCGGGCGCTGCTGCGACGCAGTACGACCCCGGGCGAGGGTGGCCCACGCGGTGAGGTCCTCCAGTACGCCGATCTGGTGGTGGACGTGGACGCGCACGAGGTGCACCGCGGCCAGACCCCGATCCCGCTGACCCGCACCGAGTTCTCCCTGCTGGAGCTGCTGATCCGCAACCCGCGCCGGGTGCTCGAGCGCGCGGTCATCCTGGACGCCGTCTGGGGCTACGACTTCCCGACCACGGCGAACTCCCTCGAGGTCTACATCGGCTACCTCCGCCGCAAAACCGAGGTCGACGGCCTACCCCGGCTGATCCACACGGTCCGCGGCATCGGCTACGTCCTGAGAGACACCCCACCGTGACCACCCAACCCCCACCCGACGACTTCCCGCGCTACGTCGGCACCCCCGACGAGGAAACCCTCGAACTCGGCCCCAGCCACAACCGCCCAGGCCGCCCACCCCAGAACAGCTACACCCCTGGCAACCCAGGCACGGCTCCCAAGGCCTCACCGCGCCCAGCAAGCCCCGGGCCGGCACCGCACAGCTCCGGACCGGCTCCCGCGGGCTCCGGTCCGGCTCCAGTCGGCTCAGGCCCGGCTGTTGTCGGAGGATCTGGATCGGGCGGCTCCGGGACGGCTGCTCCGGGCAGCTCCGGACCGGGCAGCTCCGGACCGGGCGGGTCCGGTCCCGATGGGCCTGCGCCCGCGGGCAACAGTGGCCTGGTGGCCGGCACCGTCGCACGGACCCAGGGCTGGTGGCAGGAGAAGCTGCACCAGCTGAGCCTGCACGCCCGGGTGACCTTGCTCGCCGCCGTCACGGTCGGCCTCGCCGTCGCGTTCGTCAGCATCGGCGCCTACGTCACCGTCCGCCAGCAGATGTACCGCAACCTCGACGCCAGCCTGAAGAACCGCGCCGTGCAGGCCGCCAACAACAAGGTGCTCACGAATTACGTCAACCTGCAGAACGTCTCGTCCGATGCCCTGGGCCTCAGCGACATCCAGGTAGGTCTCGTTCTGGAGAACGGCCAGAAGGTCGGCGCCAAGCTCAGTCCGCTCCCGCCGATGGGCGAGACCGAATTGGCCGTCGCGCGCCGCAGCTCGGAGGACGGCTTCAGCATTCAGACAGTCGGCGTACCCGGCAGCCCTCACCACTACCGGGTGGTCGCGGTACCAGCTCAGTTCTGTCCGATCCCCGATGAGAGTTGCCAAGCCGGCGATCCGACCATTCCCGCGGCGTTGGTGGTTGCGCAGTCGCTCGGGCCGATCGACCGGACCCTGCACAACCTCGGGATCGTGCTGTGGGCCATCGGCCTGCTCGGCGTGATCGGCGCGGCGCTGGCCGGCAACGCGATCGCCCAGTCCGGACTACGGCCGCTTGCCCGGCTGACCGGCGCGGCCGAGACGATCGCCCGCACCGAGGACCTCCGGCCGATCCCGGTCAGCGGTTCCGACGAGATCACTCGGTTGGCGGTGGCGTTCAATGCGATGTTGGCGGCTCTGGCGCGGTCGCAGGATCGGCAGCGGCGGTTGGTGGGGGACGCGGGGCATGAGTTGCGGACGCCGTTGACGAGTATCCGGACCAACCTGGATCTGCTCGCGCAGGCCGACAAGCGCGGTGGACTCCGCGCCGAGGACCGGCAGCAGCTGCTCGACGACGTCCGCGCGCAGATGGACGAGCTGACCGCGTTGATCGGGGACCTGACCGAGCTGGCCCGCGACACCCCGCAGGTGCGCGACGCCGAGCTGATCGAGATGCAGAACGTCGTCGAGGACGCCCTGATCAAGGTCCGCCGGCGCGCGTCGGGGATCGAGTGGGACGTCAAGCTGTCGCCGTTCCCGGTCTGGGGCGACGAGCGGCTGCTCGGGCGAGCCGTGACCAACCTGCTCGACAACGCCGCGAAGTACAGCATCCCGGACGACTCGGTCCCGCGGCCGCCGGATGGTGAGCCACTCGGACGGGTCAGCGTTCGCCTGCTGGACGGCGTACTGACCATCACCGATAGCGGCCCCGGTATCGCCGAGGCAGACCTGCCGCACGTCTTCGAGCGCTTCTACCGCTCCAGCGAGGCGCGCAGCCGCCCCGGCTCCGGCCTCGGCCTGGCAATCGTCAAGCACGCGGCCGAGCAACACGGCGGCATGATCTACGCCCGCAACGCGCCCGGCGCCGGCGCCCAGTTCACCCTCTGGCTCCCCCACGCGGCCACCCAGTCCCGCTGACCGCGGGCTGGGTTCCACAAAACAGGTTCCACAAGACAGCTTGCCGGTCCGCTTGTTGCCGGACCGGCCCGTACTTCGAATCAGTTCTGCTCGTCGTCGCCGCGGAGTTCGGCGTTGATCCGCAAGGCGTCGGCGAGCTGGTCCTCGAGGATGATGATCCGGCAGGCAGCCTCGAGCGCGGTGCCGTTGTCGACCAGTTCGCGGGCTCGTGCGGCCAGGCGCAACTGGTAGCGGGAGTAGCGGCGATGGCCGCCCTCGGACCGCTGCGGCGTGATCAGCTTCGCCTCGTCCAGGCTCCTCAGGAAACCTGGGGTGGTGCCGAGCATCTCGGCGGCCCGGCCCATCGTGTAGGCGGGGTAGTCCTCGTCGTCGAAGGTCGCCGGCCGGCTCTCTGCTTCACTCAAATTCTGCTCCATTTGCGGACTAGGGGTCATGCCACCTCCGTGTC
>NZ_BAAAHK010000021.1:137595-239971 GCF_039525325.1 Kribbella koreensis
CGGCGCTGTGCGCCGGGGCCCTGGGTTTGGACTCTTCACCAACTACCAGCTCGTGAGCCGGCCTCTGCTACCGCTGTTCGCCGTACCGGCCGATCCAGCGGGGATCGCTTGACTGCGTAACCGAGAACCACCTCCGTACGACGATGGGACTGCGGTACCCGCCCGGCGAACTTCAGCCCCGGCGGGCGATCCTGGTGATGTCGTCCTCTCCTTCTCCTCGGTGATCTTCGTACTGCCACTTCGGTCTTGCGGTCTTCCGTCGGCCTTGCTCACTTACCCGGCCGACATGAGGAACATTAGCCACCTTGACGCCGAAAGTCTACTTCCGTCACGTTAGATTTTCGTTCAGGTCCGGCGGAGCTTCCCTCCGGCTCCGATGAAGGTTTCTTCAGCGGATCTTCATGGAGTTCTTCGGTAGCTCTGACGGGATCTTCAGCGGGTTCTCAGGTGCAGCCGCCAAGGTTGACCCATGACCGAGAACCAGCCGCCCCAGCCGCAGAACCAGCCCGGTGACGACACTCCGGCGCAGGGTTCGACGTTCGGCAACCAGCCTGCACAGCAAGCACAGCAGCCTGTGATGCCGACGTACGGCTCGGGCTCACCTGAGCGCACACAGCAGCTGCCGATGGGTGGCTACGGCCAGCACCAGCAGCAGTACGCGCCCCAAGGTGGGCAACAGTGGCCAGGGCAGCACCCCACGGGCGGTGGCGGTGCTGCTCACCAACAGGGCGGGCAGTTCGGGATGTCCGGGACGCATCAGGGGGCGTCACCGGGCCCGAACTGGCCGTTCGGCCCGCAACCGGCCCAGTCTGAGCCCCCGAAGCCGCTGAAGCGGCGCGGTCTGGCTCTGGTGGCAGCCACCGCGTTGCTGGTCGGTGCAGCCGGGGGTGTCGGCGCCGCAGCCGTCTACTCGGCTACGAACGACTCCAGTACTTCGGCCCCGTCGGTGACCGCTCCGCTCAACGGCAGCCAGGCCGCGCCGGTGTCGGCGCCGGACGGCTCCGTGCAGAACGCGGCCTCCAAGGTGCTGCCGAGCGTGGTGAAGATCGGCGTCGCCACTTCACAGGGTGCGGCCACCGGGTCCGGCATCGTGATCAGCAAGGACGGCCTGATCGTCACCAACAACCACGTGGTGGCGGGCGCCGGCAACGGCGGCAAGATCCAGGTGATGCTGAACGACGGCCGGACGATGAACGCGACGATCGTGGGCACCGACCCGCTGACCGACCTCGCGGTGATCCGGGCGGAGGCCAACGACCTCACCCCGGCCGTGCTCGGCAAGAGCGGCACCCTCGGTGTCGGCCAGGGCGTCGTCGCGATCGGTTCGCCGTTCGGGCTGGAGGCGACCGTGACCAGCGGGATCGTCTCCGCGCTCAACCGGCCGGTCACCTCGGGCGACGAGCAGCAGGACAGTACGACAGTCTTCCCAGCAATCCAGACAGACGCCGCCATCAACCCTGGTAACTCAGGCGGCGCACTGATCGACCTCGCCGGCCAAGTGGTCGGAATCAACAGCGCGATCAAGACCGCCGGAGGATCGGGACAATCCGAAGGCGGCAACATCGGCCTGGGCTTCGCAATCCCGATCGACCAGGCCAAGCCGATCATCGACGAGCTGGTGGCCAAGGGCAAGGCCACACATGCACGGCTCGGAGTGGGTGTCGGCGACGCGCAGTCTTCCGCGGCGTTCCAGCAAGGAGCGACGATCGGCGAGGTGACGTCCGGCGGTGCGGCGGACAAGGCCGGCCTGAAGACCGGTGACGTGGTCACCGCGATCGACGGCAAGGTGATCGCGTCAGGGGACGCGTTGGTCGCCGCGGTCCGTTCGCACCGCCCGGGCGATGAGGTGACCATCACCCTCACCCGCGCAGGCAAATCCCAGCAGGTCAAGGCCACCCTCGGCTCCGACAACGGAAACCCGACCGGCTGACCCCCCGATCTCCGTCGTCCCTATCCCCCCCGGGGACGGCGGAGCACCTCCCTGATAGGGACTCCGACCGCCCACCGAGCGGCCGGAGTCCCGTTTTTGTGGAGGTCAGATGTACTGGTTACGGAACGAAGCGAGGTCGCAGTTGATCACGTCGTTGCGCTGGACGTCCCGAAGGCACAGCTGAACCTCCATCCGCAGGATGTTCCTGTCCGGGTTCGAGAACCCGGAGCTGACGAAACCCTCCGTGTGATCCGCACATCCGGACGAGTCCCCCTGCCACGGCGACCACTCCGAGTACGCGCCGTTCCCCCAGATCACCCTCGACCGGACATACACGCCGTACCCGTCACCGGAACCGTCGCCGGCACAGTGGTCCTGGGCGTAGCCCTGCTGAAACACCTTGTGCTTCCCGGTGAAATCGACCGATCCCTCGGCGCTACCCCAGCCACTCGGGAACGGCGAGATCGCCGACGTCAAGTAGTAGTTTCCGTTGGCCGCGGCCGGCGTGGCACCGGCGAACAGCCCAGCGGCCAACAGCCCCACCACGGCCAGAATCCTGACGATCTTCACAGCCGATCACCCCTGTCATTCTCGCCGCCGGGACGGCGGCGTGGGCGGAACGAGTTGGCCGGACTGTAGCCGCCCGGTCCGCGCGCGGGAAGGCTCGGCGTGGGTGCTTTCCGGGGTTAATCACGTGCGGCGGTCAGGTCGAGGCGCTAGCGTCCGGGCCTATGACGATGTCTCGGGAGCGGCCGCCGTATGTGGCGGATGAGCGGACTCTGCTGGTCGGCTGGCTGGATCAGCAGCGGGCGCTGGTCCGGTGGAAGTGCGAGGGGCTGGCTGCGGCGGACGAGCAGCGGTCGGTACTACCGACCTCGCCGTTGATGACGGTGGCTGGGCTGGTCTCGCATATGCGCTGGACCGAGCACTGCTGGTTCAACGTGCTGTTCCTGGGTGAGTCGCATGCCGACAACCCGCAGTTCCGCGAGGAGCCCGAAGACCTCGACATGATGGTCCCCGGCGTCGTGCTGTCGACGCTGCTCGACGACTTCGAGGCCCAGTGCGCCAAGTCGAACGAGATCGTCGCGGCCCACTCCCTCGACGACACCGGCAAACACCCGGACTTCAAGGCCTCGCAGGCGACGCTGCGCTGGATGCTTCTCCACATGCTCGAGGAAACGGCCCGGCATGTCGGGCACCTGGACACCATCCGGGAGCTGCTCGACGGCGGCAAGGGCTACTACTAGTCGGTCATCTCCCAGAGGAGCACCTCGGCGCCTTGCGGGCCGGCGATCACGCGTTGACCGTCGGCTTGCGTCACGCGTGCCGCGTCGGCCGGGCCGAGCGCGACATCCTCCAGCATGACGTTGCCTGTAGCAACAAATAGGTGTGCGCGAGGCGCCTGCGGTAACTGGATCGCGTCACCGGGGGCGAGCCGGGCAACGGAGAGGCCGGCTCGCGGTTGGTTGATGGTGATGGCTGTGGTGGCCTTGTGCTTCGGCAGACCGGAGGCGATCGGCACGAGCTCGCCGACCGGGCTGACTTCCGCTTGCTGGTACGACGGCGTGAGGTCGTACTCGCCTGGGCGGACCCACATTTGCACGTACCGGACGGGTTCTTCGGCGTCGTTGCGTTCGGAGTGGAGAATGCCGCTGCCCGCGCTCATGCGCTGGACCAGGCCGGGGTAGATGATGCCGCTGTGGCCCTCCGAATCCTGGTGGAGCAGGGCTCCCCGTAGTACCCAGGTGACGATCTCCACGTCCTGATGCGGATGCGTGTCGAATCCAGTGCCGGGGGCAACTACCTCGTCGTTGTGGACCATCAGCAGGCCGAAGCCGACGTTCGCAGGATCGTAGTACGGGCCGAAGGAGAAGGAGTGTCGCGAGTCCAGCCAGTCGCTCCGCGTGCGGAACCGGTCGTCGGCACGATGGATCTCGACACTCATGCGCCCAGTCTCGCACTGCTCAGAACAGCGCCTCCTGGTCGTCTCGCCGCGGCGCTGGTTCGAGTTTCTCCAACGGGACGGTGAGTTCGGCATCGGCGGGTGCCCGCTCGAGCGTCCAACCGGCCAGCAGGTGGGTATCGAGCAAGAGCAGTCCGGCGGGCGTTTCGGCGTACAGGTCACTTCCGATCGCGCAGATGATCCGCCCGGCGATCACCCCACCTGCCACCGGCTCAGTCATCGCCACGTCGGTATGCAGTCCACCCTCGGGCAGCCCGTACCGCGCAACGTGATCGCTGACCCGAGCCTCACACCGAACCTGCCCCTCAGGCCAGTCCACTGCCGCTGCCCGCTCAACCACCTCCAAGAGCCCGGTACGACGCTCCGCCGCGCTCCCCGGCTGCACCCGCGCAGCCCTCTTCCGGCTGATCCCGACCCGATCCGGCAGCCCCAACGTCGCCCCCAGCGTCATCTCCACCCGCCGGGCCCCCACCAGACTCCCCGCCGAAATCATCACGGACGCCAACGCCCCCTGCTCCAGCAACCGAGCCTCACCCCGCTCGACCGCCGTGATCCCGACCTTGATCACGCTCCCGTGATGAGCCAGATAGACGTTGTACGGCCGAGGATCGTCCAGCCGGGTATCAGCCGCCACCGAGTTGGCCCGCTCCATCCCCTGACAGTCCACGCACTGCCCACTACGCCCACCCGCCGCCAACACCGTCCGCGTCGAGCACCCCAACCGCCGCCCGGCCCGCCAAAACCCCACACACCGCCGCTCCCCCACAAACCCAAACCCCAACTCACTCCCAAGCGCCAGCGGGCTACGACGGCTGACATCCCGCCCATCCACAACCCACTCCAGCTGGGCAACCCCATCCACCCACCCAACCCCACTAACCCGCCAGCCACCCTCACCCATCCAGCATTCCTACCACCGCCCACAGACACTCCCCGCCCGTCACCAGCCAACGCGAGCAGATCCCCACCACACCCGCACCCGCACCCGCACCCGCACCCGCACCCGCACCCGCACCCAAGGCCAAGGCGCCAACCCCGGAAGACTGCGCCATACCGGCCAGGCCAGCCGAGGCGGGGAGCGACGAGGCCGGCCGCGCCCGAGCCAACGCCGGAGTCCGGGTCAGGGGTGGGTGGGAGCGACCGGAGCAGAGAGCGACGAAGGAGCGAGCAGCGCAGGGCGCGTGGGCGAGTACCTGCCCCCGGCGTACTAGCTGGTTTGTTCGCTCATGGTCCAGACGTGGCGGAGGGCTTGGCCGCCCGCGCCGTCCGGGTTCTTGGCGAAGCTTTCGACGAACTGGCTCATGTGGTCTTGCCAGCGGCGGTCGATCGGGTCGTTGGACAGCTGGGCGACGGCGGCTTCGTAGTCGTCGCACTCGACCAGGTGGAACAGGTCGCGGCCGCTGCGCCAGATGCTCCAGTCGTGGATGCCGGCCTGGTTCATGACGGTGATCAGTTCGGGCCAGACGCGGGCGTGCTCGAGCTCGTAGGCCTCTTCGGTACCGGGGATCAGCCGGCTGTGCAGTGCTAGGCGGGTCACAATCGTGCAGGATACGCCGGGGCTTGACCGAACCGTTATCCGAACACCCCGTGATCGCCTCGACGTGGCCGGTAGTCCCTGGCAGGTTAAGGGGCTGTTCTGGACACCGCATTCCCGGCAGGAGGACCCATGCTCGAGCGGAGCGTTCCGTGGCCGCCCGGTACGCCGAACTGGGTGGACCTCGCCGCCGACGACGCGTGCGCCGCCGCCCGCTTCTACGCCGGCCTGTTCGGCTGGAGCTGCGAGCAGCAGAGCACCCGCGACTACCGGGTCTGCAAGCTGGACGGCTCGGATGTGGGCGGCATCGGCCCCAAGCAGCCAGGCACCGAGCACCTCCCGAGCCGCTGGACCACCTACCTGGCAACCGATCACCTAGACCGCACGCTCGACGCGGTGACGGCGCACGAGGGCACCGAGCTGCTTACCCGCGAGGTCGAGACGCACGGACGGATGGCGATCGCCGCCGACCCGAACGGCGCGATCTTCGGGCTGTGGCAGGCCGCCGAACACATCGGCACCGAACGCAGTACCGATCCCGGCATGCTCGTCTGGAGCGAGGCGCTCAGCGAGGACTTCGAGACGGCCAGGGCGTTCTACACCGCCGTGTTCGGCTATCGGGCAGAGGAGATCGGCGGTGACAACCGGTACGCCGCCCTGTACGCGGCCGACAAGCCCGTCGCGGGCACCGGCGAGCTCCGCCCCGACTTCCCGGCCGGTACGCCGCCGCACTGGCTCCCGTACTTCGCTGCGTCCAGTACCGACCAGACGGTCGACCAGGCCATCACATCAGGCGGGGAAATCCTCGGCGAACCACTGGAAACCGACTTCGGCCGGATGGCCGTCCTGGCCGACCCCGAAGGAGCCCGCTTCGCCGTCATCCAGCTGGGCTGACGATTCGGCTGACGGCTCGGCTGACGCCGGGAGCCAACTAGTAGCGGCAGCCGCGCGTCGTACGGAGGTATGGCCGGTGCCCGCGTGAGTATTTTCCCTCTCGTGGCAGGCTGGCCACACGCCGAAGACTGTTCCAGGTGTGTACCCGTCGCCGTGCGAGAGTTGAGAACGTGAAGCGAACTGCTGCCATCGTCTGTCTGAGTGCCGTCCTCGTCACCGCTGGTTGTACCGACAGCAAGTCGGACAGCGGGGGCAAGCCAGACCCCAACAACGAGAAGCAGGCCTCCGCGGAGGTGGTCAAGAACTTCGCCGCCGCCTGGGTCAAGGCGTGGGCGCCGGACGGCAAGCCCGACGCGGCCGCCGCGCTCACCGACACGCCGGCCACCTTCGGCAAGCGCCTGGACGAGGTCGACTCCGCGCTGGTCGCACAGTCCGTCACGGTCACGCCGCAAGGCGACCCGAAGTGCTCCGACGACAACAACTGCACCCAGGATCTCGCCGTCGAGGCCGTCCTGCGCGGCATCGGCACGATGAAGTGGACGAGCACGGCCGCCGCCGTGAAGACCGGTGACGCCTGGAAGATCAAGGCCTCCGGCGACACCATCTACCCGGGGCTGGGTGAGTCGAACTACCTGAAGCGCGTCCGCGCGCTGCCGGCCCGCGCGTCGATCCTCGACCGCAACGGCCAGCCGCTGACCGCGAACCGCCAGGTCGTCATCGTCGGAGTTGCCTCCGGCAACGTCGCGACCGCGGCGACGTACGCTGCTTTCAAGGCCAAGCTCGACGTCGACGGCGCCAAGCTGAAGGCGCGCGCGATCGCGGCGCCGGCCGGTCAGTTCGTGGACGCGATCACGATCCGGATGAACGA
This sequence comes from Kribbella koreensis, assembly GCF_039525325.1. Taxonomy (NCBI): domain Bacteria; kingdom Bacillati; phylum Actinomycetota; class Actinomycetes; order Propionibacteriales; family Kribbellaceae; genus Kribbella; species Kribbella koreensis. Next base: position 144,785 of record NZ_BAAAHK010000021.1, read on the forward strand.
GTGGCAGGCGCTCGCGCCGACCTTCGGCAAGTTGCCCGGCGTGCTCACGATGGGCGGCACGCAGTCGCTCGCGGAGAGCCCGACGTTCGCCCGCTCGCTGCTCGGCACGATGAAGACGGCGACCGAGGAGACGTTGAAGAACGCCGGCCCGACAGCGTCGGCCGTCGACCAGGTCGGTACGACGGGCCTGCAGTACTCGTACCAGCAGCAACTCGCCGGTACGCCGGGCGGCACCGTCACCTTGCGCGACGGCAAGACCAAGCTGACCATCAAGACGGTCTTCTCCCAGCAGGGCAAGCCCGGTACGCCGGTGAAGACCACCATCGACCCGAAGCTGCAACGGTTCGCCGAGGCCGCGCTGGCGACGAGCAAGCTGCCCGCCTCGCTGGTCGCGATCCAGCCGTCGACCGGGCAGATCCTGGCCGCGGCGAACGGTCCGACCGCGACGAACTACAACCGCGCCTTCCTCGGCCGGTACGCGCCGGGCTCGACGTTCAAGATCGTCACCTCGGCCGCGCTGCTCGGCAGCGGGCTGACGGTCAACACGCCGCTGCCGTGCACCAACACGATCAACGTCTTCGGCAAGACCTTCAAGAACTACGACGGGCTCGCGGCGTACGGCAACGGCCCGATGCAGAAGGCGTTCAACGAGTCCTGCAACACCGCGTTCATCTCCCAGCACGCCCGGCTCAAGTCGGACGGGATGACGAAGGCGGCGGCGATGTTCGGCATCGGCCAGGACCTGAAGCTTTCGGTTCCGGCGTACGGCGGTGAGGTACCGGCTCCCAAGGACGACGTCGCCGAGGCCGCCTCGATGATCGGCCAGGGCACCGTCACGGCCAGCCCGCTGGCGATGGCGCTGGTCGCCGGCGCGGTCCAGCACGGTACTGCGCTCAAGCCGGTGCTCGTCCCCGGCAAGGACCCGGCCGGCGCCGCCGCCAGCCCGTTGCCCGCAGCAACCGTCGCGGCCCTCCGCACCTTCATGCGCACCACCGTCACCGGCGGCACCGCGCACGCCCTGGCCCCCTACGGCAGCGCCGCCGCCAAGACCGGCACCGCCGAGGTCGTCGCCAACGGCAAGGTCATCACCAACGGCTGGATGGTCGGCTACCGAGGCGACGTGGCCTTCGCCGTCATCGTCGAAGGCGGCGTCTCCGGCGGCAAAGCAGCCGGCCCCATCCTCGCCAACTTCATCAGCAAGTTCAGCTGACCATCCAGAATTGTCGGCGGCGGCATCTACCGTCGCCGACATGACTGGTACCGAGCAGAGCCGGGCGATCGTCCGGCGGTACTTCGACACGATGGCCGCGCGGGACTGGGACGCTTTCGGCGCGGTGCTGGCCGAGGACGTCGTGTACGAGCTGCCGCAGACCGCGGAGCGGATCGTCGGGCGGGAGCGGCTGGTCCGCTTCAACCGTGAGTATCCGGGCGATTGGCGGCTCAGCGTGAGCCGGCTGATCGTCGACGGTGAGAGCGCCGCCGGGTCGATGAACTTCACGGTCGGTGAGGAGGAGATGGTCGGGCTCGTGTACCTCGAGCTGGCGCGTGGGCTCATCGTCCGGGTGACCGACTTCTGGCCGGAGCCCTACGAAGCCCCTGCGGGGCGGGAACATCTGACCGAGCAGGGAGTTGGCGGAGTGGATCGGCTCAGCCGGCCCGGTGCTTCCTAAGAAGTCCCTTAACGGGCGGGGTTTCGGGGTTTTCGTCACCTAGAGTTCTCAGATGGAGACCCTGACCTGTCCGAAGTGCCGTGGTTCGATGCGTACGTATGAGCGCAGCGGCGTCACCGTCGACCAGTGCACGGAGTGCCGTGGGATCTTTCTGGATCGCGGCGAGTTGGAGAAGCTGGTCGACGCGGAGGTCGCCTACAACGGGCCTCAGCCTGTGCACCAGCAGGCTCCTCGGTATGAAGACAAGCGGTACGAGGACAAGCGGTACCAGCAGTATCCGCAGCGTAAGAAGAAGAAGTCGTTCTTCGACGAGTTGTTCGACTGAGACGGGCTAGTGGTGGCGGCCGTGGAAGGCGGGTTCGCGTTCTTCCTCGGTGATGCCGCCCCAGACGCCGTACATCTCGCCGACGACGGCCGCATGGTCGGCGCATTCGCGGCGGACCGGGCAGGTGCCGCAGAGCGACTTGGCGACGAGTTCGCGGGCGCGTTTTCGCAGGCCCCGCTCGGATTCGGCGGCGAAGAACAGCTCGGGGTTCACGCCCTGACAAGCGGCGTGATCCTGCCATTCCCAGTTCTCGATCATCGCGGAAGGCAGGCCTTCCGGCGCCTTGGTGACCGCCCCAGCCGGCGGCTTCCGCCTCACTGGGCGATCCAACGTTGCTCAGCCATCACAGACACCTCGTACCTGGTCGGGTTTCGCGCGGCTGTCTGCATAGCCGCCCGCACCCGACCAGGTACCCGCCCTCAAACGTGGGCTACTTCGAGACCACGATCCGCATCGACGTGCCGAGCTGGCTCATCACCCGGATCTTCACCCCGGCATGCGGCACCTTCACGCCGTACGACGGGATCTTCGACGTCCAGAAGTTCAACCGGTCGTCGAAGGTCGGCACCGCGTCCTGGCCGCGCACGTAGTTCTTCTTGCCGGCCACGGTGAGGTTGAACGAGTCCGACTTCTGCAACCCGAAGGTCGAGTCGTAGCTCTGCACCGTGCCCCGCCAGTACGTGCCGTCGAGCCGCACCCGCGGTTCCGGGTTCGCATCGATCGGCAGCCACTGCCCCTCACCGGGGTGAACGGCCGTCTCGTTGTTGTTCTGCGAGGTGTCCCAGTACGACACCAGCAGCCCGTCCTGGTACGGGTAGTGCTCGACCCAGTTCGGCCGCGGCGCCCCGACGAAGTTGTACGGGCCGTACTGCAGGTACCGGTTGAACGAGTTGTACGTGTAGTTCGATGCCAGGTAGTAGTTGTCGTAATCCCGCGTCACCGACTCACCGGACGGTTCGAACCCAACCGCGGTCCAACCATTCACGCCGCTCTCGGCGCCGTCGGAGAGCAGCGTCTTGCCGCCCGCCACCAGCTTGACGTCGTCGGCGAAGAAGCCCAGCTCATGCGTCGCGGCGTCGGTCGCATACCGGAACCGCAGGTCGATCGTCTTCCCCGCAAAGGCCGACAGATCGAACGAAGCCGGCTGCCACCCCAAGCTGTCGCCGTCGATCCCGTTCGCCTCGGCCGCCTTGGTGATGCTGCCCGGGATGGCCTTCCAGCCCGAGCCGTCGTTCACCTCGACGTACGCGTAGTCGCACGCGTCCGCGCCACAGTCCTCGATCTTCCAGTTCGCCTGGAACGCCAGCGACGCCTTGCCGGCCGGGAGAGTCACCTTGCGGGTCAACGTGTTCGACAGCTTGTCGCCCGTACCGCTCCACCACGACTTGGTACCGGTGACAGGCTTGACCAGTTGCGTCGTCACCTTCTTCTTCGGCAGTACGACGACAACGCCCTGCGCCCGCTTCGAGTTGTACTCGTGCGGCCCGAGGTCAATGGTCTTGGTCTGCCCGGCCTTCACTGTCTCGTAGTCGAGCCAGCCCAGCTGCAGCTTGTCCCAGGTACCGAGATCCTGTGGCTTCAGCCCGATGCCGAGGTCGCCCTTGGAGCCCGAGCGGGACTGCGACATCACGCTCCACCAGTTCACCGGGTTCTGGCTCGGCTTGCCGGAGGTGTCGTAGTGGTCCGGCAGCCCGAGGTCGTGACCGTACTCGTGCGCGAAGACGCTCAGCCCGCCGTTCTCCGGCTGGATCGTGTAGTCGCCGATCCACAGCCCGGTGCTGCCGATCTGGGTGCCGCCGAGCTTGTTCGCCGACGGCCCGCTGGTGTGGTTGCTGAACGCGTACCAGCGGTGCGACCAGATCGCGTCCTCGCCCTGATGCGGGTCGCCGTCGGCCTGGTCGCCACCGGCGTGCACGATCTGGAAGTGGTCGATGTAGCCGTCCGGCTCGTTGAAGTTGCCGTCGCCGTCGTAGTCGTAGCGGTCCCACTGGTCGTACGAGGCCAGCGTGGACTTGATCTGCGCGTCGGTCTTGCCGGCCGCTTCCTGGCCCTTGACCCACTGCCCGACGGCGTCGCTGATCAGGTTCCAGGTGTTGCCGCAGATGTTGTCGTCGCAGGGGACGCCGTTGCTCCGCCCGTACCGCGCCTCGTTGTAGGGCACCTTCACCCAGTCCGAGACGGTGCCGTCGACGCTGTACCGGCCCGACGACTGCTTCTCGTAGTACGTCTTCACCGAGTCGCCCTTGCCGAAGTACAGCTGGCGATAGTGGTCAGGTGAGTAGTCGGCCTGCCAGACAGTGGAGTTGTCGGTACTCCGGTCCGGCGCCGGGATCGCGTTGTGCAGCGGGCCGTCGTAGGTGAGCGGCCCGTCCGTGTTCGGGTCGGTGTCCTTGTCCGGGAAGTCCGGGTGCCGCTTGTTGCCGAACTCGGCCAGGATCACGAAGATCTTGTCCGTCTTCTCGCGCGCCAACTCGACGTACTGGTCCTTGCGCTTGGCCGCGAGCTTGTCCTGACCACTGGTCGCCGGTACGTCGATCTGCCGGCCGACCCTGACCACCTTGCTGGCGCCGCGCTGCTCGACCTTCGCCGAGCCGTTCAGCACATTGGTCAGGGCACGTTCGCGCAGGTCACGGCGCTTGTCCTCGAGAGCGTTGGGTAGTTCGTCCGGTCCGGCCTTGACCGCGGCCGGTCCGCTGGGGGCATCACCGTCGGCCGGAGCCGGGCCGGCGACGGACTGCGGCAGCTGGCCGAGCCCGGTCAGTACCGCGAGACTCAAGACCCCGATGGCCGTCGTCCGTGCGGGTTCGAAGCGCACACATCCTCCTGGGGGTTCGCCGGCGCCGGCAGGCGCAGCGGCGGCCCCGCGCCGGACAGGAGCCGGTGGCAACTATCGAGCGCGAGGCTATCGCACCCAGGGTCACCACCCGGTGACCTTGAGCGATGAAGCCCGAGGATGTCCGCTCTCCGTACGGCGACCTGCCGCGGCGGTATGTTCGCCAGATGAGCACACCGTCCATCACTCTCCGGCCGCCGACCGCCGCCGAGTACGCCGACTGGATGACCCGTGGTTGCGAGGACTACGCCACCGACATCGGCCCCGCCCGCGATCTCGATCCGGCGGCCGCGCTGGAGGCCGCCTATCAGGAGTTCGGCGCGCTGCTCACCGATGGGCTGGAGACCGAGAACCAGCTGGTCTGGCTGGCCTGCCACGACGACGAGCCGGTCGGCAGCCTGTGGATCGGCACCCAGAAGACGACCCCGTTCATCTACCTGGTCGAGGTGCTCGCCGAGCAGCGCGGCAAGGGGTACGGCCGGGCGATCATGCTGGCCGGCGAGGAAGAGTGCCGCCGCCGCGGCTACACCCACCTCGCCCTGAACGTCTTCGGCAGCAACAAGGTCGCCACCGGCCTGTACGACTCCCTCGGCTACGTCGTCGTCACCCAGGAAATGCGCAAGGAGCTCTAACGGCCCTTGGCCAGGTCGGTGACTGCGTCGAGATGCTTCGGCGACCAACCGAGTTCGCGCTTGGCGCGGTCGCCGCTCATCCGCTGGTCGAGCGTGTAGGCCTCGGCGATCGGCCCCATCCGCTCGGCCGCCTCAGCCGCCGTCAAGGGCTCGAAGCTCCCCGGCCGGCCAGCAGCCTCGGCCAGCGCCGGAGCCAACTCCTTGAACGGCACGTTCTGCGCGACCCCCAGATACAGCGCCCCAGCCGGAGCATCCAGCGCCAGCACATACAACTCGGCGATGTCCTCGACATGGACGAGCGTCGTGTGGTTCACCCCGTCATCGATCACCGGTACTGCGCCAGTCGCGCGCGCCGGCTCGACGAAGAACGCCTCGATCAACCCGGCCGACCGCCCGTAGACGAGCCCGGGCATCACCAGCACCGGCCGCGATCCGCTCGTCGCCGTCGCCAGCACCTTCGCCTCGTTGTCCAACCGCCAGGCCGTGATCGCCGGCGGGTTCATCTCGGCCGTCTCGTCGATCACGCCATCGGTGTCGCCGTACACCCAGACACCGCCCGTATGCACGTACGCTCCACGCCCGCCGAGCCCTTCGAGCATCGCCTCGGCGGCGGCCAGGTCGATGGTGGCTCCCTCTGGGCTGTTGACGGCGCCGAGGTGAATGACCCCATCAGCAGCCGCTGCGGCGGTACGGAGTACGTCGAGATCCGTCAGGTCACCAACGACTGCCTTGGCGCCCAGCGCGGTGACCGTGTCGACGGCCTGGTCGCTGCGGGCCAGCGAGGTCACCTCGTGGCCGTGCCGGAGCAGCGCCTCGATCGTCGCGCGGCCGATGTAGCCGGAGCCGCCGGTCAGAAATACCTTCATCTGTGTGCCTTTCTGTCCTCTCCAGCCTCCGTTCGTCGCGCTCCGTAGTCCAAGACCTGTTCTGCCGTCTGTGATACCTCTGGGGTATGAGCACCGCACCGGGCTGGTGGTTGCTGCACGTCGACATGGACCAGTTCATCGCCGCCGTCGAGATCCGGCGCCGGCCTGAGCTGCGCGGGCTGCCGGTCGTGGTCGGTGGATCGGGTGATCCCACCCAGGCACGCCAGGTGGTCGCTACCGCGTCATACGAGGCGCGCGAGTTCGGCGTGCACTCGGGGATGCCGTTGCGGGCCGCTTTCAAGAAGTGTCCGGAGGCGGTGTTCCTGCCGACCGATCCGGCCGCGTACGACGCCGCGTCGGCCGAGGTGATGGGGACGCTGCGGGAGTTTCCGGTGATCGTCGAGGTGTGGGGGTGGGACGAGTGCTTCGTCGGTGCGTCGACGGATGATCCGGAGGAGTTGGCTGGGGCGTTGCGGGCCGCAGTACTGGAACGGACTGGGTTGGCGTGTTCGATCGGGATCGGCGACAACAAGGTGCGGGCCAAGCTGGCGACCGGTTTCGGTAAGCGGGACAGCGGGAGCGGTGAGGGCGTCTATCGGCTGACGGCGGAGAACTGGGTCGAGGTGATGGCGCATCGGCCGGTCCGTGAGCTGTGGGGTATCGGCAGCCGGATGTCGCAGAACCTCAACGAATTAGGGCTTTTCACCGTTGCCGACCTCGCGGCGGCCGACCTCGACGTGCTGACGAAGCGGTTCGGTCCGCGGATGGGCGCATGGTATCTGTCGCTCGGGCGTGGGCTCGGGGACACCGAGGTGACCGACGTACCGCGTGAGCCGGTGTCGCGCAGTCATGAGGAGACGTTCGCGACCGATCTGGTCACATTTGAGGAGGTCGCCGAGGAGTTGCGGCGGATTGCCTTAGCTGTCACTCGTGAGGTGGTCGCGGAGGGGCGGAGCGTTCAGCGGATCGCGGTGAAGGTGCGGTTCACGTCGTTCTTCACGCCGATCAAGAGCCGGAAGCTGCCTGACATCACGCAGGATCCGGAGGTGGTCGCGGCGGCCGCGCTCGTCCTGCTGGAGAAGTTCGAACTGCGCCGGCCGGTACGGCTGCTCGGCGTCCGAGTGGAGTTCCCGCGGGACTGAACTTCTGGCATTGGATCGGCGTCCAACGGGCATGTTCACCCGCGCAACCGCGATCGGCGCAGCTGTCGCCGTCCTCGCTACCGGCGGTCTGGCCACCGCTGCTGTGGCTCGCTCGCATTCTTCGTCTGATGGTGCCTGGAGCGACGTCGGCGGGGCACCGGCGGTGAAGAAGCCCGCGGCCACTCAGTCCAAGCCGGTCGGCAAGGTGCCGGCGTTGAAGGCGGCACAGGTCCGCTACCGGCGTCAGAGCTGGGGTGATTCGACGACCAAGGCCTACATCGGCATCTTGGCTCCGACGGGCTGGAAGAAGGTGAAGCTGACGCCGTTGGAGGCCAAGTTCACCAGCCCCAACGGCTTGTGGAACCTGCGGGTCGACGCCACCGAGAACGACCAGCTCCTCAAGACCGCCACCGACGACCGGTACGCCCTGATCAAGGCGTCTGTCGCGGACTTCCACCTGATCGCCCGCACCACCGGCAGCACCCCAGCTGCCGAGCACAGCTACCAGGGCATGGTCTTCCACCACGAGACCCTCACCTACACCTACACGGACCCCACCCGCGGCCCACGCCTGGTCATCGACCGCTTCGTCTCCCTGGACACCAACCCGCACCCCCTCTTCGAAACCACCACCGGCGGCCGTCCCCAAGACGCCGCCGCCCTGGCAGCAGTCACCACCAAGGCAACCGAAGACTTCATCCGGCTCCCCTAGCCGAACTCAGACGGACTGTGGATCGTGCCGCGCGGCACCAGCCGACCAACGCAGCTGCTACCCCGTGCCGCAGCACCGCCGGCGGAGCGCAGCGCACGCATAACCCCTACGAACGGCCTCGACGCGCCGAGGCAATCGTTTGCCTGAGGAGTTGTGCGTGCGCTGGGAGTCGCCGTTGCTACCAGCAACCAAGAGCCGGTCGGGCGGGGGCCGTTGGGGGCGAGGTTGCGTTCCCACCATTCCGCCCGTTGGGTGCTCCCGCTCGTCCTTGGGGACAGGGGCGCCGTCAGGTGAGGTTGTAGGTGCGGCGGGCGGTGGTGGCGAAGATGGCTTCGCGTTCGGTGGCGGTGAGGGTGGAGGTCAGGTCTTCTGCGGCTTGGACCACCTCTGGGTACGACGCGGCCAGGAGGCAGACGGGCCAGTCGGAGCCGAACATGACCCGGTCGGGGGTGAAGGCGTCGAGTACAACGTCGACGTAGGGCTGGAGGTCGGAGACCTTCCAGTCGGTCCAGGACGCCTCGGTGACCATGCCGGAGAGTTTGCAAGTGACGTTGGGGTGGGCTGCGAGGGCTCGGATGCCGCTCGCCCAGGGCTCCAGGTCGCCGCCGATCACCGGCTTGGAGATGTGGTCGACCACGAAGGACAGCTGCGGAAGTGCTTCCACTGTCTCCAGAGCCGCCGGAAGATGGGGAGTCTTCGTCAGCAGGTCGTAGACCAGACCGGCGTCCGCGATCGCGGTGAGACCGGCCCGTACGTCGTCGCGGCACAGCCACCGCTCATCCGGTTCGTCGTGCACCTGATGCCGGATGCCTTTCAGCCACTCGCCGTCCGGCCGTTGCCTCAGCCCCGCCAGCGCGTCCGCGACATCTGCCGCCGTGAGATCCACCCAGCCGACCACACCGGCCACCAAGTCGTTGCTAGCAGCAACTTCCAGGAACTCCGGCGTCTCGGCCGCCACTCCCACCGTCTGCACCAGCACGGTCGCGGTCACGCCGGCCTCCGCGGCAAGCGGAGCGAGGTCGTCGATCGAGAAGTTCCGCCGAACCGGATCCAGCTCCGGCCCGACCATCCAGGTCTGCTCCCGAACATTCAGATCCCACACATGGTGGTGTGCATCAACCCGCCCGCTCACAACCCACTCCAGTCCATCGCCCAGCCCGCTCCACCCGCCGCGCTCGCTCCGACAGCCGCGCTCGCTCCGATTGCTCCGCCGGCCGCGCCGGCTTCCCTCGCCGTCATGCCGGTGCCGGGGCTTCCGCGTGGATCAGGCGGATCACCTGCTGACTCATCGTGTCGTAGTCGTGGTCGTTGGCGACCTCGCCGCGGACCCGGTGGTCGCGCATCACCACGACGCGATCGGCCAGCGTGATCATCTCCGGCAGGTCCGAGGTGATCAACAGGATCGCCAGCCCGTTGGCCGCGAGATCCCAGATCAAGGTGTGGAAGGCATCCTTGGTCCGTACGTCGATGCCCACTGTCGGCTCGTCGATGATCAGGATCTCGGTCTTCGCCGCCAGCCACTTGGCCAGCGACACCTTCTGCTGGTTGCCGCCCGAGAGCGTGCCGGCCAGTTGCTCGGCCGACGCGATCCGGATCCCGAGCTGCTCGACGTAGTCGGCGACCAGCGCCGACTCCGCCTTCTTCGGCACGTAGGACAACCCCGGGATCCGCCCGAGCCGCTTCAGCAGCCGGTCCCAGACGGTGACCGCGATGTTGCGGCTGACCGACTGCTCGAGGAAGACGCCCTCCTCCTTGCGGTTCTCGGTGACGTACCCGATCTTGTGGTTCTTCAGCGCGTCCCGCACGTTCCGGATCCGCACCGCCTCACCACGCACCCGTACTTCGCCCGCGGTGATCCGGTCCAGCCCGAGCAACGCCTTGGCCAGCTCGCTCCGGCCGGCTCCGACGAGTCCGTAGAGCCCGACGATCTCACCCGGCCGGACGGACAGATCCACATCCGCGTGGCCGGTCGCAGTACCGACTCCCGAGAGCTCCAGCAAAGGCGCCGCGTCGGGGACTGTGCGCGGCGGCAGCGTAAGGGCCTCGTGCACGCGACCGACCATCAGGTCGACGACCTGGTCGCGTGTCAGGTCGGACAACGCGCCCGACTCGAGCACCGACGAGCCGTCCCGCAGCACGGTCACCGTGTCGCAGATCTGGAAGACCTCTTCGAGCTTGTGGCTGACGAACAGCACCGACCGGCCGTCGTTCTTCAGCTTCGCGACCACCCGGAAGAGCCGCTCGGCCTCGTTGGGCGTGATCGAGGCGGTCGGCTCGTCGAGCAGCAGCACCCGGCTCTCCACCGACAAGGCCTTCGCGATCTCGACCAGCTGTGCTTGAGCAACGGACAGCTCTGTCACCGGGAGGTCCGGATCGAGGTCGAGGTCCAGCTCCGCCAGCCAGCGCTTGGCCTCGGACCGGATCCGGCCGCGGTCCACCAGCCCGCGGGAGGTCGGCAGCTTCTGGAGCAGGATGTTCTCCCCGACCGTGAAGCCCGGGATCAGGTTGCGCTCCTGGTGCACCACGCCGATGCCGGCCGACGCCGACTCGTGCGGCGACCCGAAGGCCACCGGCCGTCCGTCGAGCAGCAAGCGCCCGCCGTCCGGCTTGTACAGGCCGGTGATCACCTTGATCAGCGTCGACTTGCCGGCGCCGTTCTCACCCAGCAACGCGTGCACCGAACCCGCTTCGAGCTTCAGCGTCACGCCGTCGAGCGCCCGGACACCCGGGAACAGCTTGTCCACCTCGGAGGCTTCGAACAGCGTCATGACACACCTCCGGCCACGGCCGCGTCCGGCGCTTTGACAACGGTTCTTCGCTCTTGCCGACGGGTCCGCACCTGACCGAGCACGACCGAGCCGAGCACGACGGTGCCGACGACGAAGTTCACCCAGCTCGGTTCGAGTGAGAACTCGGCCCGGGCGGTGTCGACGAAGCGCACGATGAAGGCGGCCAGCACCGTGCCGAGCACGACCGCCGAACCACCGGTCAGCAGGGCGCCACCGATGATCGGCGCGGCGAAGCTCGGCAGCAGCCAGTCGCCGCCGATGCTCTTGTTCACTCCGGGCGAGGACGCGATGGTGAGGATCGCCGCGACGCCGAGGATCGCGCCGGACAGGGTGTGCGCGATGATCACGGAGCGGTCGTTGGAGATCCCGGAAAGCCTGGCGGCGATGGGGTTTCCGCCCGAGGCGAGAAGTTGTCGCCCCGGCACGGTCCGGCGCAGCATCAGCGCCAGTAGTCCGGCCACCGCCAACGCGACCAGGAAGATCAACGGGAGCACCCCGAACACGGCGTACGAGCCGAAGCTCTTCAGGCCTTGGGGATACGCGTCGACGGTGCGGGTGCCGACGAGCCGGTACTGGACGCCGAGCAGCACGGTCATCGTGGCCAGCGTGACGATGAAGCCGTTGATCCGGGTGAGCACGACGAGCAGACCGTTGGCCAGGCCGGCCAGCGAAGCGAGCAGGAAGCCGATCAGCAGCGCGAGCGGGACCGGCACGCCGTGGTCGGCCATCAGTACGCCCATCGCGCACGCGGCGAACCCGCCGACGGCACCGACGGCGAGGTTGAGTTGACCCACGGCGAGGACCACCATCTGAGCCAATCCGATCAGCACCGGCACCGCAAGGAACTGAAGCAGCACTCGCAGTGAATTCGCCTCGAGCAGATCACCGTGCGAAGCGATCACCAGGAAGACGAAGAACACCACGCCGATCACCAGCAGCGTCATCTCGGTGGTCCGCGCGAATCTCAGCAGGGACTTCATCGCTCCTTCACCCCCTGCCGATCGGACAGCACTGTTCGGAACCGGTCGGTCGACAAGGCGACGAGCAGGATCAGGCCGAGGTAGATGTTCAGGCTCTCGAGCCCGACGCCCAACAGATCAAGGCCTTTCCGGATCACCGAGGTCAGCGCGGTACCGAGCAACGTGCCCCAGACCGAGATGAAGCCGCCGGCCAGCAACGTCCCGCCGAGGATCGGGCCGAGGAACGACGGCAGCATGAACTCCTCGCCGATCGTCGCCTTGATCGACCCGGTGCTCACCGCGAGCATGAAGCCCGCCAGCGCCGCGAGGCAGCCCGACATCGCGTGCGCCGTGATCACGCGCCGAGCGGTCGGGATACCCGACAACTCGGCCGCCTTCACCGACGTACCGGTCATCAAGAGCTCGCGACCGAGCTTGGTCCGGCTGTAGATCCAGCCGACCACGACCATCGCGATCACGGCGAACATCGCCAGCTGCGGTACGGCGGGCGATCCGCAGACGTTGCCGATGCAGACGTCCGCCAGCGAGTAGTTGCGCAGCTCGCGCATGCCCGGGGGCTTGGTGACGAAGGCCGCGTTGTCGGTCAGCCCCGTGTAGACGAGTGGGATCAGGCCGAGCAGGAGGAAGTCGAGCGCGAGCGTGACGACGAAGGAGTTGACGCCGGTCCGGGCGATCACCCAACCGGCGAGGGCGCCGATCGCAGTACCGGCGACCAGGCCGACCAGCAGTCCGGCGTACAGGCTGAAGTGCCACAGGTCGTACGAGATGCCGGTGATCATCATCGAGAAGGCCGCCATCCGGCCGACCGCGAGGTTCATGTGGCCGATCGACAGCACGCACATCTGTGCCAGACCGACCACGGTGAACATCGCGATGTCGCGCAGCAGCGGGAAGACGACGAGTTGCTGGTTGAAGAACGCCGGGCGCAGGATCCCGAAGAGCGCGGACAGGGCCACGACCAGGATCAGCAGGCCGATCCGCTGGTTGGCCCACCACGGAGTACGTCCGCCGCGCGGCTGCTCGACCGGCGCGTCCGGCTCCTGCAGGGCGGCGGTGGCCGTCTCCGAGACGGGTGCGCTCACGAGACCCGCCGGTCGTCGATGGCGTCGCGGTCCCAGTCGATCCCGAGACCCGGTTCGTCCGGTGCGACGGCGTGCCCGTCGGTGATCTCCATCTCGGACTTCGTGATCGCGCGCAGTTGCGGGATGTGTTCGACGTACCGGCCGTTCGGTACCGCCGCCGTCAGGCTGACGTGGAGCTCCATCAGGAAGTGCGGGCAGACCTCGAGGTTGAAGGTCTCGGCCAGATGCGCCACCTTCAGCCAGGGGGTGATGCCGCCGACCCGGGCGACGTCGACCTGGACGATGCCGGCCGCGCCCGAGGCGACGTACTCGCGGAACTGCGAGATCGAGTACATCGACTCGCCGACCGCGATCGGGATCGAGGTCGACTCGGCCAGCCGGACGTGCCCGGTCAGGTCGTCGGCAGGCAACGGCTCCTCGAACCAGCTCAGGTCGAGCGGCTCGAAGGCGCGGGCCCGGCGCTTCGCCTCGGCGTACGTCATCGACTGGTTGGCGTCGACCATGATGTCGAGCGCCGGCCCGACGGCGTCCCGTACCGCCGACAGCCGCTGGAGGTCCTCGTGGACCCGCGGCTTGCCCACCTTGAGCTTGACCCCGGGCCAGCCGGCCTTCTGCGACTCGAGCGCGCCGGCGACGAGCTGGTCCGTGGTCAGGTGCAGCCACCCGCCCTCGGTGTCGTAGAGCGGGACGCGCTGGCGGAACCCGCCCGCGAGACGCCAGAGCGGCTCGTCGGCGCGGCGGCAGCGCAGATCCCACAGGGCGGTGTCGACGGAGGCCAGCGCGAGCGAGGTGATCGCGCCGACCGTGGTCGCCCGGGTGGAGGCGAACAGGTCGAACCAGATCGCCTCCACGTTGCGGGCGTCGGCACCGATCAGCCGGGGCAGGAGGTGGTCGCGCAGCATCGCGAGGACGGCGGTACCGCCGGTACCGATCGTGTAGGAGTAGCCCAGCCCGACGTACCCGTCGGTGGTCTCCAGCTCGACGAAGACGGTCTCCTGCTTGAGGAACGCCTGGACCGCGTCGGTCCGGACGGTCTCCACCTCGAGATCGACCAGGAACGCCTCGGCGCGACTGATGGTTGTCTTGGGCAAGGTGTGCACTCCGGTCACTTGCAGCTCAGCTGGGCTGCGAAGTCCTTCTGCAGCTCGGTCGTCTTGGCCTTGCGCTCGGCGTCGTACGTGTCGACGTTGGCCTTGGTGACGACGAACGAGCCGGAGTCGACGATCACGCCGGGGGTCTTCATCGTGCACTGCTTGGAGCCGAGCAGGGCGAGCAGCCAGCCGCCGACGTACGCCTGGCCGACCGGGTTCTGGGTGACCGTCGCGGCGACGCCGCCGGACTTGATCCCGGACAGGATCTTGGCGTCGTCGTCGATCGCGACCACCTTGATCGGGAGCTTGCTGCTGGCAACCCCGTCGGCGGCGGCCACGGCCGGGTTGTAGGCGGTGGTGACGATGCCCTTGATCTCCTTGCCCTTCGACGCAAGCAGGTCGGCGACCGCCTTCTGCGCGGTCTGCAGGTCCTTGTCGATGTCGGTGATCACCGGCAGCTCGGTCACCTTGCCGTTGGTCTCGGCGATGGCCTTCTTGACGCCGGCGATCCGGCGCTGGGTGTTCGAGTCGACGTTGTTGCCGGTCAGGTGCACGATCGTGCCTTCGCCGCCGATCGCCTCGATCGTCGCCTTGGTCGCCTTGTACGCCGCTGCCTCGACGTCGGTGGACAGGCAGAAGTCGGCCGAGTTGGTGTCACCGGCCGGGCAGGAGGCCAGCGAGCCGACCGCGAAGCCCTTCGACTTCAGGTCCTCGAAGGTGGAGTTGATGTCGGTCGGCGACACCCCGAAGATGCCGAACGCGTTGTAGCCCTGGGCGGCCAGCGAGTTGATCACGTTGTTCTGCTTGCCCTGGTCCCACTCGCCGGTTTCGTTGAACGTCACACCACCGAGCTTGAAATCGGTCTTGTCCTGCTCGGCGGTGGTCTTCCAGGGCTGGAAATAGGGGTGCGCGCCACCGGGGATGAGGGCAAGCTTGACGCTCGAACCGTCCTTGAGCTCGACCGGGCCGCTCGAAGTACCGGTGGAAGCATCGTCTCCGGAGGTGCCGGTGGCGTCGTTGGAGCTCTTGGTGCTGCAGCCGGTTGCGGCCAGCGCAACGACGGCCAGCCCGGCGGCGGTTTTCCGGTAGATCGAGTGGACGGTCATGGGGCTGGCTCCTCAAAGATCCTATAGGATATTGCGTAGCTGATGCTGCCGCTTCACACTGGTGGCGTCAAGACTTGTCGTCATAACGACTGTGCACACCGCCGGTCGGGCATGATGGGGCTTCGGGAGGAGCGACTGTGACAGATGCGCATGTGGGTCTGGCGGGGCAGCTCGCCCGGCTGCCTCAACGGCAGGTGCTGAGCGACGACGTCTACGAGACCGTCAAGGGCCTGATCATGGACAGCGTGGTCGAGCCGGGCACCCGGCTGAACATCGACGCGCTGACCCGCGAGCTGGGTATCTCCCAGACGCCGATCCGCGAGTCGCTGGCCCGGCTGGAGTCGGACGGGCTGGTGATCAAGGAGCCGCTGCGGGGGTATCGGGTGTCTTCGCGGCTGACTCGCGAGGAGTTCGAGGACCTGTTCGAGTACCGGCTGCACATCGAGCCGTGGGCGGCCGGCCGGGCGGCTGAGCGGACCGGAGCCGAGGACATGGCTCGGTTGAAGGACGAGATGCTGAGCTACACCGACGTACCGGATCGTCCTGACTACGACAGTTACAAGGCGATGGCCGCGCACGATCAGCGGTTCCACGACCTGGTGCTGGAGCTGTCGGGCAACGAGACAGCTCGGCAGTCCTTCGCGCGCACGCACTGTCACCTGCACCTGTTCCGGCTGTACTACGGCGGCGGGATCGCGACCAAGGCGTTGCGCGAGCACAAGACCGTCGTGGCCGCTGTTCGCAAGGGTGACCCGGTTGAGGCGGCGGCCGCGATGAAGGCACATATCGAAGCGTCCCGGGCCCGGTTGCGGCCTGTGTTCGACCAACTCTGACTCTCTCTTAGGAGTGTTTGTGGAACTGCTGCGCCTCGGCGCGGTCGGCGAGGAGCGCCCGTACGTGCGCGCCACCGACGGCACCGTCTACGACCTGAGCTCCGTCACCGCCGACATCGACGGCGCCTTCCTCGCCTCCGACGGCATCGCTCGTACCCGCACCGCGCTGGCTGATGGCTCCCTGCCGGTGGCTTCGGTCGAGGGGCTCCGCGTGGGCGCCCCGATCGCGAAGCCCGGCGCGGTCGTCTGCATCGGCCTGAACTACGCCGCCCACGCGGCCGAGTCGGGCGCCGAGCCGCCGAAGAACCCGGTCCTGTTCTACAAGCACCCGAACACCGTCGTCGGCCCCAACGACGACATCCTGGTCCCCCGCGGCTCGACCAAGACCGACTGGGAGGTCGAGCTGGCCGTAGTCATCGGCAAGACCGCCCGCTACCTCACCACCGACGAGGAAGCCCTGGCCTGCGTCGCCGGCTACACCATCTCCAACGACGTCTCCGAGCGGGCCCTGCAGCTGGAGGTCTCCGGCGGCCAGTGGTCCAAGGGCAAGTCCTGCGAGACCTTCAACCCCTTGGGCCCCTCTTTGGTCCCCGCTGACGAGATCTCCGACCCGCAGGACCTGGCCCTGAAGTCCTGGGTCAACGGCGAGCCCCGCCAGGACTCCAACACCCGAGACATGATCTTCTCGGTAGCCGCCCTGATCCGAGACCTCTCCCAGTACATGACCCTCGACCCGGGCGACATCGTCAACACCGGCACCCCCGAAGGCGTAGCCCTCTCCGGCCGCTTCCCGTACCTGTCAGCCGGCGACACCGTCGAATGCGAAATCCAAGGCCTAGGCAAACAATCCCAAACCCTCACCCAAGCCTGACCACCCGGAGCTGCGTGGGGGCCATCTCCCCCACGCAGCCACCGCGGAAGTCCAGACCAGGGCGGCGGCCATGGTCGCATTCGATCCCGACCGCGCTCTCGACAACTCTGTCGACTACCGGTTGATGATGAACGGGTTCGTGACGCTCTTCTGGAGTCCTGAGGTTCTGGCCAACACCGTCGATTGGCTGGCCGAGCATGGTTATCGACTTGCCCGAGCGGATGCATCCACCCGCTCCACCTCGGTCCTGTGGCGCCGTGGATGAGATTTCGTTGTCGGTGCCGGCGTATCGGCGTGAGGTCGGCGTCGTCGCGCGGATCCAGGCTACGAACCGCTCGACGAGGAGTCGGTTTCGCTGCTGATCTCGCGGCGTTGATCCTGGGTGTGGGGCACCCAGGAAGAGACGGCCTTCCTTGGGGGGCGTTCTGAGCGTTGACTCGGTTCAACGAATCGGGAAGGCGAGTCAGTTGAGCATCGTGATTGTTACCGGGGGCAGCCGTGGTATCGGGGCTGCTACCGCTATTGCCTGTGCCGAGCGGGGCATGGGGGTTCTGCTTACCTACAACAACAATCCGGAGTCTGCTGAGCGGGTTGTGAAGGAGATCGTCTCGGGCGGCGGTACGGCGGCGGCGTTGAAGCTGGATGTGGCGGACAGTTCTTCGTTCGCGGGGTTTGTCGGTGAGGTTCGGGTGGCTTTGCGGGAGACGTGGGGGCGGGATGGGTTTGAGTACCTGGTGAACAACGCGGGGTACGGGCTTTACAACCCCATCGCTACGGTGACCGAGGATGAGTTCGACGGGTTGTTCAAGGTGCATCTGAAGGGGCCGTTCTTTTTGACGCAGGCCTTGTTGCCGTTGATGGTCGATGGTGGGCAGATCGTCAACATGGTCAGTGCTACCAGCCGGACGGCGACCGTCGGAGTTGCGCCGTACGCGAGTTTCAAGGGTGGGCTGGAAGTGCTCACGCGGTACATGGCCAAGGAGTTCGGTGCGCGCGGGATCCGGGCCAACTCGATCGCGCCTGGAGCGATTCGGACGGAGCTCGGCGGCGGGCTGACCGATGAGTTCGAGGCGTTGCTGGCTTCGCAGACGGCACTGGGACGGGTCGGTGAACCGGAGGAAGTGGGACGCGTCGTCGCGAGCCTGCTGTCCGACGAGAACCGCGGGGTCAATGCTCAGTCCATCGAAGTCTCCGGCGGTTTCCTCATTTAAGGAGCAGGATGCTCGACCATGTTTTCATCTCGGTGAGTGAGCTCGATCGCTCGATCGCCTTTTATACAAGGGTTTTGGCGCCACTCGGCATCACGACTCGGGTCGACTACGACGGAGCCGACGGTCCGCCGGGGCACCCGGATCTCAAGGGGTTCGGCGCCGATGGGCGGATCTTCTTCTGGCTTCGGTCCGGTGACGTGGACAGTCGCGCCGCGCACGTCGGGTTTGTCGCGAACAGTGAGGCGGAGGTGGATGCGGCCTACGCGGCGGCGATCGAAGCGGGGGCCACAGACAACGGCGTACCGGCTGCACGCGTTTACTACGACCCCCGCTATTACGCGGCCAATGTGTTAGATCCGGACGGCTACAGTCTCGAGTTCGTCTACAAGAGCTGGCAGCACTGAACTCAGACGGCCGCGCCGAACCACTTGCCCAGTTGGGTTTCCAGGGATTGCTGGTCCTCGCCGATCCAGACGACGTGCCCGTCCGGGCGCAGCAGGGCGGCGGGGAAATCCAGTTCGTCGCTGCCGTCGACCACGTGGTCGACCCGGTCGGCCCAGCCGCCGATCGAGAGTTTGCCGGACTGATCCAGGAGCAGGCCGCGGCCCTGATGCATCAGGGCGTACAGGCGGTCGTGCTTCAGGACCACGTCCTTCAGCCGGCGACCGAGGAGATGCGGGCCGTCGCCGAAGTCGTACCGGATGTCGACCGACATGATCAGCTGGGTCAGGTACCGGTTCACCTCGTCGAAGTCCATCAGGTCGGACACCAGGCGGCGTACGGCCTGTCCGGCGGGATCGTTGGACATCATCACGCCTTGGGCGACGACGTTGTCCAAGACGCTGGCAGCAACCGGGTGCCGCTCGACGTGGTAGCTGTCGAGCAGGCCATCCGGTGCCCAGCCGTTGACCTCGGCGGCCAGCTTCCAGCCGAGGTTGAACGCGTCCTGGATGCCGAGGTTGAGGCCCTGCCCACCGATCGGCGGGTGCACGTGCGCCGCATCGCCGGCCAGCAACACCCGGCCGGTCCGGTACTGCTCCACGAGCCGCGTGGCGTCGCTGAACCGGGACGTCCAGCTCGGCGAGTGCACCCCGAAGTCGGTACCGGCCGTGGCGATCATCTGCTTGCTGATCTCCTCGATGGTCGGTGGGATCCGCGGATTCTCCGACACCCCGGCGGCCGGTACTACGACGCGGTACATCCCGTCCCCGACCGGCCCCGCGCCGAACCACAGCTCGGTCTTGCGGACCTCGGTCATCACCTCGGTGACGGTCTCCGGCGACGCGGTCAGTTTCAGCTCGGCCAGCAGCGCCTCCCTGGTCGCCTCCTGGCCGGGGAACGCGACGCCGATCAGCTTCCGCACCGTACTGCGGCCGCCGTCGCAGCCCACAAGGTAACGCGAGCGGAGTTCGGTACCGTCAGCCAGCTCGACCGTCACGCCGTCGTCGTCCTGGCTCAGCCCGACCAGCTCGGCTCCGCGCCGGATGTCGGTGCCGACCTCAGCGGCGTACTCGGTCAGCACACGGTCGGTGACTGGCTGGAGGATGCCCAGCGTGTACGGGTGGTTGGTGTCGAGGTGCTCCGGCGCCGGCTTGCGGATGCCGGCGAAGAAGCCGCCCACCGGGTACTTCGTGCCGAGCGCCAGGAACCGCTCGAGCAGCCCGCGCTGGTCCATCACCTCCACGGTGCGCGCGTGCATACCGAGCGAACGGACGATCGGAGACGGCTCCAGGAGCCGCTCCAGGACGACCACCTGGACGCCGTGCAGTCGCAGCTCGGCGGCCAGCATCATGCCGGTCGGTCCGCCACCGGCGATGATCACGTCAATCATTCACAATCCCCCCAAGGTCGCTTTTGCCCTGATTTTGTTCAGGTTTCTGGCTACGGCGAGTGATTCTCCAGCACACCCCGGGCCTTGCGGCAAGCCCACCCCTGCGCTATAAATTGGTTGTGGCAAGGAGATGCACTTCTCCTTGCCTATTGTTTTGCCCATGACCTCAGTTGTGCGCACGGTGACCTTCGACGCCCGTGACCCCTACGAACTGGCCGGCTTCTGGCTCAAGGTACTCCGCGCCGAGCGCCCCGCGGACGACTTCCCCGGCGAGCAGTACGCCGCGGTGAACACCCCCGAGGTGAACCTCCTCTTCGAACAGAACAACGACGAGAAGACCACCAAGAACCGCCTCCACCTGGACCTGGTCCCCGACGGCCCCCGCGACACCGAAGTCGAATGGCTCCTCACCCTCGGCGCCACCATCACCGCAGACTTCCGAGAGCCCGACGGCACCGGCTGGGTCGTCATGCAAGACCCAGAACACAACGAATTCTGCGTCCTCCGAAGCGCCGCCGAACGAGAAGCCACCAGCTGACCCACTCGTCGGACGGGTGCGTGGGGAACTAGTCGGTGCGTGGGGTTTGGCCGGTGAAGGTTATTCGCCAGTCTGTGGTCCAGGCGTGGACTGTGATGTCGAAGCCGTTGTGGTGGGCGGATAGGCGGTGGTGGCCGGCTTCTGGTGGGGTGGTTTCGGTTTGCCAGCCTCGGGCTTGGAGGGCGGCGGAGGCGGCGGCTATGGCCCAGGCTGGGTCGGGTGAGGTTGGGTTGCCGGTTTCTACGGTGACGCTGGAGACGGTGGCGGGGGCCCGGCCGTCGAAGAGGGCGCCGGGGTTTACAGGGCCGGGGTCGTGGGTGACTACCGGGCGCTGGGTTGGTACGACGATTGCTGCGACCGCGAGTAGTTCTTCGCGGAGGAACTCTCGGGCGTCGGTCATCGCTGCGGCCCCCGGGGTTGTCGTGAGTGCGCTGGGCCAACGGGTCTCGACGGGATACGCGCTCCGTCCGGGACGCTGCCGGGCCGGCGAGAGCCGTCCGCGGGCTGGCGGGAGCCGTCGGCAGGCTGATGGGAGCCGTCGGGGCGGCGGGAGGTTTCGGTGGCGCGGCGGGCTGTTTCGCGGGTGGGGTTGGTGACTGCCACTACACCGTCATACACCTTGGCGGCTGCGCCGGAGAGCTTTCGGAGGCCGGGGCCCCAGGCCAGGTGGGTTTCTTGCATCGGGGTGGTGTCGGTTCTCGAGATGTGGGCGAGGTCGCCGCGGACCACTCGGCCGACGTTGCGCAGGGATTCGCTGTTGGTTCGGTAGTACTCGTTGTGCCAGTGCACGGAGACCGCCTCGTCGGAGGCCAGCGGATCGGCTGTTGCCATCCGGATCGCGTCGGGGAAGTCGGCGGGATCGGGGCCATGCCATTGGGTGTAGGCGACGTAATCGCCCGGTGCGCGTTCGACGTACAGGCGCGTCGGCGGCGCGACCAGGTCCGTTGCCTGGTCGACGTGTTTGTCGATGCCCGGGCTGCCGGTCATGACCACCCTGTCCGGGTGCGCGCCGTTCAGCAGGGCCTGCCCGACCACCTCGGTGCCGTAGCTGTGGCCGACCACCGTAACCATTGCCGAGGGCAACTTGACCTCGGACACCGAGTCGATGAAGGCGGCCAGGCGAGGCGCGGCCTCCAGCGCGGGCGCCTTGCTCATCGCGGCGGGGATCCCCTGCGGCGAGTCGTAGTCGAGCCAGACGATCACGGCGGTACCAGGCCCAGCCTCATGCCGGATCGCCTCACCACGGTCCGCCTGCCCGCCGAAAGTCTCCAGCGAGTTGCCCATCCCAGGCACCAGTAAGGCCACGTTGCGCGCCGACGACAGATCACCCAGTACTTCGACGGCCCGCCCCTGACCCTCGACATCGACGGACCAGAAGTGCCGGTACCGCTGCACCGGTACGACGTTGCCCGAGGCATCGGCCTCGGCAGTCAGCACCGGCCTCAGGAGGTCGTTGACCGTGTCCAGCCGAGTACGGTCCTGCTTGCTCGCAGTCTCCGCGTCGACCGCCGC
Source organism: Kribbella koreensis (assembly GCF_039525325.1). Classification (NCBI taxonomy): domain Bacteria; kingdom Bacillati; phylum Actinomycetota; class Actinomycetes; order Propionibacteriales; family Kribbellaceae; genus Kribbella; species Kribbella koreensis. Next base: position 166,809 of record NZ_BAAAHK010000021.1, read on the forward strand.
CTGCAACCGCTCACGCGCGGCAACCAGCAGCGCATGGTTCGCCTCGAACCGTGCGTCGAGCTCTCCCGGCATCGCGACTCCCCGTCAGCACGCTGTCACCGAAACCTCACCTTGGGCTCCCGGCAGTGTGGCACCCGAAGCCCCGGACGGGAAGAGCCGGCTCAGCTGGTTCGCACGGTATCGAGGCGTCGCCGGGCAGCAATCGCTACGACGACCAGCACCAACAGCAGGACCACGGGCGGTCCGGCCCGCCGCACGTACTCCCCGGCGAACCCCCGATCGATCATGTCCGTCCCGACGCCGGTACACGCGCCCCGCTCCCGCGGATCCAGCACAACAGGGATCTCCCCACCAACCGTGCGCCCCGGCAACTCGCTGTGCGCCAGGTCGACGAAACACTCCTGCCCGTCCGGCCCGGCCACCCACACCGTCTGCGCCACCCCACGATCATCCGCCAGCCCCAACTCGAGAACCTTCGCCGTACTCCGGGTCCCGTCCGCCCGCAGCCAGTCCAGCTCCTCCGAGTCAGCTCGCACACTCCGGATCCCGTGCGCCGCCCAGATCAGCAGCACCGCCGCGATCAGTACGGCGGCCCCTGTCAGCACCCGCGCCGGAGTACTGTCACCGGCCAACCTCCGCAGGACACTCATCCGATCGCCGCCTTTCGTCGCAGCCACCCACTGGAATCGAGCAGCGCGAACAACCCACCGCCGGACACCAGCAGTCCGATACTGATCACCGTCGCGGCAGAGTCAGCGGCCGGGTGCAGCAGCCACGCCCAGCCGCGCACCTCGTTGTCGATGTTCTTCCCGAAGAAAAAGGTGCAGAGGGCAAGTAAACACGACGGCAACCAGGCCAGGTCAGCGCCCAGCAGCGCGGCGCCGGCCAGTCCGGCTCCGAGGAATGCCGCCGCGTTCCTCGCTGCCGTTGCGACCGTACCGGCCTCCTCCGCCCCACTGGCCGCCGCTGCCGCGAGACCGACGGCCACGACGGTCAGCACGAGGGCCCAGAACAGCCGGGCGCCGGTCAGACGTGAAGAAGCGACCATCGACTCCAAGGTCGCCATCGCCGTCGCAGTCGCACCTGCGAGCGGAATCGTCAGGATGACCGGCAGCAGCGGCGAGCTGCGTACCACCGCGTCGCCCGGCACGAAGGGAACTCCGATGTTCTGACCCTGCAGACAGTAGGACAGCGCCAGCAGGGCGAGCAGGATCACGCCGGTGCGCAGCGTCCAGCGCGAGCGGACGAAGTACAGCACCGGCAACCGTACGGAGCTCGGGGAGAGACTCATCTGGGCAGCGCCACGGAGGCCGAACAGTTCCAGACGCCGGTGAACAAGGTCGCCAGCGCTCGATGCTGCTCCTCCTTGGTCCCCCGATCGAGGGCCTGCACAGCTTCCGGCGGAAACGAGCCGTCCTCCACCGAATCCGTCCGGGTCTGCAGCCAGCCGTCCAGTGCGGCCCGAGACATGATCACGTTGTCCGGCGGACCCGCCGTCGCGGTCAGGTCGTCGCACATCTGCGCCCCGGAGAACGCCCGCGCGACCTCCCGGCGGAGCGCGCGTTCGTCATGCAGGGTCGCGCCGGACACTAGCAGGCCGGCCTGGCCCTTCGGCACCGACGTGGCACCCCGCGAGATGACGTCGACCCGGGCCGGTCCCGAGGTGACGCCGCCAGCTCGGAGGGCGGTGACGGCCCGGCCGACCGCGGCGTCGATCTCGGCCCGCTTGGAGACCATGGACATCGGCACACAGACCTCCGGGCTGGAGCCGGCACACTGTCGAGGCTCCGGATGCAGCTCGAGCATGGGTCCTGAGTAGACCCAGACCAGGATCACCGAGACCACCGCTGCCACGGTCAAAGCAGTCGTCCGCAGCAGGTCGGCCAGGCGCCCCCAAGATGACCAGCGCAGCGGTAGGGCGAGCAGTACGACGGCCACATACAGGGCCGCCTTGGGCCACAGGTAGCCACCGGCATACCGAAGATCGACGAAGTCGGCAGCGCCGGTACCGACCTGGGTGAATCGCCGAAATCCCCACTGCGCCAGCAAGGTGTTCGCGGCAAGCATTCCCAACAGCAAGGCGGGTGCGGCGAGCGGACCGTTGCTCACTCCACCGATCAGGGCCCCGAAAGCACAGCAGGCCAGCACGGCGATGAACTGCACCAGGAGGGCTCGCGGATCGATCTCGCCGATCGCTCCGGATACGCGGGCGATCACCAGGTGAGTCGTGACCACGATGCAGTGGACAAGCACGGCGACGATCCCGACCGGGAGCCAGCTCGCTCGCCAGATCAGTCCCGGGACGGGAAGCCCCTCCTGCAGGCCCTTGAGGCTGAGGCGCCAGCGGTAGGCGTTCCAGGCACAGACACCGGCCAGAACCGGGCCCGCGAAGAAGAGGTAGACGCCCGGACGATCGGCAGCACGCGGATACTCGAACCGCCAGAGATCGAACTCCGAGACCAGGCCGTAGCTGGCCAACCCCAGCAGGACCGGGAGCAGCAGCGCGCAGGTCCACAACGCCAGGCGGTCCGCCAGCCACCATGGAGAGGATTTCCGCAGGCCCGGTTCCGCGGCCGGTGGCGTCTGACGCAGGGTGGTACCGGCGGCGCTCATTCGGACTCTCCGTCCACGCCGGTCAGCCGCAGGAACGCCTGCTCCAGCGGCGACGCGAAGGTGGAAGCGGTCGTCTCGCCCGCCCTGACCAGGTCGCCGAAAGCCCGCGAGGTTCCCTCGTAGACGACCCGGCTGCCAGCCAGTACGACCATCTTCCCGTCGGTCAGATCGACGTCCTCGAGCAGATGAGTGCTGCAGACGATCGCGACCGTCGCCGACAGTTCGACCAGCAGCTCGCGCATCTTCACCCGGCGGCCTGGATCGAGCCCGACAGTCGGTTCGTCGAGCAGCAACAGCTGTGGGCCGTGAACCAGAGCCTGTGCGATACCGGCGCGGCGAACCATGCCACCTGACAGCTGGTCGAGCCGCTCGCCGGCCCGGTCCGCCAGTCCGACCGTGGCCAGCGCCTTCGTCACCGCTTCGTCGATGCTTGCGGTCGGCAACTGCCTCAACCAGGCCATGTAGGCGACGAAGTCGCGGACCCGCATATGGCCGGGATAGCTGAAGTCCTGCGGCAGATAGCCGATCTGACGGCGCAGCTGGGTGCCGCTCAGCCGGCCGGTCCGCTGTCCCAGCAGATCGATCCGGCCGGACCGCGGTGTCTCGGCCCCCAGCAGCAGCCGGAAGAAGGTGGTCTTGCCGGCACCGTTCTCACCGACGAGAAAGGTGAGGCCGTCCCCGATCCCTACGGATACCTCGCGCAGTACCTCACGACGGCCGTAACGGAAGGACACTGCGTCTAGTTCGATGATCGGGGACGACCCCATGGTCTACCTGTTCTCTGCTAGCTGGATGTCGGGCCGGTCGGCGTCAGTCGTCGTACTTCGCGCCACGCAGGTACGACCCGCTCGCGCAGGTGTCGGGAGCCGACACCACGTTCCAGCACGTCTTCATCTGGCCGCGACCGCTGTTCCCGGTCGGGTCGACACCGTTCCAGGTCTCCCAGTACTTCCAGGAGCTGCTCGCGTTCGAGCCCGAGTTGCTCGAACCGTGCCCGTGCCAACCCGTCTGGCACGAGATGCCGCCGCCGGCGTCGGACCAGGAGCTCACGTAGCAGTAGTTCCCGTTGGAGTACCAGTCGTGCTGGGTGAAGGCTCCCCGGTCACCACCGTTGTACCCCGACACTGCCCGGGATGCGGACCAGTCCTGGATGCGCGAACCGCGCCCCGCATCCTCCTTGTATCCCTGCCAGCTCCCGTAGGAGTATCCGGCAGGCTTCCAGCCGGCGAAGTTGACGGCCTGCGGACTCGACGACGATGCCCACGGACCGCCGGGCAGCGCTTCGGCAAGACTCGCCCCACCCACGACCGCGACTGCTGTTCCCACCAGCACCGCGGTCAGGCGTCTACGACGATTCATCTGTTCCTCCCTCGTCCCGGCTCGATGAGCCGGGCTCGGCGCCGGTCGGTGGCCTCACGCTCACGACTCGGCTCCGCTTACGGTAGGTACAGACGCAGTCACCGACAATGAAAAAGTCTATGCCAAAAGTGGCAATCCGGTCGGCGCCGGTGGGAAATCGATGCCCGAAGCACCAATGCGGTTGCCCCCGGCAAGCACAGGCGGCCGGGGGCAGGTCGTGACTCAGCGGAAGGCGAGTGACCAGTTGCCGGCGTGGGCCGACAGGTGGAGGACCGACAGAGGGCGTACGTCGACATGCCGCAGGGACTCGGCGGGTGCGTCGAGGACGTAGAGCACGGCCGCCCGGACCACCGCCGGGTGCACCACCGCAGCCACCGTACGCCGATCCGCCTGGCCCCGGTCGCCGTTATCCACAACCCCGGAGCCATCCGCGTCGGAGCCGCCGAAACCCCCAGCGCCCGCAGACCGAGTCAGGTCGCCGAGCCAGTCGGCCACCCGCGTGATGACGTCGTTCTCGGTCTCGCCACCGGGTGGGGCCGTGTGCGGACGCTCGAGCCAGGTCGCCACCGCACCCGGCGATGCCTCGAGCAACTCCTCCAGCTCGCGCCCGGTCCAGTCGCCGTACTCCCGGTCTCGCAGCGCCGGCACCACGACGGGCGACAACCCCAGCGCCGACGCCGTGGCCAGCGCGGCCGTCTCCGGCCCGCAGTAGATCTCGTCGGCGACGATCTTCAGCTCGCGCGCCGCCTCGACCCCAGCAGGGTCGGGTGCGGCGTCACCGCCGAGGACCAGGCCCCGGAGGGCGGGAGTCAGCGCATGCGCGACCAGCGTCAGAGACGTCAAGCGGCAACCACCTCAGAGTCGACCTTCGCCGTACGACGGTCGATCGCCGCCGCGTAGCCGAGCCCGAGGAGCAGCCAGAGCGTGGTCTGGGTGCCCAGCGAGGCCAGCCGGAACTTCCAGAGCAGCGTAGCGGGGAACGTCTCCGGAACCTCGTTGATCGCGGGCAGCAACAGGTACGCGGCGACCACGGTCAGCAGGAACGCGCCTCCACCGACGGCCAGCCGGATCCAGGGAGCAGTGCCGAAGCGGGCCGACCAGCGCGACGCGGCGACGCCGGCCCAGACGGCGAGCAGGCCGATCACCAGGGTCAGCAGGTAGGTGATCGTCCGCTTGGTGATCGTGTCGGGGTCGCCGACCGCGGGCGGGTTCGGTGGGTACTTGAGGAACGGGATCAGCACGATCCCGACGTACCCGGCGGCGGCCAGCCCCAGGGCGGCGTACGAGTCGCTGCTGGTCCGCAGGCGGCGGCGCAGGAGCGTGAAGCCGACCGCGAAGATGCCGCCCAGCGCAACGCCGTACAGGGAGGTGGCCAGGAACAGCCCGGCTCGCTGGCCGTCACGGCTGATGAGGGGCTTCTCCTCGGCCTCGTGGCTGTGCCCGGCGGTCGAGCCGTCGTCATGGCTGTGCGCGGCCGCGTTGGCCTCTTCGATCGCGATCGCGGAGTCGATGTGCGATTCGCCCATCACGTACGCGAAGGTTCCGGCCAGCAGGCCGGCGAAGAGTCCGACGATCAGTCCGCGCACCAGGAGGGATCCGAAGGTGCGCATGGCAGTCCTGTCGTTCAGAGAGGTGGTACTACGGCAGGACTCAGTGGCACGGGACGCCGAGCAGGTGCCGGCCGTCGTGCATCAGCTCGTGCAGGTACATGCCCGAGCGCGACAGGGCGCCCTGGTCGAAGCCGACGAGGTACGCGAGCATCAGCGCCAGGACGACGGTGACGAGAGCGATCGCGAGCAGCCGGGGCGAGATGGCCGGGACTGCGACTGAGCGAGCAGGCGTGGTTGCCGACATCGGAGACCTCCTAGGGAAGTGCGCGTCCCTAATCGAAAGGCTGCTGGTGCCTGAGCGTCCTGACTCACGAGCAAGCTCGTTCACAGTGGCGCGGCCGTACCGGTCTCTCACCGGTTTCCCTCATGGCACCGCAGGTTGTCCCCCGAAAGGTAGTCGCCCGCTTCCACCGGGGTCAACGCGCTGACCACGCCCAGGTGATCTTTCCCACCCGGGCGCGGTCGGACAACGGCTCAGCGGTGGTACGTCACCTCCAACTTGGCGCTGTCGCCGTAGAGCTTCTTCCACTGGAGCCGGTCGCCCTCGTTGGGAGCCCGAAGCCCCAGCGTCACGAACTGGTGCTGCGCGTCCACAGCCTGCTGCACGACGTCCGGCCCGATGGCGAAGGTCAGCTTCTGGTCCGGCTGCCCGGCGCCGGGATAGGCGGCACCTGATGCCGAAGCGACCAGACCGAGCCATGAGCCGGCGAAGGTGTTCCAGGTCACCGGTACGTCGGGGTCGATCGGAGCCGTCGACCACAGCTCGACCGGCGTCGGATTCGGACCCGGTGTGTGGTCGAGAACGATCGAGAAGCTGACCGACTCGATCACACCAGCGGCCAGCTCGGCGATGCTGAACCGGAACATCGATCGCCAGAGTCCGCTGCCGCCGAACTCGAGCCCGGCTTTGGCGCGATCGCGATCGAAGGCCCAGTACGACGTACTCGCCCTGGCCTGGTTGATCTGGGTCCACGCGTCGGTGGACTGCGCGAAGGTGAGTGTGCCGGAGGCGCTGGCCTGACCGGCCGACAGGACAATGGGAGCGGCGACCGCCGCGGCGGCGAAGCCCAGGACGGTACGCCGGCTGTGTGTCTGCATGTGGATGGGGTCCCTCGGGATCGACGATTCGGGATCCTCACCGTGCCAGCTCGGACTAGACCGGAAAACCGTTTCGAAGGTGGTCGAAGGTCTGCTCCGAGGCGCGAAAAACTCCGGGCGGCAGGGCGGCGAGCCACCTACCCTGAGGAGATGCCTTCCGCTCATCACCTGGTCGCCTTTGCGATCACCGCATTCATCATCATCGTCGTGCCTGGGCCGAGCGTGCTGTTCATCGTCGGGCGCGCGCTGACCGTCGGGCGGCGTGAGGCGGTGCTGACGATGCTCGGCAACACCGTGGGGGCCGCGGTGATGCTGGATGCGGTGTCGCTCGGCCTCGGGGCGCTGATTGCGGCCAGTGCGATCGCGCTGACGATCGTGAAGCTGGCGGGCGCGGCGTACCTCGTCTATCTCGGCGTGCACGCCTTCCGCTCTCGCAAGTCGCTGGCCGAGGCGCTGAGCAGCGGCGTCAAGCCGGGGAGCGCTCGCCGGGCGCTACGTCAGGGCTTCCTGGTCGGCGTGACGAACGCGAAGACGGCGGTGTTCTTCGCGGCCGTCCTGCCGCAGTTCGTCGACAAGAACGCGAGCACCTCGGCGTCGGTGCAGATCCTGCTCCTGGGCACGGTCTTCCTGCTCATCGCGCTCTGCTCCGACGGCCTCTGGGCGCTCGTGGCGGGCACGGCGAGGAACTGGTTCGCCCGCTCACCTCGCCGGCTCGAAATGGTCGGCGGCACCGGTGGCCTGATGATCATCGGCCTCGGCGCCAGCATCGCGGTTACCGGAGCGAAGGACTAGCGGAGCGCCACCACACACCAAGCCGGCGAGGCCGAACGCGGCCGCGCTCAGCATGGGTCGGGTGGTGGGCGCTCAGGCGGGTTGGCGTGTGGTGGCGGTCCGCCTCCCGGCCAGGACGCCGATCAGGGCGAGCAAGGCGGGTAGGCCGAAGGCGGTTAGGTAGGCCGTGGTGGGTGAGTGGGGGTAGATGGCGGCGAAGAGGGTGCCGCCGATGGCCAACACCGTGGCTGTGGCGAGGGCGTCGCTGAGTTGGAGGGCGGAGCTGTTGGAGCCCTGTTCCTCGCGAGTCGAGTACTCGAGGACCAGTACCGAGACGGTCGGGAAGACGGTACCCATGCCGAGGCCGGTCAGGCCCCAGCCGAGGATGCCGACGATGACCGGGACGTGCGGGTTGAGCGTGAGGGTCGCGGTCACGATGCCCAGGACGATCGAGACCATGCCGGCCTGCAGGAAGACCGAGTGCGAGAACGGCTGGACCGGCCGGCCCCGGTACCACGACGCCGTCGTCCAGGAGAGCGCGCTGACCGTCAGTACCAGCCCGGCGAACGCCGGCGACAGCCCCCGCTCGCGAGTCAGCATCAGCGGCAGGAACACCTCAGCGCCGAACCCCGCCGCCGCGACCAGCCCGCGCAACGCGATGACTGCAGGCAGCCCGGACGAGATCCGGAACGTTCCCTTGGGCAACAACTTCGGCGCGAAGACCGCAACCCCGGCCAGCCCCAGCACAACCAAAACAACCTGCAGCGTGCCCCTCTGCTGACCGCCGTAGCTCAATACCCCGACGCCGACAGCCGCCGCGATCGCCCAGAGTGCCTGCCGATCCCACAAAGATCCCGCCTTCACGACCGACCCGGCGTTGGCACCGGCCAGCCCGGGCCACATCACGAGCACCGCCGGAACGGCCAGCGCCGGTACTGCGAGGAACACGATCCGCCAGCTCGTGTGCTCGACGATCAGCCCGGCGATCGCCGGCCCGACCAGCGACGGCACGACCCAGCCGGTGGCGAAGGCGGCGAAGATCCGGGCCCGGAGCTCCGGCGGGTACAGGTGTCCGACGACGACGTACAGGGCGACTGTGACCAGACCGCCGCCGAAGCCTTGAATGATCCGACCGGCGACCAGCACCTCCATCGTCGGCGCGGCTCCGGCGATGATCAGACCGAGCAGGAACCAGCCGGTGCCGTACCAGAGCGGCCGGATCGGGCCCTTCAGATCACTCCAGGTGCCCGATACGACCATCGCGACCACACTCGACGCGAGCGGGCCGCCGAACGCGAGCGCGTACAGCGCCAGCCCGTCGAGCGCCTGCGCCACGGTCGGCATCGCGGTGGTGACGGCGAGGTTCTCGAACGCGATCAGGGTGATCAGCGCGACCATCCCGATCGTCAGCGCCCGGTACTGCGGCGCCAGCACGCCGGCGGCCCGGGGTTCGATCGCGGTGTCGGCCGGCTGGTCGGCGGTTGTCGTCATGCCGAGCAGCCTCATCCATCAAGTGCACTTGAAGTCAACGCGGTGAGTTCAAGTGCACTTGATGGAGGTCAGGCAACGGCGGCGAGGACGAGCGCGATGATCGGCGGTCCCGCCTGCAGCACGGCCGACCGGCCCATCCGGCGGTCCGAGGCGATCAGCACGATGCCGGCGCCGGCCATGCAAGCGCAGGCGAACAGCGCGATCGCGTGGCCCTTGTCGCCACCGGCGATCAGTCCGCCGATCGCGCCGAGGGCGAGGAACAGGTTGTAGAAGCCCTGGTTGAAGGCCCACGGCTTGGAGATCGTTGCCTCGGCCTCGTTCGGGATCAGGAACCGCTTGTAGGTGCTCGGCTTCATGAAGAGCAGGCTCTCCATCGCGAAGACGGCAAGGTGGAAGACACCGGCGAGGACGACGAAGATCTGCGCGATCGTGTTCACGAGCGAACGGTACCGCGAGTCACGAACGCACGAGCCGGATTGTCGATGAAGAGTTGTGTCGCGATCTCAGCGCCGAAGGTACGGACCAAGCGCGGTCGTAGGCCGGTCAGCAGGTAGGGGATGCCGGGGCCTTCGCCGGTGGCTGCCCGGGCTCGGGCGGTGGTCGTGTCGCCGCCGAGCAGCAGGCGGTCGGCGTACCCGGCGTCGATGAGCGCGGCGAGGCAGTCGAAAAGGCGTGGATCGGTCGCGTTGTTGGCTCGCGACGGGCCGTCGAAGGCGAGGAACGATCCCCGCGCGGCCAGTTCGAGGTGGAACCGATGATCCGGGAATCGGTTGAGATGCCCGAGGATCACACTCTCCGGCGCGACGCCGGACTCGTCGACCAGCAGATCCAGTACTGCGTCCGCCGCGCTCCCCAGCTCGTGATGGATGGCAATCGGCGCCCCGGTCGCGTGCTGCGCCGCGGCGGCGGCGATCATCACCACCCGCGCGTGCTCATCAAGAACGTGGAACCCGCCGGCGACCTTGATCAACCCCGCCTTGACGCCGCTGTCGCCGATCCCCTCGGTCAGCTCACGCACGAAGATCTCCGCAAGCCGCGGCCGCACCTCGTCCACCAGCCCAGCGGGGTAATGCTCCGCGCGATGCAACCCGGTCGCCGCAACGAGGTGAATCCCTGTGTCAGCAGAGATCTTGGCCAGGTCGGCCGCTCGGCGACCGAGCCCGTACGGCGTCCACTGCACGATCGCCTGCCCACCCGCAGCCTTGAAATCCCTGACCTCAGCAGCCGCCGCGTCGGCATCATCCAGCTCTTGCCCCGGCAGCAACGCACTCCGAAAGAACAGATGATCATGCGAGTCAGTAACCCCAAGCTCCCCAGCCGGCAGCTCCCCCAACACAGTCCTGACCGTCACGCCTGTCCTTCCCCACAACAAAGTTGAGCCCGCCCAGGCTATGCCTGGGTGGGCTCAACTCGGTAAGCAGTTCTCGCCGAGCCGGCGAGTGGCCGGAGCGAGCTAGCGGCGATGCCGCGGGCTAGTGCCCGGGGCCGCGTCGCCGGCCCGTACCGGTGGTTGGCTAACGGCTACGCCGCGCGCCACCGGCACGGGTGCCGGCGGAGAATGCGGCTGCTCCAGCCGGACGGCTGCTGGCGCCGGGGGTGGTGGTGCTGTAGGTCTTCGGCGCGGCCGATGAACCGCCGCGACCTTGGGACCGGGTCTTAGTCTGGCTTCCGCCAGTGCGGCCGCCGCCCTGTCCACCGGAGCCGTTGCCCCGGCCGCCACCGCTCGCACCGCGACCTGCACCAGCGCCTGAGCTGGTTGCGGAGCCGGAGCGCTCGGAGCGAGGGCCGCCTGCGCTCTTGCCGGAGCCGGAGCCAGTGCCCCGGCCTGAGCCGGTGCCGCGTGTGGAGCCGGCGCCTCGTGCGGAGCCAGATGCACCGCGGCCTGCGCCGCGACCGCGACCGCCGCCGCCTGCTCGGCGTACGTCGTCGTCGGCGACCACCTTGATGGTCGGGGTGACGAAGGTGCGTTCGCCGGGGGCCAGCTCAGCGAGCAGCGGGTCGCCGACGCGGAGCTTGGTGACCGTGGCGGCGATACCGGCCTTGCGGGTGAGGTCGCGGACGTCGCGGACCTGGTCGTCCGTCATCAGCGTGACGACGGTGCCCTCGGCGCCGGCGCGGGCAGTACGGCCGGACCTGTGCAGGTACGCCTTGTGCTCGATCGGCGGGTCGGCGTGGATGACCAGCGTCACGTCGTCGACGTGGATGCCGCGCGCCGCGATGTCGGTCGCGACCAGCGTCTTGGCGGAACCGTCGGAGAAGGCCTCCAGGTTGCGCGTCCGAGCGCCCTGCGACAGGTTCCCGTGCAGCTCGACAGCCGGGACACCCTGCGCGATGAGCTTCTTGGTGAGCGACTTCGCGCCGTACTTCGTCCGCGTGAAGACCAGCGTCCGGCCCGGCGCCGCGGTCAGGTCGACGAGCACCGGCAACCGGCTGTCGGACTGAACGTGCAGCACGTGATGGGTCATCTTGGCCACCGGCGACTGCGCCGAGTCGACGCTGTGCGTGACCGGCGACTTCATGAACCGCTTGACCAGGACGTCGACACCGGCGTCCAGCGTGGCCGAGAACAGCAGCCGCTGGGCGTTCGCCGGAGTCGCCTCCAGGATCCGCCGGACGGCGGGCAGGAAGCCGAGGTCGGCCATGTGGTCGGCCTCGTCCAGCACGGTGATCTCGACCTGGTCGAGCTTGGCGTGACCGGTCTTGACGTGGTCCTCGAGCCGGCCCGGGCAGGCGATCACGATGTCGACGCCGCGCTTCAGCTGGGTGATCTGGGGACCCGCGCCGACGCCACCGAAGATGGTCATCGTGCGCAGGTCGAGCGCGTCGGTCAGCGGCGTGATGGAGGCCTGGATCTGCGTCGCCAGCTCCCGCGTCGGCGCCAGGATCAGCGCGCGCGGGTGGCTCGGCCGGCGCTTGGTGCTGCTCGTGGTGAGCCGGGCCAGCACGGGCAGGACGAACGCGTAGGTCTTGCCGGAACCGGTCCGGCCGCGGCCGAGCACGTCCTTGCCGGCCAGCGAGTCAGGCAGCGTCGCCGCCTGGATCGGGAACGGCTTGAGGATGCCGGCGGCCGCCAGCGCCTTGACCAGCCCGGCGGGTACGCCGAGGTCGTCGAAGGTCAGGTTCTCGTCGACGACGGTCGGTGCGACCTCGGCGTACGACGCCTGCTTGCTCTCGGCAACCCCGCGACCGCTGTCGGCGGAACCACGGCGACCGGCCTCGGAGGCGGTCACCGGCCGGCCGGAGCCGGCCGCGGAGTTGTTGCCGTCGGCACCGGTACGGCGCCGGCGACGGGGGCGCGCCGGGGCCTCACCCTGGGCGCGCGGGGGTCGTGCTGAGGTAGAAGGGGTGGAATTGGGCGTGGTGTTGCTGGGGCGGCGTGCCGCCATGAAGTACTCCAAAAGATCGGGGGTCGTCCTGCCCGGCGCAGCTTTTGAGCCGCGGCGCGTGGTGGTCGACTGCTAGCGCAGCGTATGCACTGAGATCGGCCCGAGGCAGAACTGGGCGGGCCGTCACATTCAGTGTACGGCACTGGCCGACCTCTGGCAGAGAGTTACCTGATCTGGGTATCTTTCCGCCGTGACCGCCGCTGAGGAGTACCGCGTAGACCCCCCGACCGTAGGCACCGAGCGCGAGCTGCTGCAGGCCTACCTCGACTTCCACCGGGGCACGTTGCTGTGGAAGACCTCGGGACTGACCGGGGAGCAGCTCACCGAGAAGGCGATCGAGCCGTCCACGATGAGCCTGATCGGGCTCGTCCGGCACGCGACCGAGGTCGAGCGCTACTGGATCCAGATCTGCCTCGACGGCCGTTCGTTCGACCTGCTCAAGACCTGGAGCCAGGAGTTCCCCGACGGCGACTTCGACCTGGTCGACCCCGAGCGCGTCGAGGAGGACTTCGCCGACTTCCGCGAGACGACCAAGCTGAACGACGAGATCCTGGCCGGCTATGACCTCGACCACACCTTCGTCCGCCCACGGGTCGGCACCGAGCACACCGTGCGCTCCCTGTACTTCCACCTGATCCAGGAAGCCGCCCGCCACAACGGCCACGCCGACCTCTTCCGCCAGCACCTCGACGGCTCGACCGGCGAGTAGTACTCAGACGCCCTTGAGCTGGCGGATCACGCCGACCAGGTCGTTCACGACGCCCTTCACACCGGGGATGCGGGTCAGCCGCAGCAACCTGTCCACCAGCGGCACTGTGCTGGTGATCAGCAGCTTCGTGCGGCGCAGCCCCGAGCTGTCGTCGTGCACCCAGAACAGGACGATCCCCATCTGCATGAGCCAGAGCAGCTCCGGCAGCTCTGCTCGCAGGTCGGCGGGGAGCTTGAGGTCCGAGCCCTCCACCACCTGACGGAAGATCTCGATACTCGCCTCCCGGGCCGGCCGGGACTCCTCACTGAACGGTGACAGCGGGCTCTTCGGCTCGGCCGCCGTCTTGAAGAACGTCCCGGCGAACTCGTGATAGGGCTCGGACACGTCGAGCCAGCTCCGCAGTACGCCGGTGAGCCGCTTGGTGAACGACTTGTCGCCGGACAGGATCTCCTGCACTGCTTCGCGATGCAGCACCTGCAGGTGGTCGTAGTACGCCTGCATCAGGTGCTCTTTGGAGCTGTAGTAGTAGTACGCGTTCCCGACCGACACCCCCGCCTCGGTGGCGATGGCCCGCATGGTCGTCTTCCCGTACCCCTGCTCCCGGAACAACCGCAGAGCCGTCGACAGAATCAGCTCACGCGTCTGCTCACCCTTGGCGGTCGCACCGTCCGTCACATCCGTCAGCGTAGTCACCCCCGATCAACTCCGAGTTCCTGCTCCGCAACCCCGCCGCCACCTGCACCATCGCCCGCGCCACCGGCCGCATCGCCGGACTTGCCAGCCGTACTGCGGTCGCCCGGTACTCCCAGGTCGCCCACAGACACACGATCCACGCCCGGTCGCCGACGTACACCGCTCCGTCGTCGGCGACCACCGTCACCTCGCGCAGTGTGGCCGCATGGTCCAGCTCCGGGTAGCGCCGCCTGGCTTCCGTCGACCCCGCCGCGACGAATCCGAGCCGCACCACTCCACCCAGGCCGTTCGGCCCTGGCTTCTGCCCCGCCAACCACTCCTTGAAGCGCCGGCAGAGGCCGCACTGCGCGTCGTACAGGACCACCAGCTCTTGCATGGTTCGTCAGTAGCCCGAGGGCATCGGCTGCTGGGTGCCGGTCAGCGGAGGCTGGAAGGGAGCGGTACCGACGAAGGTGTTCGCGGGGACTGGGGGTGTGGTCATCTCCTCCAGGCGGCTGCGGCGGCGGATCGCGTTGAAGGTCCAGACGTTGAGGAGGTGCAGGACGCCCAGGACGACCATCACGATGCCCAGCTTCACGCTGAGTTGCTCGAGTACGCCGCGGGCGTCGACCACGGTGCTGCCGGACCGCAGGAAGAGCGTGACGAAGCCCAGGTTGACCAGGTAGAAGCCGACCACGAGCAGCCGGTTCACCGCGTCGGCGAAGTCCTCGTTGCCGTGGAACACGTCGACCAGGAAGATCCGCCCGTTCCGGCTCAGGGTCCGCGCCACCCAGATCGTCAGCGGCACCGCGATCAGCAGGTAGATCAAGTAGGTGACCACCGTCATTCTCACCACGTCCTCACGTTTTGAACACGTTCAACTCTCTGACAGGACGACAGTAGGCCTGCTTCTTGAACATGTTCAAGAAGCAGGTTCGGTGAGCTGGGTCTCAGCGGATGCGGAGGCCGCGCAGTACTACGGCCGCCGGGGTGGCCAGTACGTCGGGACGCTCCCGCGGGTCTTCGTCGTACGTGACGAGGTCGCCCTCCCCCTCGAGGCCGAGGAACTCCCGGGCGCAGGTGCTCGCGGCCTCCAGCGCCTGGGTGACCGTCAGGCCGTGGCGGACGAGCTGCTCGACCTCACCTGCGACCGTGCCGACGACGTCCGAGCCAGCTAGGACGCGTACGCCGTACTGGCGGGCCAACTGCAACATCGCCGCCGCCTTCTCCGACCTGGCTTGCCTGCGCGCACGGCGCTCGGGGGTGTCGTTCTCCGCGCCGAACATGGCCGCCGAGAGGGTCGGAGTCCACGCTCCGCCCCGGGCGCCCAGTACTTCGAGATCCTCGGCGGTGAGGTCATCACCGTGCTCGACAGAGTCGATCCCCGCCCGCACGAGCTCGCTGACGAATGGAGTCTGGGTGTGTGCCGCGACTCGGGCGCCGCGAGCATGGACGGCGGCAACCATCTCGGCGACGGCGTCGGGCTCGTAGTTCGGGGTCACCGCGCTGCCGCGGATCGGGCCGTCGGGGCCGACCGCGGGGAAGTCGCCGACGAGCTTGATCCACGTGGCTCCGGCGTCGATCTCGGCCTCGACCGCAGCGATCAGGCCTGCGGCCGGTACAGGTTCGTACATTCCCGGGAAGTAGCTGTCCGCCGGCGCGACGAACCGCCCGGCCGCGAGTACGACTGGCCGGCCGTCCTCGGGGCCGGCGGCAAGCTTCAGGGTGACGGACCGATTGCCGCCGACATCCCGCAGCGCACCGACGCCGGCCTGCGCGAGGTCGTCGAGCATCGTCCGCGCCTCGGTCTCGCCGAGCAGTACCGGTCCGTGATCGCCGACGCCGAAGGTCAGGTGACAGTGCGAGTCCACCAGCCCGGGCAGCGCGAACCGGCCGGGCAGTGTCTCCCGGTCGCCTGCGCCCGCTTCGAGATGGACTTGGTCGCCGGCCGGCAGGCCGATTCCGTCGAACACCCAGGTCGCCATGGCCCGATCCTCCCCGGAGATCAGCTCATCGCCCGGCAGAATGCTGGCCATGGCGCTCAAGGAGAAGCACCTGGATCGCTGGGTGCAGGCCTACCGGCGAGCCTGGGAGTCGAACGATCCCGAGCACATCGCCGCCCTGTGGACCGAGGACGCCGCCTTCTACCGCCGCCCCGACGAGGAGCCGGTACTGGGCCGCGACGCGATCGTGAACGCCTGGCTGGAGGTCGCCGACGCGCCCGGCGAGACGCTGTTCGAGTACCAGGTGCTGGGCTTCGGCGACGGCGTCGGCTTCGTCCGCGGCTGGACCACGTACCAGACCGACCCGCTCGGCGAGTACAGCAACCTGTGGGTGATCCGCCTGGACAAGGACGGCCGGGCGCACGAATTCACCGAGTGGTGGATGGAAAAAGCCTGAGGTCGTAGGATCGGGATCAGGCACTCAGGGTGCCACCGGTCCGCGGGAAGGGCTCAGCCCACCTGATCTCGAGGTTGAGTTTGCGGTATCCACCTCCTTTCTCGCCTGACGACGCGGACAGCAGGCACGCAGAGAGGAGGTCGCCATGCCGACCCGTAATCTTCCGAACTCGCCGCGCCTGGAGCACCTGAAGAACCAGGCCAAGACCCTGCTCAAGCAGGTCCGCGCCGAGGATCCCGAGGCCGTCGCGCTGGCCGCCGAGTTCTATCCCGTGAGCACGCTCGCGGACGCGCAGGTCGCGATCGCCCGCAGCTACGGCTTCGCCAGCTGGCCCCGGCTGGTCCACCATCTCGAACTGGTCGACCGCTACAGCCGCTCCCCGCACGAGGCGCCGAGCAGCTCGAACCCGATCGAAGAATTCCTCAAGCTGGCCACGCTGCACTACGGCCAGGACGATCCGGCCCGGCAGCTGGCCGCCCGCGAACTCCGCGATGAAGTTGCATTGAGCAACATCTACACTCAGGTCGTCGCAGGGGAAGTCGAGGCCGTCCGGGCCTCGCTGGCCGACGAGCCATCGCTGGCGAAGCGAGAAGGTGGTCCGTTCCGCTGGGAACCCCTTCTGTACTTGACGTATTCGCGCCTCCCCGTGCCCACCGAAGCACCGCTGGAGATCGCGAAACTGCTGCTCGCCAACGGCGCCGATCCGAACGCCGGCTATCTCTGGTCGGGCATGCCGTCACCCTTCACCGCCCTGACCGGCGCCTTCGGGCGAGGCGAGGGCGACCAGCCACCGCACCAGAACCGGCTGGAACTGGCTCGCGTGCTGCTCGAGGCCGGCGCCGATGCGAACGACAGCCAGACGATGTACAACTGCGGCCCCGGCTGCCCACCGCCGTACGACGACGACCACCTGGCGCTACTGCTCGAATTCGGTCTGGGCAAGGGCGACGGCGGCCCCTGGCACGAGCGGATGACGACGGCGCACCCGACTCCGCGGCAGCTGTTGGAGGACGAGCTGGTCTTCGCTTCCTCCCAAGGCCTGCTGCACCGGGTCGAGTTGATGCTTGCTCAAGGCATCGATCCTGATGCGCGCGGAACCGAGCACCCGGGCTTCTGCGGCCATCGTGCCTACGAGCTGGCGGCGGTGGCCGGCTACACCGAAGTCGCTGAGCTGCTGGAGGCCGCGGGCGCGGCACCACTGGATGACGTGCACGAGTTGTACGCCGCCGCCCTGCGGGGCGAGTCGGTTGCCGCCGACCCGGAATTGGCTGCGCGGGCAGTACGGCGGAATCCGTTCGTACCGATCCGGGCCGCCGAAATGGGGCGGACAGAGGCGATGGCGCCTTTGCAGGAACTCGGATTCGACCTGAGCGTGCTCGCGATGAACACGCCTCTCCACCAGGCGGCCTTCCACGGCCACCTCGACACCGTCAAGAAGCTGATCGAACTCGGCGCCGACCCGTCGATCGAGGATCCCTCGTACCACAGCACGCCGCGCGGGTGGGCCGAGCACAACCACCAGCAAGCGGTCGTCGACTACCTGGACAGCCTCAAGGGCTGACGGTCAGGAAGAGGAACGAGCCGAAGATCATCAGGTGGACCGCGCCCTGCAACAGGGTGGCCCGGCCGGTCGCCAGGGTGAGCATGCTGACCACCACGGTCAGCGCGAACAGCACCATCTCCTTGCCGCCCAGGCCGAGGACGAGCGGCCCGTCGAGCCAGATCGACGCGATGGCGATCGCCGGGATCGTCAGTCCGATGCTGGCCAGGGCCGAGCCGAGCGCGAGGTTGAGGCTGGTCTGGAGGCGGTTCCGCAGTGCGGCTCGTACTGCGGCAACCGTCTCCGGCAGCAGCACCAGCAAGGCGATCACGACGCCCACGACCGCGAGCGGCGCGCCGGCCGCCTCGACCGCGGACTCCAGCTTCGGTGACACCGTCTTGGCCAGGCCGACGACAGCGATCAAGCAACCGAACAACAACGCAAGACTCACCAGGGCGACCCCGGTGCTGGGCGCTTCGGCATGGACGTCTTCTGCATCCTCCTCGGCTGCCTCAGTCACCGGAAGGAAGTAGTCGCGGTGGCGGATCGTCTGGACGAAGACGAAGACGCCGTACATCACCAGCGAAGCGACGCCCGCGAAGGCGAGCTGAGCCGCGCTGAACGTGGCGCCCGGAGTACTGGTCGTGAAGGTCGGCAGCACCAGGCTGAGCGTGACGAGTGCCGTCATCACCGCGAGCGCGCTGCCAGACGCGTGCACCCGGAACTCCTGCGTCTTGTGCCGCAACGAGCCGACCACGAGCGCGAGCCCGAGGATGCCGTTGCAGGTGATCATCACGGCGGCAAAGACTGTGTCGCGGGCAAGCGAAGCGGCCTTGTCGCCACCGGACGCCATCAGCGTCACGATCAGTGCGACCTCGATCACCGTCACCGCGAGTGCGAGGATCAGCGTTCCGAACGGTTCGCCGACCCGGTGCGCCACGACCTCGGCGTGATGAACGGCCGCGATCACCGCCGCGCCGAGGCCGGCGCAGATGAGGATGAGCAGGATCACACCCGGCTTGCTGCCCCAGGACACGGCAAGGACGATGAGCGCGAGTGGGGGCACGGCCAGACTCCAGCGCGGCAGCCCGGAAAGCACATGAGTCTTTGTCATCCCCTGTGATTCTATCGGTTCCATGGAGATCCGAGAGGCCGTCGCACAGGACTGGGACGCGATCTGGCCGTTCTTCCGCGACATCATCACCGCGCGTGAGACCTACACCTACGATCCAGAGCTGACCTTCGAGCAGGCTCAGGCGATCTGGATGTCACCGTCGTCGTCCCTGCCGGCGAGGACGACGGTCGCGATCGATGCCGAGGGCAAGGTTCTGGGCAGCGCGAACATGTACCCGAACCGCCCCGGCCCGGGCGCGCACGTCGCCAGCGCGAGCTTCATGGTCGACGCCGCCGCCCGCGGCCAAGGGGTGGGCCGGGCGCTCTGCCAGGACATGATCGACTGGGCCGGCCGCAGCGGGTTCCGGTCGATCCAGTTCAACGCGGTGGTCGAGTCCAACACCGCCGCCGTGCGGCTCTGGCAGTCACTCGGCTTCGAGATCGTCGGCACCGTGCCCGAGGCGTTCCTCAGCCCCGCGCACGGCTACGTCGGACTGCACGTGATGCACCGGCCGCTCCGGAAGCCGGCGCTCTAGAAGGAGGCGAGCTCCTCGGGGGTGAAGGCACGCAGTACGCAGAACTCGTTGCCTTCGGGGTCGGCCATCACGACCCAGGAGGCGGACTCGTCCTGGCCGACGTCGACCCGCTTGCCGCCGAGGGTCTCGATCCGGGCGATCTCG
The DNA here is from genome assembly GCF_039525325.1 of Kribbella koreensis. NCBI lineage: Bacteria > Bacillati > Actinomycetota > Actinomycetes > Propionibacteriales > Kribbellaceae > Kribbella > Kribbella koreensis. The sequence goes on from NZ_BAAAHK010000021.1 coordinate 186,251, forward strand.
GCCGCCTGGTCGGTCGGGCGCAGATCCATGTGGACGCGGTTCTTCAGCGACTTGGTCTCGTCGGCCGGTACCCGGAGGAACAGGATGTCGGGCACGATGCCGTCCTCGGGGCTGCCCTCCGGCGGCTCCAGCACGGACTCCTTGTCCACCTCGTGGGTGATCCGCCAGCCCAGCACCTCGGCCCAGAACCGCGCCTGCGCGGCGGGGTCGATCGCGTCGTAATTCACACACTGCACCCGGATACTCATGGCCGACACCCTCTCATCGCCGAGGTTCCATCTGCTTTGATCGGGGGCATGACCGACTCGCGCGCCCGCCGGCTGTGGAAAGTCCTGGAGCCGTTTCACGCGATCACGTACTTCGCACCCGACACCCGCAAGGCCACTGACGCGCTTGGCCTGCGTGGCGGCTGGATGAGCTACTTCGCCTGCCGGGCCGCTCCGCTTGGCGCGGTCAGTCCCGAGCTCGTTACGGCGATCTTCTACAACTTCCACCCGTCGATGGTCGCCCGCGCTATCCCCGACGCATGGACCTTCGCCACGCCCGCGCAGCTCCTGACCACACGCCTGCAGGCGGTAGACAGCGCAGTACGCGCCTTCCCCGGCTCAGACCCAGCCGGTACGCCGATACGCCGCGCCGCCGAATTGGCCCGACACGCAGCCGAGCTGGCCCCGACGGCCGGCCGGCCCCTTGCAGCGGCCAACGCAGCACTCCCCTGGCCCGACGAGCCCCACCTCGTGTTGTGGCAAGCCACCACGATCCTGCGGGAGTCTCGCGGCGACGGACACGTCTCCGCGCTGGTCGCGGCCGGGCTGTCTCCGTGCCAGGCGCTCGTGACCCTGTCCGCGGCGGGCGGCCCGTCCAAGGAGGTCTTCCAGCTCAACCGGCGCTGGAGCGACGACGAGTGGGCGGCCGCGTCCGAGGATCTCCAGGCACGCGGGTTGCTCACCGCGGACGGCGTACTGACTGATGCCGGGCAGTCGCTGCGGCAGTCGGTCGAGGACACGACTGATCGACTCGCCGAGCAGGGATGGGCAGCCTTCGGCGACGCCGACGCGGAGGAGCTGGACCGGCTCGTCCGGCCGATCAGCGGCGCGATCATTGCCGCCGGCTTGGTACCGGACGACAATCCAATGGCGATGCGCTGGGACGCTACACCGCCTACGGGGCACTAACGCTTCTGCGGACCCCGGAAAGTGACGTAGAGCAGGGAGATCCCGAAGGCCGCGACCACCGGGCCGATGACCGCCCAGATCTGCTTGCCCGACATCGAACTGCCGCCGATGTAGCCGAGCCCCTGCAACGCCCACACCACACCGAGAACCGTCAGCAGCAGGCCGAAGGCCGCCGGTAGCGCTTTCTTCATCTCACGACCCTAGCTGGGTCGAGATGAGTTGGATCGCCTTGGCCAGGTCTTCACCCTTGGGCGCCTTCTCGGGGTCGAAGAGCCAGAGGGCGATCACGCCGAGCATCAGCGCCTGGTAGAAGGTGCCGACCTGCTGGACCGTCTCCGGGTCGGTGTTCTCATCGGCCGACCCGAACAGCATCGCCAGCCCCTCGCGCGCCTCGCCCTGCATCTTCGACAACGCCTCGAGCAGCTCAGGCAGATGCGCGCCCAGGCTCAGCACCTCGTACTGCGTGACCCACAGCGCGCGCGTCTGCGGCGACTCCAGCGTCTTCACCGCTTGACCCCAGGTGGCGGCGAACCGCTCCCGGACGTCGACCTCACCCGGCAACTCGGCGCTCATCGCCTTGCCGACGTCGGCGCCCCACTCGTCCAGCGCCTGACGCATCGCCTCGTTCATCAGCGCTTCCTTGGACCCGAAGTGATAGCCGATCGCGGCCAGGCTCACCCCGGCCGCCGTCGCGATGTCGCGCGCGGTGGTCCGGCTGTAGCCCTTCTCCATCAGGCAGGTCTTCGCGCCCTCGATCAGCGCCTCGCGATTTCCCATGCCACGATCCTAGCCGACGTCTGACACAAACGTCTTGCACAACTGTCTTAGACCATCGTACAGTCGTCTCGTCACCCCACCTCCAGGAGCTGAAAATGACGAACAAGACGGTGCTGATCTCGGGTGCGAGCGTCGCCGGACCCGCGCTGGCGTTCTGGCTGGAGCGCTTCGGCTACACCCCGACCGTGGTCGAGCGGGCGCCCGAGCCACGGCCCGGCGGCTACGCGGTGGACTTCCGCGGCGCCTCGCTGAAGGTGCTCGAGCGGATGGGCCTGCTGGATCAGGTCCGGGCGAAGGCGACCGAGCTCGGCGAGCTGACGTACGTGAACGAGGCGGGCAAGCCGGTCGCCGTGATGAAGTCGACTGTGCTCAGCGGCGAGCTCGAGGTGCTCCGCGGCGACCTGGTCGAGATCCTGTACGACGCCACCCGGGCCAAGGTCGAGTACCTGTTCGACGACTCGATCACGACACTGCGGCAGGACGAGACCGGCGTCGACGTCACCTTCGAGCGCAGCGGCTCGCGGCGCTTCGACCTGGTGATCGGCGCGGACGGGCTGCATTCGAACGTACGCCGGATCGCCTTCGGGCCCGAGTCGCAGTACATCCACGATCTCGGTTACTACAACTCCGTCTTCACCGTCCCGAATCACCTCGGCCTCGACCACACGGCCCGGTTCGTGAACGTGCCCGGCAAGACGGCCGGCACCTACAGCGCGCGGGACAACACCGAGGCGAAGGCGCTGTTCTACTTCACGTCGGAGCCGTTGAAGTACGACCGGCACGACGCGGCGGCGCAGCAGCGGATCCTCACCGACGCCTTCGCGGGAGTCGGCTGGGAGGTACCACGGCTGCTGTCCGGTATCGCCGGGTCGCCGGACTGGTACTTCGACTCGGTCAGCCAGATCAAGATGCCGAGCTACTCGATCGGGCGGATCTCGCTGGTGGGCGACGCGGGGTACTGCGCTTCACCGCTGTCCGGGATGGGGACGAGTCTCGCGATCGTCGGGGCGTACGTGCTGGCGGGTGAGTTGGCGGCGGCTGGTGGCGATCACGTGCTGGGCTTGCCGGCGTACGAGGAGCGGATGCGGGGGTTCGTCAAGGCTTGCCAGAAGCAGGGAAAGGACAGTGGCCAGTGGTTTGTGCCTGGTAGCAAGGCGTTTCTGAGGATCCGGAACCTGAACTTCAAGCTGCTGCCGTACCTGCCGTGGCGCAAGCTGATCGACGAGCTGCCATTGAAGGTGGGCAACTCGATCGAGCTGCCGGACTACTCGGTCAACGCGTCCGCAGACCTGCCTCAGCAGCCTGGAGCACAGCAGCGGTGAGGGCGTCCAGGACGGCGGAGTCGAGCTTCCAGTGCTGCCAGTACAGCGGCACATCGACATACTTGCCCTGGGCAACCTCTACCAAGCGGCCGTCGGCCAGCTCATCCTCCACCATTTCCTCCTCGATCATCCCCCAGCCGAGGCCGAGCCGGATCGCCCGGACGAACGGCCCCGGCGCGGGGATCGAGTGGGTCGGCGGGTCGAGCCGGCGCCGGGTGACTTTGCGGAGCAGGCGGTGCTGGAGCATGTCCTTGGCGTTGAAGACGATCATCGGCGCAGTTTCGAGTGCCTCAGGCAACGGTTTGCCGGTCAGCCAGCGGTCCGCGAACTCGGGGGTGGCGACGGAGAGGTACCGCATCTTGCCGAGCGGTTGGACGCGGCAGCCCTGGACCGGTCGGGGATCGCCGGTGACCGCGGCCAGTACGGTGCCGTTGCGCAGCAGCTCGGCCGAGTGGTCCTGGTCTTCTTGGTGCAGATCGAATGCGGTCACCAGCTCGGGCGGGACGGCGAAGAGAACGGGCAGGAACCAGTTGTTGAGTGAGTCGGCGTTGACCGCGATCGGGAGGCGGAGGCCTTCGAGCCTTCCCTTGACGGCGGCGATCGTCTCGACCTCCAGCAAGGAGACCTGGCGGGCGTGGCGTAGTACGGCCTCGCCTGCTTCGGTGGCGCGGGCGGGTTTGGTCCGCTGGACCAGGACATGGCCGAGGCGGCTCTCCATCGCTTTGATCCGCTGACTGACCGCCGACGGCGTGATCATCAGCTTCCGGGCCGCCGCATCGAAACTGCCCTCATCGATCACGGCCGCGAAAGTGTCCAGCTGAGCTGAGTCGAGCTGCATTTTCGCCTCTTAAGAACTGCTAATGGTGGCGTAGGAAGTTTAGCTGGTTTGTCTTCGGGTCGGCTTCTACGGTCGAGGCATGCCCCTGCTTGCCGGCTTTGCCACCACACTGTCGCTGATCGTCGCGATCGGCGCGCAGAACGCCTTCGTCCTCCGCCAAGGCCTGCGCCGCGAACACGTGCTGCCGGTGGTACTGATCTGCGCGCTCTCCGACGCCGTGCTCATCTCGAGCGGCATCGCCGGCCTCGGCGCGTTGATCACCGGCAGCCGGACCGCACTCCACATCGCGCGCTACGGAGGCGCACTCTTCCTTCTCACGTACGCCGTGATCGCGGCTCGCCGGGCCCTGAACCCGTCGGCGCTCAGCCCGGCCGATCACGCCCCGAGCGCCTTGCGCAGCGTCGTACTGACCTGCCTCGGATTCACCTATCTCAACCCGCACGTGTACCTGGACACCGTCGTCCTGCTCGGGTCGCTGGCCAACCAGCGCGGTACCGATGGTCGCTGGATCTACGGCCTCGGCTCGGTCTCCGCCAGCTTCGCCTGGTTCTTCACGCTCGGCTTCTTCGCCCGGCGGCTCGGCCCGATCTTCGCTCGCCCGCGCGCCTGGCAGTACCTGGACGGCACCATCGCGCTCCTGATGGCCGGACTGGCAGCCTGGATGCTGGTGGGATAAATGGCAGGCGCCCGGAGCGCGGAAGATGCCAGGATGCCAGGCATGGTTGAGCGCGCTTTGAGCTTCGGGTCGGTGGCGGAGGCGTACGACCGGTTCCGGCCGGGGTATCCGCTGGAACTCCTCGAGCTGGTGACGGAGTACGCCGGTGAGCCGCCGATCCGGACGGCGCTCGAGATCGGCGCTGGGACTGGCAAGGCGACGCGTCTGTTCGCGCAGGGCGGGATCGCGGTCACGGCGACCGAACCGGACGCGGCGATGCTCGCGGAGTTGCGCAAGCAGTTGCCAGCAAACGTCACCACCGTGCAAGCCGCTTTCGAGGACTTGCCGCTGGATACGTCGTACGGGCTGGTGTATTCGGCTGCGGCGCTGCATTGGACCAACCCGGTGGGCCGGTGGGAGCGGATGGCCGCACTCGTCCAGCCGGGTGGGGTGTTCGCCAACTTCGGGGTGCCGATCCAGCTGGCCGATCCGGATCTCCAGGAGGCGGCGCGCGCGGCCCGCTTGCCGTACTTGGATGACGACGGCGTGCCATCGCCCGACGGGACATCGGCGGATCGCCCGATGCAATGGCCGGGCACGGAGCTTGAGCAGTCCGAGTGGTTCACCGATGTACGGCAGGTGGTGATCGAACGGCTCCTGCCGATGAGCGCCGTCGACTACGTCGGGCAGCTCTCGACGGTTTCGGCGTACGTGCTGCTCTCGCCCGCCGATCGGGACGAGGTCTTCCGGCGGACCCTCGAGGCTCTCCCCGAGACCGTGGAACTCGACGCGCAGGTCCACGTCCACCTCGCTCGCCGCTTGGGAGACTAGCTTTCTTTGGAGGGTTTGCCGCGTGGACGTGACGGTCTTGTGTGATGCGGTGGCGGTGTTTCCGGAGTCGGTGGAGACGGCGTTGCCGGGCTGGTCTGCAGCGGAGGCTGAGTGGACGGCGGTGGCCGCGCCGGGGAATGTGGCGGCCGAGGGTGGATGGTGGCTGCATTTTCATAGCTACCTGGTGACTTCGGCGGCTGGTGTTCTGCTGGTTGATACGGGGATCGGGCCGGCCGGCGGTGAGGCGGCTGAGTGGTTGGGGACGGCTGGGCGGTTGCCGGCCTTGCTGAAGTCGGCGGGGGTGGCGGCTGGGGAGGTCGACACCGTGGTGTTGACACACATTCATCTGGATCACGCGGGATGGAATCTGGCCGAGGCGGTGCCGCGGTTTGGGAACGCGACGTACGTGGTGCAGCAGGCCGAGGTTGAGCATGCGCGGGGGTCGGCGACGTACGAGCGGTTGGTCAGGCCGCTTGAGGATGCTGGGCAGATGCGGGCTGTGGACGGAGAGGTGTCGCTCGACGGTGGAGTGCGGTTGTTGCCTACGCCGGGGCACACGCCTGGGCATCAGTGCGTGGTGACTTCGCGGGCTGTGCTCGGGGGCGATGTGCTGGTGCATCCGGCGCAGGGGCGCTGGCCGGAGTTGACCTATGTTTACGAGAGGGACCCGGCGGTTGCGGTGACGTCACGGCGGGAGGTGCTGGCGTTGGCGGCGGCTAGCGGAGTACCGATTGCTGCTGCGCATCCGCAGATGGCACTGGACAGTTCCGGGATTCCCTTGCCTGCTAGGGATTCCGGGTTCGGCGTCTGCTCGCCGTACAAGCTCTAGGCGGTCAGCGGTAGCCGGTGGTGTCGGCTGGCTTGCCCTGGGATTCGACCTCGACGATGTAGCGCCAGGCGTCTGGTTGGCTGCCGTCGAGGTCGGTGAAGCCGTAGACCTTGGCCAGTTCGCCGCTGGACAGTGACTTGCCGTGGTACCGGGAGACGTCGGGGTCGGCGGCCAGTGCGGCCACTGCGCGTCCGACGTACGAAGGGCTCTCGGAGATTGCGAAGTGCGGGATGCGCTCGGTCGCGTCGCGCCAGTTGTCCTCGGTGACGCCGAAGCCGTCGAGCATCGCCTCCGAACGCAGCCAGCCGGGAGTGAGCAGGATCGAGGTCGTGTCGTACTTCTCGAGCTCATGCGCCAGCGCGAAGGCCATCCGGCTGACCGCTCCCTTCGCGACGTCGTAGAAGAACGAGACGCGGTAGTTGGTCGCGTTGTACTCGTCCGTGCCGTCGGTCATCTCGACCACCAGGCCGCCGGGCGACTTGATCAGCAACGGCAACGCGAAGTGGCTGGTGATCGCGTGCGTCTCGACGCCGAGCCGGAACAGCTTGAGCCCGTCGTCGAGCGGCGACTCCCAGACGGTCTTGTCCCAGCTCGGTTCGCCGGTCTGGCCCCAGATGTCGTTCACGAGGATGTGCAGCGCACCCTGCTCGGACTCGATCCGCTCGACGAGCGCCTTCACCTGCTCGGGATCGGTGTGATCAACCCGTACTGCGATCCCGCGACCGCCGGCCGCGTCGACGAGCTCGGCGGTCTCCTCGATCGTCTCGGGGCGATCCATCTCCGAGCGCTGTGCTCTGGTGGACCGGCCTGTCACGTAGACGGTCGCGCCGGCCGCGCCGAGCTGGACCGCGATCCCTCGTCCGGCCGCCCGCGTCCCGCCGGCCACCAACGCCACCTTGCCCGCCAGGGTCTTCTCGCTCATCTACTGCCTCCCGGTGTAGCCATACGTTGTATGATTTCGTACCATACGACGTATGGTTAATGCTGGCAAGCCACTTCCGGGCCGCTCGGGACGGCCACGAGCAGGGGAAGAGCGGCTCAGCCGGCACGCCATCCTCGAAGCGGCGCTGCGGATCGTCGACACCGAGGGCCTGGAGGCGATGACGATGCGCCGGCTCGCCTCGACGCTCGGCGTGAACCCGATGTCGATCTACCATCACCTACCGAACAAGGCGGCCGTCTTCGCCGGGCTGGCCGAGCTCGTCTTCGCGCAGCTGGAGTCCACCCCGCCCGACGACAGCGTGCCGTGGAAGGACGAGCTGAAGACCGCGGCCGCCGCCTATCGGGACGCGTTGCGCGCCCATCCGAACCTCGCCCTGCAGATCCTCTCGGACACCTCGGCGGTATCGGACGTCGTCGTGGTCGTCGTCGAACCGTTCTACCGCTCCCTCGACCGGGCAGGCGCCGATCCACGCCAGATCGTCGAGGCCGTCAACACCATCATCGACTTCATCCACGGCTTCAGCCTCGGCGAGGCATCGGTCCGCGCCGAAACCTTCGACCTCGCCCCCGACCTACTCGCCCGAGTCAGCGCCTTACCTCCCGGCAAGGCGCCAACACTGGTCCGTGTGGTCACCGAGCTGGGCGCGGAGGGCCTGGCCTACGACTTCGACACCGGTTTCGCGACCGGCATCGCTTTGCTTGTCGACGGCATCGCCACCCGTTTCGCCCTGTAATCAGCTCAGCTGGTAGCGAATCCGGACGTTGTGTCCTCCACCCGAGCTGTCGATCTCAAGGGAGCCACTGACGCCGGCCAGTTCGGCGGTGCCGGAGCCCGGGGCGAACTCGTAGTACAGGGTGCTCTCGCCGTTCATCGTCCCGAACTGCTGCAGCACGACGCTGCCGTTCAGCCCATCGAGGCTGCCTTGGAACAGCTCCAGCGCGACGTATCCCGCCTTGCCCGCGGCCGGGTCACCCGCCGACAGCATGAAGCCGGTGCTGGTTCCAGCCATTCCACCGGTCCATACCTTGGTGAAGTCGAAGCGGCCGGTCGCGTCCAGTAATGCTTCGCCGGGTTGCAGCTCGATGGTGAATGCTGCTGTCGTTGAGTTGTCGGACATGCCCCGGACACTAGCCGCAGCGCGTCATCCGCTGCTTGTAAGAACACGACAGTCGATTGCTACTGCCCGGAGGTTTCGATGCGCGCCAAGGTTCTCTACGTCAGTGATCTGACTTATCCGGCTCGGGGGCGGCGGTATGGGGATGAGGACGCGTATCTGACCCGGGAGTTGCGGGAGCACTTCGATCTGGCGTTGTGTCATCCGTTGGATGCGGTCGGGTTGATGGACCGGTTCGACGCGGTGATCGTGCGCAACAGCGGGCCGGTGCTGCACTTTCAGGCTGAGTACGACGAGTTCCGGGCTGAGGCGATCGCGCGGGGGACGCGGGTGTTCAACCAGCTCAGCGGTAAGGCCGACATGGTCGGCAAGCAGTATCTGGTGGAGTTGAGCGACGCGGGCTATCCGGTGATCCCGACGACCGACAGCGATCCGTCGACGTTGCCGGAGTCAGCTGGTTATCTGGTGAAGCCGAAGCTGGGCTCGGACTCGATCGGGCTCCGCAAGGTATCGCGGGAGGAGCTGAGCACGCTCGCGCTCGACGGGCTGCTCGCGCAGCCGTTGGTCGACTTCCAGTACGAGGTGTCGTTCTACTTCGTCGATCGCGACTTCCAGTACGCGCTGTACACACCGGATCCCAGGCACCGCTGGGAACTCGCGCCGTACCAACCGACTGAGGCCGACCTGGCCTTCGCCCAGCGCTTCGTCGACTGGAACACCATCGACCACGGCATCCAACGAGTCGACGCCTGCCGCACCAGCACGACCACGGCCGGCGCAACCGGCGCCGGCGAACTGCTGCTGGTCGAGCTCGAGGACCTCAACCCCTTCCTCTCCCTGGCCTCGACCACGGACGATCGCCGGACCACGTTCGTCGATCGCGTTGCCTCATCCCTCGGCGCCCTGCTCGCTTTGTGAAGCCGGCGGCGGTAGCGCCGCCGGCGTGATCAGAGCAGTCAGGAACAACGGGATCGTCAGACCGGCCACCAATACCGGCAACGCGAACCAGACTGCTCCCAGGGCGAATCCCGCATAGACCAAGACGGCGAAGACTTCGGCGAACAGTCCTGACACCGAGGTCACCGTCGCCCGCGCCGGACCCGTGATGGCGTCCTGCAGCCGTGCCTCGGCGACGATGATGACGAGCTGCATGAAGCCGTACCCGAGCGCGATCGGCACGAACCCGACAGCCGTCCCACTCAACGCACCCCACGCCAGCAACCCCGCGGACAACGCCAGTCCGACACCGAGCACCCACCCCCGCATCCGGTACGCCGGACCCGCGAGCGCGCCACCAATCGCCTGCGCGGCAACCGTCCCTGCGATCAGCAACGGCACGAGCGCCGTCGAAGCACCGATTCCCCTTGCCAGCAAGGGAAAGTACTCATCGAAAGCCAGGAATCCACCAAGCAGAGCCACAAGCACAACAGCCTTACGAACAACCCGGCTGGTCGCCACCTCCGACAACCCAGCACGCAACATCGCAACGTACCGCCCGAGCACGCCATCGGCGGCAGACCCGTCTCCGGCCGGCCGCTCGGCCACGCGTCCGTCTCCAGCCGGCCGCTCGGCAACGGGTCCGTCTCCGGCCGTGCCCTCTGCGACAGAGCGTTCTCCAGCCAGGCGTTCGGTTGCTGCTTCCACCTCCTTTGTCTCGTCGGCCGTGGCGACTCGGGTCGCCTCCGGTAGGGACACGGCAACTGCCGCTTGAGCTAGGCAGCTCACAACACTCACGATGCCCAGCAGTGGATAGCCGCCGAGCTTGAACAGTGGTGCTGCCAAGGCGGTCGCCGCCAGGTTCAGGACCAGCGCGGCCGACTTGGCACGGCCGATCAGTCCGGCATACCGGTCGGCGGCTCCGCGCGCGGCGAGTTCGTCGTACACGAGGGCTTCGAAGGTGCCGGAGATCAGCGCGGAGCTGATTCCCCACAGGACGAAGCCGAGCGCGAACCCGGCGTACGAAGGAACGACGATCCAGCCGGCGAAGCCCAGGCCGCGGATCAGCGTGCCGAGCACCAGCAGTTTGCGCCGGGAGAAGACATCCGCCCAGGCACCGGACGGCACCTCGAGCAGGAAAGCGGTCGTGGACCAGATGATGAACAGCGACGAGACCTCCGTCGCCGAGAGCCCGTGATCGGTGAACAGCAGCTGATACACCGGATACAGCGGGATGAAGTCCTGCAGCGCCTCGAAGGCGACGATCCGCGCAGACAGACTGCGTGGGACAGCGTTAGGTCGGCGGCTGGATTGTCAAAGGTGCGGCGCTGAGTAGTTCATACCTCAGAAGATAACCGCGAACCCACTACCCGAACAGCTCCTTTGTTCCAGGTGTGGACAAGTGCAGCACCTGGTACCGCGTCCCCGGCACGATCCCCGGCTCGCCGCTCCACAAGGTGAAATGCACGAGCTCCCATCGCTCCGGATCCACCGCGATCGCAGAACTGTGGACACCGGGCATCTCAACGGTGCGCTGCAAGGCGGCCAACGCCTCGGCCACCGGCTCCGTCGGATCGACCTCCGCAGGCAACCTCCACACATTCTTCGTCGCACCCAGCGCCGGCTGGTCCACGTCAGCTCCGGCCTTCGCCGCCGCGCCGGTCCAGTGCCGCACACCCGGCCGCCCGAACGACCGGCAGATCCCGCTGAAGAACCCGCCGCCCCACAGGAATCGCCCCATCCCCGCAGCGTCGTTCCACAGATAGAACGGCGCGTACTGATTCACGATCGCCCCGTTCGCCTGGTCCTGCACCAGGTACGCCTTGATCCCCAGCCCTTCGAAGTCGTCCGTCCGGTCCCCCAGCGTCTCCACCCGGCGCCGGATGATCCCCATGTCGTAGTCCGTCGGCAGATTCAGCTCGTACTGCATCGCGTACATGCCGTACATACTAGTTGGTACAGAACGATATTGAGAAGCTTTTCCACCGGCGGTCCGGCAGGCTTTGGGGATGGCTGACGTGGGCGAGCGGGTCTGGCGGAAAGTTCCCGACGGGGTGCGGGAGGCGCTGACGCGCGGGCTCAGTCCGTCGGAGTTGCAGACGGCTTTGCTCGAGGTCAGTCGGGAGCGGGCGGCTGCGGTGACGCCGGCACGGTTGGTGCAGCGGTGGCGGGAGGATCGGTTCGTGCGGCCGTCCGGAGTCGATCCGCGGGCGCTGGTGAAGACGCAGGCGATGCTGTGGGAGCGCCTGCCGGAGCGGTTCGCGGGCGTGGAGTTGTCGCCGCTGACACCGCTGGGGACGTGCTCGGCGGTGGCGACCATTCACCAGAACATGGTCGTCAGCACGATCCGCGGTACAGAGGTCGCGAGCGATCCGACCAACCAGCTCGCGATCGAGGCCGCGGTACGCCGCCGCGCCGGCCAGGACCGCGTCGACCTCGCCACCTGTCAGCGGGTGGTTCGCGCGCAACTGGTCGACGGACCAGGGATGTTCGCGCACTTCGAGCTGTTCGCGTTGGTGTCGAGCGCGCGGGACACCGGGTCGGGGCGGATCGAGGCGGAGATGCTGGTCGACCATCTCCGCTACTGGCACGACGTACTGGGTGACGAGGCACAGTTGACGTTCACCACGTTCGAGCGGACCGCAGTACGGGAGCGGATCGACGACACGGTACGGCCTGCGCTGAAGGTCGAGTTCGCCGAGGATCCTCAACGGGAGAAGGGAATCAACTACTACTCCGGTACTGCGCTCGGCATCGCCCTCCCTGGTGCCGACCTGGGCGACGGCGGCTTCACGCCATGGACCGCCCAGCTGCTCGGAGACGCCAAGGAGCGCTACTTGATCTCCTGCGTGTCGACCGAGCGGCTGACCGCAGTACTCAGCGGAGCTTGAGCAGGGCCGCCTCGGTGGGCGAGAAGCCGCATGCCTTGACGTAGAAGTCCGCGAGATGCGGCTCGTAGTCGACATGCAGCCACTCGCAGCCTGCCACGTTCGACTCCTCGGCCGCGAGGCGAACCAGCTCCTTGCCGATGCCTTGCCGCCCGTATGACGGGTGGACAGCTGTGTCGAGGACAAAGGCGTGCGCACCACCGTCCCAGCAGACCTGCACGAAGCCGACGAGCTGATCGTTGCTGAAGGCACCGACCCAGGTGAGCGCGTGCCGCTCCAGCCGCGCGGCCCATGGCTGCACCTCGACCGTGGACTCGAAGGCGAGTGCATGCAAGGTGGACAGCTCGGTGTCGTCGACTGGGAAGCGGGTCCGGTAGTCGATCACGGGGCAGCCTCCGTACTGATCAACACGACTGTGCTGTGGGCAGTCAACGGCAGCAGGTCGCGTGCGGATCGCAGGCCGGCCAGGGTGGCGGCTCCGCTGGCGCCTGATGAGATGCCGGCTCTACCGAGGTCCTGGACGGCAAGGGTTGCCTCGTGCTCCTCCACTGTGACCGCTGCGTCGAGGCCGGCCCGCAGTACCGGCCAGGCGAGGCTTGAGGGCGTACCGCAGTTCAACCCCGCCATCACCGTCTGCCCTGTCGGCACAGTGAGCAGCTCGCCTGCCCGCAAGCTTGTGGTGACACAGGCAGCGCTCGCCGGCTCTACACCGAGCAGTACCGGAGTTAACGGTCCACTGCGGTAGTGGGTGACAGCAGCTTGGGCGACAGAGCCGACACCCATCGGTACTACGACCAGGTCCGGCTCGACGTCGATCTCCCGGAACAGCGTCGAGTATCCGTCGACGATGTGCTGCGGGATGACCTCGTATCCGGGCCAGGCCGAGTCCTGGATCAGCAGCCTCTCCCCTGTCGCCTCCTCGGCCGCGGCGGCGACCGCAGCGTCGTACGAGTCGTCGACGATGGTGACGACGGCGCCCTCGGAGCGGATGGCCTCGACGGCGCGGTCGCTGACCACAGCGGGGATGAACACGTGCGCCTTGAGGCTGAGGGTCCTGGCCATCCGAGCTACTGCTCGACCGTGGTTGCCGTCGGTGGCGGTGACCAGCTCAGTGGTCGACGGGTGGTCTTGCAAGGCGCGGTGGACTGCCCACCAGGCTCCGAGCGCCTTGAACGCGGGCAGGCCGAGTCGCTGCGACTCGTCCTTGACCAGGAGCTCGGCTATGCCCAGTTCAGCCGCTAGGGCTGGTACTGAGGTGAGCGGGGTCGGGCGGTAGCCGTCCAGGGTCTGGTGGAAGGTGAGTACGTCTGCGGGCGCAGCCGTAGTACGCCAGGTCCTTGCGGACGGGTTGGTGTGCCAGAGCACTGCTTAGGCGACCAGGGCGAAGGCTTGGGCTGAGGTGGAGTAGGCGTTCGGGGACGAGACCACGCGTTGCGGGGCCGACTCGGTGACGCGGATCGAGGAGGTCTGGAGGCGTACAGGCAGGGTGGCGCGGACCGCGGTGGCCAGGTCAAACTGCACCTCGGCGAGGAGGTCGGCGAGCTCGAGGTCGAGGGCCCGGCAGATGGCGGCGAGGATCTCTGAGGAGGGTTCCTTGCGGCCGCGCTCGATCTCGGAGAGGTACGGCACGGAGACCTGGGCCTGCTCGGCGAGCTCGCGCAGGGTGATCCCCCGCTCGCGCCGCAGCCGGCGGAAGACGTTTCCGATCACCTGGCGTAGCAACACGTCTGGGTCCTCCCCTGCTCCGGTGTCCTTAGGTCGAGTGTGCCACCCCGGGCAGGTCTGCGGTGGGCAGATCTGCCATGGGCAGATTCCTGGGACTCCGCCGCGCGGGGCGGCGACGCTGGATGACATGAGCGAGACCACTGCACCGAATGCCCTCGACAACCACATCTACCAGCGCCTGCTCTGGCAGCGCATCGTCGTGCTCGGCGACGAGATCAAGGACGAGAACGCGAACGCCTTGTGCGCCCAGCTGATCCTGCTGAACGCCGAGGATCCGAAGGCGGACATCTCGCTCTACATCAACTCGCCCGGCGGATCCGTGTCGGCCGGGCTGGCGATCTACGACACGATGAACTTCATCAGCAACGACGTGGCGACGTATGCGATGGGGCTGGTCGCATCGATGGGTCAGGTGCTGCTGGCTTGTGGGGCGGAAGGTAAGCGGTATTCACTACCGCACGCCCGGATCATGATGCACCAGCCGATCGGCGGGATGGGCGGAACGGCGACAGACATCAAGATCCAGGCGGAGCAGTCGGTCCTCGCCAAGAAAGACCTCGCCCGCCTGCTGAGCCAGCGCACCGGCCAGCCGATCGACCGGATCGAAGAAGACTCCGACCGAGACCGCTGGTTCACCCCAGAGCAGGCGTTGGACTACGGAATCATCGACAAAGTCCTCCAGCAACCAGCCCCTGCACTCACCTAGGCCTGGGCGAGGCCTCACGGCCTAAGTGAGTGCTGCAATGGCCGGCCCGCTGAGGTGGGGTCAGCTTGGCTGGGGTGGGGCAGCCGCGCGGTGGCAGGCGGAGTAGGTCAGGTGGCGGCTAGGGCTTGGGCCAGGTCGTTGGTCAGGTCGTCGGGGTCTTCTAGGCCGATGCTGAGGCGGAGGAGGTTGTTGTGGGGTTTGGCGGAGTCGTCGACCAGGCGGTGGGTTAGGCCTGCTGGGTGTTGGATGAGGGTGTCTACTCCGCCCAGGGAGACCGCGTGGGTGATCAGGTGGAGTGAGGCTGCGACTCGGGCAGCGGAGTCGTAGCCGCCGGTGGTGGTGAAGGCCAGGACGGCGCCGGGGCCGGATTGCTGGCGGCCGATGAGGCCCTGGGGGTCGCACTCGGCTAGGCCGGGGTAGTAGACGTTATCCACAGCCGGGTGGGTGCTCAGCCAGTCAGCTACCTTCTCCGCCGAGGACTGCTGCGCCCGGACTCGTACCGGCAGGGTCTGGAGTCCCCTGTGCAGTTCGTACGCCGCAAGCGGGTGCAGCAGGCCACCGGTCAGGGCACGGACCTGGCGGAGCTTGGCGGTCCACTCGGCGTTGGCTGCGATGACTCCGCCCATGACGTCGCCATGGCCGCCCAGGTACTTCGTTGCCGAGTGCAGCACCAGAGTCGCGCCGTGCTGGGCGGGCTGCTGGAGTACAGGCGTCGCGAAGGTGTTGTCCACAAGCACCGGTACGCCGTTGGCCTGGCGGACGGCTGCGGCGATGTCCACCAACTCCACCGTCGGGTTGGCCGGCGTCTCGACCAGGACGAGCCCGGTGTCGGGGCGGATGGCATCAGCGATACCAGTCGGGGTCACCCAGCTCACCGACGTACCGAGTAGGCCTGTGGATAACAGGTGGTCCGAGCCGCCGTAGAGCGGGCGGACGGCGACGACATGCGGGCGGCCACCGACGACCGTGGCGAGCAGGGCGGCGGACAGAGCGGCCATGCCGGAGCCGTAGGCGACTGCGCCTTCGCAGTACTCGAGCTCTGCGAGGGCCTGCTCGAAGCGGGCGACATTCGGGTTCCACAGGCGCTGGTAGACGAGGCTGCCGCCGTCGGGGCCGTTGCCGAGCGCCAGGGCGTCGTACGAGGCTCCGCCGCGCTCCACATCGGGCAGTGGGTAGGTCGTGGAGAGGTCGATCGGGGGGACGTGGACGCCGAGCGCGGTGAGGTCGTCGCGGCCGGCGTGCACGGAGCGGGTGTCCAGCTGGGTCATGGGGGCCTCCTCAGGACGGGGTGAGCCTGAGGATGGAATCTTCTGCAGAATCGGGCAAGAGTTCCGAATAAAATTCGTCCACAGGCTTGTCCACACGCTGTGGATTCTGTGGATGGGACTTACAGTGGGGGCATGCCGAAGGATCGTCGGACGCCTGGACCGGCCCCCCGGCCGGTGCCCGCTGCGCTCGACGAGGTCGATCGGGAGCTGGTCCGGCTGCTGACCGCCGACGGCCGGATGCCGAACAACGCGCTCGCCGAGGCGACCGGCATCGCGCCGTCGACCTGCCTGACCCGCGTGCGCTCACTGCGCGAACGCGGCGTGATCCGCGGTTTCCACGCGGAGGTGGACCTGGCCGCGCTCGGGCGACCGCTCCAGGCGCTGGTGGCGATCCGGATCGGCGCCCACTCCCGCGACGACATCGACCGCTTCCGCGCGGCGGCCCCGCGCCTCCCCGGCGTACTGGCGCTCTTCCACGTCAGCGGCGCCAACGACTACCTACTGCACGTATCGGCGGAGAACCCCGACGCCCTCCGCGATTTCGTCCTCGACCACCTCACCGCAGATCCTGCGGTCATCCACGCCGAAACCAGCCTCATCTTCGAACACGTCCGCGGCACCCCCACCTGACCCAACCTGTGGATAACTCAGCGGGGCTTCAGGCCCCAGGCTGTGGCTAGCAGGTCGTAGGAGTGGCGGCGTTCGGCGGGGTTGTGGATGTTGGTGGTGATGATGAGTTCGTCGGCGCCGGCTGAGGTGGCTCGGCGGGTGAGGTCGGCGGCTACCTGGTCGGGGGTGCCTACGGAGACCAGGCCGGCCCACTCCTCGACGGCTGCGCGTTCGCCGTCGGACCACGGGTAGGCGGCGGCTTCCTCGGGGGACGGGAGTGGGCTGGGGCGGCCGGAGCGGAGGCGGAGCATGGAGAGTTGGTTGGCGAGGCTGAGTTGCTGGGCTCGCTCTTCCGTTTCGGCGACGATCGCGGCAAGGGCGAGGATCGCGTGGGGCTTCGGCTGCTCGGGGCTGGGCTGGAAGAGCTCGCGGTACGAGCCGATGACGCCCGCAGGGTCGAGGTTGCCGAAGTGGCCGGCGTAGGCGAATCCAGTGCCGAGGGCTGCGGCCGCCTGGCCGCCGTACGCGCTGGAGCCGAGCACCCAGACGGGCGGCAGGGGGATGTCGTCCGGCTGGGCAGAGATCGGGGCGAAGGGGTGGCCGGCGGGGAAGCCTTCGGCGTACGCGCGGAGCTCGGTGTACTGGTCGAGGAAGTCGTCGGCGGCTAGGGCCTCGCGGCTGCGGCGGAGGGCCAGTGCGGTGCGCTGGTCGGTACCGGGCGCGCGGCCGATGCCTAGGTCGATGCGGCCGGGGTAGAGCCCGCCGAGGACGCGGAAGCTCTCGGCGACCTTCAGGGGTGAGTGGTTCGGCAGCATGATGCCGCCGGAGCCGACCCGGATGGAGGAGGTCGCGGCGGCGACGGCCGCGATCATCACCTCGGGGCTGGTGCTCACGACGCTGGGGATGTTGTGGTGCTCGGCGAGCCAATACCGGTGGTAACCGGCCGCCTCTGCGCTTCTTGCGAGCTCGAGGGTCTCGTGGAGCGCCTCGGACGGGCGCGTCCCCGTCGGTACGGGCGAGAGGTCGAGCACGGACAGGGGCATCGGCTCAGCAGTCACGTTCAACCGTAACCGCCACTCGCGGCTGGCTATTCCACCGAGCGGGCGACTTTGTGCTCCATCTGAGCGAGTGCGACCGGGTGGATTCGCTCACGTGAAGCACAAAGTTGTCGGTACGACGGCTTGGTGCCGGTCCGGCGTACCGGCGCGAAGGGTCAACCAGGGCACGGCGTCGGGCGGTTGGCAGCGGTTCGGCGTACCGGGCAAGGGTCAGGCGGGGTAGGGGGTGGTGGTGCGGGCTTCGCGGAGGGGGCGGGACCACCAGGCGAGTTGGGTGAGGAGGGTGGCGGCTGCTGCGGGGGTGGTGGGATCCTGCGGGGTGCCGTCGGGGGTGAAGGGGTCGGTCGGCTGGTGGAAGCTGAGGGTTTCGCGGATGGTGACGGCGTGGAGCTCGCCGAAGACCTGGCGGAGTTGCTCGGCCGCGCGGAGTCCGCCGGAGCGGCCGCCGTACACGAGGAAGGCGACTGGCTTCGCGTACCAGGGGCGGCGTACGGAATCGATGGCGGTTTTGAGGTCGCCCGGATAGCCGTGGTTGTACTCCGGGGAGACGATCACGATCGCGTCGGCCTCGTCGATGCGCGCCGGCAGGTCAGCCGTCGGAGTGCGGCTGAGGTCGATCAGGTCGAGCTTGAAGTCGTCTCTGCTCTCGACCTCCCGCGCGAACCACTCAGCCAGCACGGTGCCGAACTTGCCCGGCTCGGAGTTCCGGACCAGCAGGGCGAGGCGAAGCGGATGCACAGTCACTCCGCCGACGGTAGAACCTCAAGTTGACTTGAGGTCAAACCAACAACATCCGGTGCGAGGGTCCGCTTCCGCGGCCGACCACTCCGCGGTGGTCAAGTCGCCACCGGCCGAGTTGTTGTTTCAGCAAGCCCGCTCACTGGGGGTCAGGTCCCGCCGCGGGCCGGTCAGGCGGGGCCGATTCGGCGGGTGGGGCCGATTCGGTGGGTGGGGACGATTCGGTGGGTGGGGACGATTCGGTGGGTGGGGACGATTCGGTGGGTGGGGACGATTCGGTGGGTGGGGCCGATTCGGTGGGTGGGGGTGGTGCGGCGGGTGGGGGGTTGAGGGGTAGGGAGGTGTTGGCGGCTCGGATCAGGTCGGTTGGTTGTGAAGGGTCGGGTGGGGTGGGTGCCGGTTCGGGGGTGGTGGGGAGGACGCCTACTGATTGCCAGGCGGTGGTGACGGCGGTGGCTTCTGGGGAGGTGGGGCCGTAGAGGGTGGCGGCGGTGGCTTGGGTTGCTTCGGCGAAGGTGGTGAAGGTGGCGGTGGAGGTCAGGTTGCCGGAGGTGAGGGTGGTGTACCAGATCTGGCCGGCGGCTTCGTAGGCGTAGCCGGCCAGGGCGGTGGCTACCAGGTAGAAGGCGTGGTTGGGGATGCCGGAGTTCAGGTGGACGCCGCCGTTGTCTTCGGTGGTTTCTACATAGGAAGACATGTGGGCAGGTTGGGGATCCTGGCCCAGGCGGGGGTCGTTGTAGGCGGTGCCGGGGGCCTTCATGGAGCGGAGGGCGACGCCGGCGACGCCGGAGCGGAAGAGTTCGGCGCCGATGAGCCAGTCGGCTTCTGCAGCGGTCTGGCCCAGGTGGTGCTGTTTGGCCAGCGAGCCGAAGACGTCGGAGAGGCTCTCGTTGAGGGCGCCTGACTGGCCTTCGTAGACCAGGCCTGCCGTGTACTGCGTAACGCCATGCGTCAACTCATGACCAGTGACGTCAATCGAGCGGGTGAAGTCGCCGAAGATCTCCCCGTCGCCATCACCGAAGACCATCTGCGCGCCGTCCCAGAAGGCGTTCGCATACCCATGGTCGTAGTGCACCGTCGAACTCAGCGGCAGCCCGGCTCCGTCGACCGAGTCCCGCCCGAAGCATTCCTTGAACATCGTCCAGGTCGCCCCGGTGCCGTCGTAGGCCTGGTTGACGGTCGCATCGGCCACCGCGGGATCGCCCTCGCGCCGGACCACCGGGCCGGGCAGCGTAGTGCCGTTCTCCGCATCGTGGACGACCCGTCGCGCGCCCGCGTCATCGCCTTCAGACTGAACAGAGCCTTCAGACCGAGCAGGGCCCTCGAGCTGGACCGAGCCCTGCCCGAGCGCGGCCGGGCGGCTTCGGAGTACGGCGTCGTGCTGCAGCGACAGGCGGTAGCGAGCGCGCAGATTCGGGTCGTCCGCGGTCCGCTCGAGGTGTTCGAGCAGGTACGGCGGGACGATGTGATGGACCGTCATGCTGCTGATCGTGCCCTCTGGACCGGGTAGCGCAAAGGGCGAAATGCGATAAACTCAAGGATTTGTGGCTGCCACCAGAGAATTGCCGAAATCGGCACTGGGAACCAACGAGGTGCATTTTATCACGAGGGGTTGGAATTGCTGAATCCGGTCGAGGCTGAACAGGTTTACCTGACGGCTTTCTACGCGACCCTCGACCGTGAGCGGGAGCGTACGGAGGGTCGCCGGCAGGACGAGCAGATCGCCGGTACGCGGAACGCGCAGGCCCTGCACCAGCGCGACGGCCGGGTCCGCGACCTGAACGCCCGGCTGTCCCGGCTGAACGCGGCCGAGGAGGGTCTGGCGTTCGGCCGGCTCGACGACGAGGACGGCGGCGTCCTGCACATCGGCCGGATCGGGTTGCACGACGAGGACTACGAACCGCTGCTGGTCGACTGGCGCGCACCAGCGGCGCGACCGTTCTACATCGCCACCGCCGTGGTGAACGAGGGCATCGTCCGGCGACGGCACATCCAGACCCGGCTGCGCCAGGTGGTCGACGTCCAGGACGAGCAGCTCGACCTGGACCGGACCGCGGACGGCGCGTCCCAGCCGGGCACCGGGGTGGTCGGCGAGGCGGTGCTGCTGAGCGCGCTGGAGGCGCGGCGTACCGGCACGATGGAGTCGATCGTGCGGACCATCCAGGCCGACCAGGACCGGATCATCCGCTCCGAGCTGGCCGGTGTGCTCGTGGTGCAAGGCGGGCCGGGCACGGGAAAGACCGCCATCGCGCTGCACCGGGCGGCTTTCCTTTTGTATACACACCGCAGCCAACTGGAAAAGCGCGGCATTCTGGTGGTCGGCCCCAATTCCACCTTCCTGAAGTTCATCGGCCAGGTGCTGCCGTCACTCGGTGAGGACGGCGTCCGCCTCGTCACCGTCGCCGAGCTGTACCCCGGCGTGACCGCGACCCGCCCCGAGCCCGCCGAGGTGGCCGAGGTCAAGGGCCGCGCGGTGATGGCCGAGGTGATCGAGACCGCGGTCGCCGATCGCCAATGGGTGCCCACCAAGCCGCTCGAGCTGACCGTCGACCGGACCGTACTGCGGGTCGAGCCGGCCGTCGTCGAGGAGCTCCGCACCGCCGCCCGCGCCCGGCAGCTGACCCACAACCAGGCGCAGCCGTTCTTCCGGACGACATTCATCGAGCACCTGGTCAGCCAGTACGCCGACATCATCGGCGAGGACCCGCTCGGCGGCGAGAACCTGCTCGACGACTACGACCTGGAGGAGTTGCGCAACGAGGTCGTCGCGGACCCCGGCGTCCAGGCTTTGCTCCAACAGCTCTGGCCGGTGCTCAGCCCGCAACAACTCCTGATCGACCTGTACGCCGATGAGGCGCGACTCAAATCCGCCGCGCCGCAACTGAGCGACCTCGACCGCGAGCACCTGCTCCGGTACGGCGACGACTGGAGTCCCGCCGACGTCCCGCTGCTCGACGAAGCCGCCGAACTCCTCGGCGACGATGGGCGTGATCTCGCGCGCGAGCGGGCCGAGCGAGCCCGCGCGATCGCTTATGCGCAAGGCTCTCTGGACGTTCTGTCCGGTTCGGGCTCGACCGACTTCGACGAGGACGACGAGGCGGAAGTCCTGTCGGCGAAGGACATCCTCGACGCCGAGATGCTGGCCGAGCGTTATGAGGCCGATGACGATCGCACGCTGGCCGAGCGCGCCTCGGTCGATCGGCGCTGGACGTACGGGCATGTGATCGTGGACGAGGCGCAGGAGTTGTCGCCGATGGCTTGGCGGGCGATCGCACGGCGTTGTCCGCTGCGGTCGATGACGCTGGTCGGCGACGTCGCGCAGACGGGTGCGGCCGGTGGCGGGACCAGTTGGCGGCAGGCGTTGGCGCCAACGTTCGGGGATCGCTGGCGGCTGGCGGAGTTGACGATGAACTACCGGACGCCGGCTGAGGTCATGGAATTGGCTGCTGACGTACTGCGTGAAGTGGACCCGACCGCGGTGGCGCCGCAGTCGGTGCGGGCGACTGGGGTGCGGCCGTGGCATCTCGACGTACCGGCGGCTGAGCAAGCGGCGTACGTGAGCAAGGTGGCGCATGAGGAGACGCAGCACGGGCAGGTCGGCGTCATCACCTCGCGGCACCGGCTGGAGCTGGTGCAGGAGGCAGTGGGCGACATAACCGGGATCACCGTGCTCACGGTCGCCGGTGCGAAGGGCCTCGAGTTCGACTCGGTCCTGGTCGTCGACCCCGACGGCATCATGATCGAGTCCCCCCGAGGCCTCCGCGACCTCTACGTAGCCCTGACCCGCTGCACCCAACGCCTAGGCGTCATCGGCCCCCTACCCGACGTACTGCAAGGCTCTGACGCCTGGGACGTCCGCACCTGACCGGACTGTTCTCAAGGCACGTCGACAGCTCTACTGTCGAAGGATGAAGAAGCCTCTTCAGTGTCTTCTCGGCTTACACAGGTGGAGAACCGAGCGCAACGAAGAAGGCGGGCGGTACGAGCTCTGTCAGCGGTGCGGCACCACGCGTGACAAGGTCACGCTGATGGACCACCCGGGGAACTGAGCCGCCACGTCAGTGATTGGCGCAGCACTTGATTTGGTGTTCGACTTCGAAGGGGATGAGGACTCCGCCGGCGGCTGGTTGGACCAGGAGGACTATCTGGCCGTGGCGGCGGATGGGGCGGATGTAGTTGCGGGTGTCTACCAGGGTGGAGTCGTCGACGGGTAGGCCGCCGATGGCTTCTACCTGGTCGATGCCGCAGGTCTCGACCAGCTCTGCAGCGGTCAGGGTGCCGCGGGCGTTCTCCTGGCCGGGGAATGCGACCAGGCGGCCCGCAGTACCCAGTGCTGTTTCTACTGCGGCCACGTAGGCGCCGCGGACGAGTTGGCTCGGGCCTGCGACCTCGGGCTCGGCTGCACCCGCGCGGATGACGGCCGAACCGACATCCTGGGTCAGGGACGTCTGGTCGAAGCTGGGCGTGCTGATGGAGACAGCCAGGTGGCCGCCTGACACCACATGGGTGCAGGCGACTACCGGGCCTGTCGCGGACTCCAGCAGGCCGTGGAGGACGTGTTCGGCCTCCACGGTGTCTGCGGAGTCCGCATCGACGGCGATGATCACTTTGTCGGAAGCACCCAGATCGGGTTCGTGTAGAACCACAGGTCCGCCCACGGGTCGGCGTCACCGACCACATCCAGCTGCGGGCCGGCAGGGTCGATCGCTGCACCGAGGTAGCCGACCTGGCTGCGGTTGCCGTCCGTACCACGGACGCGCACGTAGAACGGGTTCTCCGGGTCCGCCTTGCCCAGCGGCAGGACGAGCTCGAAGGTGCCACGCTTGCCCGAGGTGTCCCACTGCTTGACGACCTTGGTGTCCGGCGCAGTGAAGGTGTCCTTGTCGCTGACCGCACCCTTCACCGCACCCACGATCGCGTCGACGCGGTTGAGCGACGGCGTGAAGTTGGCCCAGTTGGGGACGTTCTGCGCGGTGATCCGGATGACGAGCTCGATCGCGCGGCCCCGGCGTACGTGCAAGGCGCCACCCAGCGGCTCACCGTGGGTTTTGCCGGTCTCGCGGACCTCCATGTCGACGGCCTTGACGAGCGCGCCGTGGTCGACCCAGACGCGGCCGTTGCGCAGGCCCTCCATCACCGCGCGGTAGTCGCGGTTGTCGGCGCCGACGTGCGTCCGGCTGTAGTAGCCCGGGAAGAAGTCGGCCGCGGTGCGGTTGACCGTGCGGCTGTAGACCGGGTCCATGTAGCGCCCGTCGCGGTCGAACTGTGCCTGGTCCGAGCCGTCGGGGCGACGGGAGGTCTCGTTCCAGTTGACGTGCGAGTCCGAGTTGGCACTGATCCACCACGGCTTGCCCTCGGCCAGCAGGCTGTCCCAGAGACCGCCGACGGTCGACGTCATCCAGTCGAAGCCACCCCAGGTCCGGTACGACTCGGCCGGGTACCCGGGGAAGGAGTTCGCGTTCGGCGCGTTGCCGTAGAGGCCGCGAGCGCCACCAGCGCCGATCCCAGCCGGCAGACCGCCGGCTTGGTGACCGGGCGCGCCTTCGAAGCCGACGGCGATCCGCGGGTCGGCGTCGCGCCAGTTGCGGATCTCGTGCGGGCTGTCGATGCCGTTGCGGGCGGGGTGGTTCGCGAGGAACAGCGCGTCGGCGACCCGGCGCTGGTCGACCTGCCGGCCGAGCCACTGGATGCCGTCGAGGGCGAGCTGCTCGTTGGCCGGCGTGTTGGCGCCGGCGTTCTTCACGCTGCCGTCGTAGCCGTTCTCGAACTGCTTGAGTACCTCGACCTCGCGGCTGCCGGGAGCGACGAAGACGGTGCCGTGCTCGGCGGCCGGGATGTTCCACTCCAGGCCCTGGAAGATCAGCGTGTTCTTCAGCTCGGCCCGGGCCGCCTTGATCTGCGGGTTGACCAGGTCGACGCCGATCCGGGCGTGGGTGGCGCCACCGTGGTCGGTGATGACCAGCCAGTCGAGGCCGTTCGCGGCCGCGTGCTGCGCCTGGTCGATGACCCGGTACATGCCGTCGGAGCTCAGCTGGGTGTGGATGTGGTGGTCGCCGGCCAGCCAGACGTTCGGCCGGCCACCGCTGGTGAACACGTGCCCGGTCGGCGAGGTCGCGGCGGCGAACTCGGCGCCGGAGACGGCGAGGGCGGCAGCGCCACCGAGGATCCCGGCCGAGCGGAGCAGACCGCGGCGCGACAACTCGGTCGGCGACAGGTCCTGGTCCGGAATCGACTCGTCCAGCGCCGCGGTGGTGGCGGCGTCCAGCTCGGTGTTCGGGTGGTGATGGTCGTGATCATGACCGTGCCCATGACCATGTCCGTGACCGTGCCCGTGCTCATGGCTGTGATCGTGACCATGACCGTGGCCGGTGTGGTCGTGGGAGTGTCCCATTCGTGCGTCCTCTCGGATGGCGGAATCCGGCGGGATCATCGCCTTTCGGGGTGACATCCAGATGTTGTCCGGATGAACCTCCGCCCTCGCCCGAGCCATGGACAACGCACAGCGACGGGACTTCAATGGTTCGCGGGGGGAAACATGAATGGAGAACCGGAAACAGTCACGGAAAGTTTCGAGAACACTCACCCGGGCAGGGACCGCGGTAACGCGACGCTGGCTGCCCTGGCAGGGGTCGCGGTCGGGGTGGTCATCGTCCTGCTGGCCTGGCTGGTCTTCCTGCTGAGTCGGCAAGATTCGGCCAAGGAGACGACGGCGGCGCCGCAGTCGACCGGCGTACCGGTTACGGTGAAGACGATGACCGTGGCTCCGTCGGTCAAAGGCACGACGACGGCGCCTGCCCCGGTACGAACCTTGCCGAAGGCGATCGGCGACGTCCGATCGCTCCCGGCAGGACTCTTCTGCCGGGACCTGAAGAGCAAGGGGTACAGCTACGTGGCGGCGATCGACTACTGGCGGCTGCACGGTCAGCCCAACCAGATGGATGCCGACCGCAACGGTATCCCGTGCGAGACCGTCTATCCACGCAGCGACATCGGGTCGTACTGGAACGGTCGGGAGGTCGTCGGCGTGACACCGCTGGCGTCCGGACTGTTCTGCCGCGACCTGGCCGACCGGGGTGCGACGTACGCCGAGGCGGTCGCCTACTGGTGGTACTGGGGCCGGCCGGAACGGATGGATGCCGACAAGAACGGCATTCCGTGCGAGACGGTGTACTCGGTTGCCGTGGTCAACGACTTTTGGTTCCAGTGAGGCGGTCCGTCTGGTTGGCCTTCCTGTCCGCGGCCCTGGTGGTCGCGGGCAGTGGGCTGATCGCACTCACCGCGACCGGTGCGTTCGACCGGTCCGATTCCAAGAAGACGACGGAGCCTGTACCGGCGCCGACGACCAGCGTTCGTACCAAGACCGTGGCTGTGCCGACCACGCCGACCGCTGTACCGAGCGAGCCGGCCGCTGTGCCGACGACCGCGCCGTCCGCTCCTGCGACGCCCGCGCAACCCGCGACGCCGCAGCGGCCGTCCAGGTCGGTGGCCCCGACAACGGCGGCCGCCGTCCGCGCCACCAAGTACGTCTTCCCGATCGGTGGTTGCCGGGCGGATGCTTCGCAGAGTCATCATGATTATCCGGCGTCGGACATCTTCGCGGACAAGGGTTGTAAGTTCGTCTCGCCGGTGGACGGGCGGGTCGATGAGGTGACCCGGGTGGACACCTGGAACAAGAAGACGAACGTCGGGCGGGATCGGGGTGGGTTGTCGATCTCTGTCGTGGGCGTGGATGGGGTTCGGTACTACGGGTCGCATCTGTCGGCCATTGGGGCTGGGATCAAGCCGGGGCTGGTCGTGAAGGCTGGGCAGCCGTTGGGCCTTACCGGGAACACCGGGAGTGCTCAGGTGACGCCGCCGCATCTGCATTTCGGGATCAGCTGGCCTACTGCGCCGGGGCACTGGTGGATCCGGCGCGGGGCTGTGGCGCCGCAGAGTTTTCTCAACGCTTGGCATGAGGGGCGGCAGCTGTCGCCGGTGGCGTTGGTGGGGAAGGTGCGGCGGGCGTACGGAGTCGACCGAGGGTGCCGGGACTACTGCTGACGTAGAGGCCGGAAGAAGGCGCGGATGTCGTCGACCAGGAGGTCGGGGGCTTCCAGGGCGGCGAAGTGGCCGCCTCTCGAGTACTCGGTCCAGTGGGTGATGTTGTGCCGGCGTTCGAGGATGTGGCGCATGGCTGGGTCGGTGGGGAAGACGGCGACTCCGGTGGGGACCTCACTTCGGGCGGCGGGAGGGGCGGTTCGGCTTTCGTAGTACAGGTTGGCTGAGGTGGCGCTGGTGTTGGTGAACCAGTAGATGGAGGCGTTGGCCAGCAGGTGGTCGAGGGCGACGGCGTCCTCGGGGAGCGCGCGAGCCGGGTCGGTCCAGTCGTGGAACTTCTCCAGGACCCAGGCGAGCTGTCCGACGGGTGAGTCGCTGAGGGCGAAGGAGACGGTCTGCGGTTTGGTCGACTGCAGTTCGGCATAGCCTGTGCCGGTCGCGCGGATGTGCTCGGCCGTCGCCAGCTTGGCCTGGTCTGCTGCGTTGAGGTCGTCGAAGTCGCCGGGCTCGGCCGCTGGGAACGCTAGGCCGCCATTGATGTGTACGCCGATGACGCGGTCGGGTGCGAGTGCGCCGACGAGCGGTGAGACGACCGACCCGGTATCTCCGCCTTGCGCGCCGTATCGGGGGTAGCCGAGGCGATTCATCAGCTCGATCCAGGCGCGGGCGATCCGCTCGTGATCCCAGCCGGGGCCTTCGAGTGGTACCGAGAATCCGTGTCCTGGTACCGATGGCGCGACCACGTGGAATGCGTCCGCAGCATCACCGCCGTGTTCGCCCGGCGAGGTGAGTGGGCCGAGGACCTCGATGAATTCGGCGACCGATCCCGGCCAGCCGTGGGTCATCAGGAGCGGGATGGCATGAGGCTCGGGCGAGCGTGCATGCAGGAAGTGCACCGTCTGGCCGTCGATCCGGGTCGTGTACTGCGGTACTGCGTTGAGCCGCGCCTCCCATGCCCGCCAGTCGAACTCCAGCCACCGCTCGACCACCCCACGCAGGTACTCGACCGGCACGCCCCGCGCCCAGTCACTCGACAGCGATCGCGGCCAGCGCGTCGCCCGAAGCCGACGGTGGAGGTCGTCGACGGCTTCCTGAGGGATCTCGATCCGGAACGGCTCAAGCATCGACTGCCCTCGCCTCGGATGCCGGGTCTCGCGTCAGCCGATAGAGGACCTTCGTGTGAACGGTCCGGAAGCCGAGCTGCTCGTAGAGGCGTTGCGCGCCGGTCGGGCTTGCCGCGTCGACGTTGAGTCCGGCGCGCTCGAAGCCGGCCGCCTCGCCTGCTCCCATCGCCTCCGCCATCGCCGCGCTCGCCAGCCCGCGGCCGCGATACTCACGTCGGGTGCCGACCTGCCCGATCCACAACTCCCGTACGCCGGTCGCCTCGGTGTCGGCCGGATACTCATAGGCCAGCGCGTACGCCGCGATGCGATCGCCGTCGAGCACCAGGCGGGAAAGCGCCGGCCGGAATCCGCGATGGCCGGTGAACCACCGCTGCCAGTCCTCCTCGGTCTTGGGCTCGACACCCCAGTGGTCGACGAAGATCTCGTTGTGGGCCAGCCGGAGCGGCTCGTCGTACTCGATGGCGAACGGGATCAGCCGGAAGCCCTCGGCCGGCTGGGTGACGATGGGCTGTTCGGAGTACGGGCGCTGCATCGAGCTGTAGTACCGGGTGGGTTGGTAGCCGTTGGCAAGAGCCAGCACCCGACCACCGTCGTCGACGCTCTGCAGCTCGACGTCGACCGTCGTGAACAACTCCAAGGCTCGCCGGGTCGCCCACTCGAACAGCGGCCGCCCGATTCCCTGCCGCCGATGCTCCGGGTGAATCCCGCCCTTCACCGTCTCGTCGTCGATCAGGCTGTACCCGACAAGTCGACTCCCCTTCCAGACACTCCGCCCATCGGCGGCCGCATCGACCACCCGCCGCAGACCGACCGCATCGACGTACTCGCCACTTCCATCAGCCGCCGCGATCGCATTGACCAACTCGACGAGCCCCTCGAGCAACGCCGACCCGAGCGGTCGAACCTCGACACCGCCCGGCCAGCTCATGCCGGCCTCAGGTCGGTGACCAGGCGGAAGCGCCACCGGATCGCCTCGGTGCTGTCGTCGACGGTGAAGGCCGGGTCGTCGATCACGTGCCGGAGGTCCGCGTCGGCGACCAGCCCGGTGGTCGACGTTTTCGTCCCCGCGAGGACCGCTCCGACGAGCTGGTCGCGCAGCGGGCCCGGGAATCCGAACTCGGCCTTCTCCATGCCGGTCAGCCTACGGACGGCGCCAGGTCAGAGGTTGGCGTAGTACTCCGGCTTCATCTGGATGATCTGGACGTAGTTGCCGTCCGGGTCGATCAGGGTGGCGAAGTAGCCGGGGCCGCGGTCCTCGGGTTCGACCAGCCAGTTGACGTCGAGGGTGCGCAGATGGGCGGCGGTCTGCTCGATGTCCTCGACCGCGAAGTTGATGATGAAGCGGCCCGGTTCGGGTGCCTTCGCGTCGACGTCGTCGCGGTGCTCGACGATCAGGCCGAAACCACCGAGGTCGAGAGTGCCGTAGTTGTTCGTCTCGGCGTGGAAGCCGTCGCGGTACCACGCCTTGAGACGGTCGGGGTCGGTACTACCGAGCAGCATGCTGTTCAGCACTGGGCGGTCCATGGCTGTCTCCTGTTCCGAGCCGGCGATCGGCTCACAGCGGGTACGTCGGAGTCGCGGTGACGGGCTCGACATACCGGGCTGTGAAAGAAGGCGGAGACAGAAAACGTCCGCACCGGTGAGGTTCGGTGCGGACGCTGAAGTGTTTTCGTTTTTACTTGTCCAGGCGCATTGTTCGAGGGTCTAACGGGGGGCTACATCCCACATGCGCTCGCCGGGCAGGGGGTCGGGGAGCCGGTCCACGACGGGCATCGGGTCGTTGGTGACCCGGAGTCCGGCGAAACGACGGCTCATGGCGTGGGCGTACCGCTCGGCCAACGCCGGCTCGGCGTTGTAGTCGGCGATCACGTGCTCACCGAACCAGACTCGTACGCGTCGGCGCTCAGACGTCTGGGTGGCGGTGGCGGTTGTCACTTGTCCTCCATGCAGTTCCAGGGTGGTCGGCCTTAGTCGCGGAGCGAGCGCGGTGCCGGTGCGCCGTGTGTTCACCGTCACGTCAGATCCAACGGACGAGCAGAACGGAAGGTCACGCGCGAAATCTGGGCAATTGTCCAGAACTTCTTCACCCTTTGTTCACTCGTTTCGAAGCTTTGTTCGATTGTTTCGGGAGACGCAATTCATAGCGTTTCCTCAGGTACGACACGCCGAGGCGACCCGGCGGCCTCCGTACGCTGGTGAAGTGACCATCGAAGACGCTGGGACCAAGGCCCTGGCGGTTCCCGACCAGATTGTTTCGCCGACCGGGATCGCCACCGTCCAGACCGAACACCTGATCGGCGACATCAGCGACGCGCTCCGGCTGCTGGACGCCGTGGAGCGGGTCCGCGGCCACGCCCACCCACTGATCCTCGGCCTGCAGGACGCGGTCGGGATCAAGATGCCGGCCGCGCTGGTGCTGAGCGCGATCTCCAACGGGCGCGACTCCGCCGGGGCCGTCGCCAACCAGGTCGGCACCACCACGGGTGAGGCAGAGCTCGCGATCGCGGAGCTCGCTGCCCTCGGACTGGTCCGCACGTCGCCGGTGCTGATGGTGACGGGGATGGGTCAGGCCCGCCTGTCCCAGCTCGACGGCCTGACCGTCCGCGTCCTCGACGTGGTCACCGGCATCCTCGGCCCCGCCGACGCCGCCCAGCTGATCCGTCTCCTGCACACTGTTGCCGACGGCCTCGAATCAGCCGCCATCACCGCCAACGCCTCCGACCAACTCCCCCCGACGATCCTCAACAACTAGTTGCTGGGTGTCGGGTCGTCGTACTTGCCCAGCTGACCCTCGTAGCGCTGACCGTTCCGGTAGGGCCACGGGTACGCCGTACAGCCATGCAGCCCCAACGTCTGCTGCTGCATCACGGGCGCCGGCTGTCCCGGACCAGGGCACAGCTCATGCGCGTTGCCGAGCCGATGCCCGGTCTCGTGGTTGATCATGTACTGCCGGTACGTCGTCAGGCTCGCGCCGTAGTTCGGTACCCCCTTGGCCCATCGCGCCACGTTGAGCACGACCCGCTCCCCGATCCGGCAACTCGTGTACTGGTCGAAGCCGCCGCCGCAGTAGGTGTCCCGGGTCGCGGGCGTGACGAGCATCAGCTTGAAGTC
This sequence comes from Kribbella koreensis, assembly GCF_039525325.1. Classification (NCBI taxonomy): domain Bacteria; kingdom Bacillati; phylum Actinomycetota; class Actinomycetes; order Propionibacteriales; family Kribbellaceae; genus Kribbella; species Kribbella koreensis. The sequence continues at coordinate 216,935 of NZ_BAAAHK010000021.1, forward strand.
AGCCGCTTGCCCCGGACCGACCTGCCGGAACCGGTACTTGCCTGCTGAAGCCCAACCCTCTGGCGCGCCATAGGTCTCGCGCACGAAGCTCGCGAAGGCGGCCTGATCGATGCCCTTGATGCCGCCCTCGATCTGGATCTGGAAGGTGAAGAGCTTGCCCGCCCGGCCGATCGTCGCCGGGTTGCCTGGCAAGGTCGTGAAGTCGACCGTCCCGCGGACGGGATAGGTGACCCCCGGATCCCCTTGCCCAGGCGCCGAGTTGGACTGCGGAGAAGCCGGTACTCCGAGAGTCTTGGACTCGGCCGGGACCCCGGGCTCGGCCGGCGTCTCGGGCTCGGGCGCCTTGCCGGTCGGTGTGGATTTCGGCGAGGCCGCCTTCTTGGGTTGCGTCGACGTCTGGGCCACCGGTCGCTCTGGGTGCTCCTGGCGCGAGAACGGACTGGCCGGCAACTGGAGCAACGCGACGACCGCGACCGCCCCAACGATCCCCAGGGCGGCGATCCTCGTCTTGCGCATCAACAGCTCCTCACTCCGCGCTCCGGTCGAACGCGTCCTCACCCAGTACTTGTCTGATGCGGCGAAAACCCTTCTGCCCTATTTCGTACAGCCTTGTTAATTCGAAGGACGAGCTGGTCCACCAACACCTGATGGAGCTCAGCGGGCTAGCCGACGCGGTCGGTGAGGAAGGACTCCCAGGTATGGGTGCCGGTCGCGTTGGCGGGGGCGAGGTTGACGCCGGCGCGGAAGGCACGGGGGGCCTTGCCGGGGAAGTGAATGGGGAGGAGAGGACGGCGGCGGTGGGTGGCTGTGAGGTAGGAGCCGATGATCTCTTTGAGGGTGTAGATGGTGGGACCGGCGATGTCGGGGACCAGGCCGGCGGGTTCGCCTTGGGCTAGTTCGACCAGGCGGGCGGCTACGTCGCGGGCGTCGATCGGCTGGACGCGGAAGCCGGTGGGGACCGGTACTACGGGAAGCTTGGTGAGCGTCTTGGCCAGGGTCAGCATCAGGTCGTTGAACTGGGTGGCGCGGACTGTCGTCCACGGCAGACCGGACTCCGCGATCACCTGCTCGGCGCCGCGCTTGAAGGCGAAGTACGCGAAGGACTCCTGGTCGGCGCCGACGACCGAGATGTAGACGATGTGGGGCTTACCACCGGCTGCCTTGACCGCCTTGACCAGCGTGCGGGCCTTCTCGTCGTCGCCCTTGGCGTCGCCGGCCAGGTGGACGATCGTGTCGACCCCGGCGACGGCGGCGTCGATGCCTTCGCCGGTGGTGAGGTTGCCGACGGCGTACTCGATCCCGTCGGCCGGCTCGTGGCTGCTGCGGCTGAGCACCCGGACCTTGAAGCCGGCGTCCCTCAGCAGCGGGGTGGTCAGCCGCCCGAGAGTTCCTGTGCCGCCGGTGACGAGGACGGTTGCGGTCATGGTTCTGGCTCCTGTCGGTCGGTGCGGCCGCGGTTCTCGCGGCTCTACTTGTCCGACTCGCGCCAGGCGAGAAGTGTGACAGTCAGGCGCAGCGGATGCCCAGACCGCCGTCGACGGACCAGTTGGCGCCGGTGACGAAGGCGGCGGCTTTCGAGGCCAGGAAGCAGACCACCTCGGCGACGTCCTCGGGGGTGCCGACCCGGCCGAGCGGGTGCACGGCGAGGGCCGTTTCGCGGGCGTCGGGGATGGTGTCGAAGAACTCTTCGAGCAGGTCGGTGGCGATGAAACCGGGGCTGACGGCGTTGACGCGGATGCCGTGCGGGGCGACGTCGAGGGCGAGGCTGCGGGTCATGCCGACCAGGCCGGACTTGGCGGCGGCGTACGGGAACATGCCGGCCGTGGTCAGCTGGGTGTGGATCGAGGCGATGTTGACGATCGCGCCGCGCTTGGCCTCGATCATCTCGGGCAGCACGGCGCGGGCCATCAGCCAGGCGCCTTTGAGGTCGACGGCGAAGACGCTGTCCCATTCGGCGACGGTCATCGTGGTCGCGTCGGCGTAGGAGTTCCGGCCGGCGTTGTTGATCAGGACGGTGATCGGACGGCCGAGGGTGTTGGTGAGTTCGGCGACGGATCGGCGTACGGAGTCCTCGTCGGTGATGTCGCCGACGGATGCCGCGATGGTCGCGCCGGAGTGCTCGAGCTCGGCGGTGGTGGTCTCCAGTTCGTCGGGCAGGATGTCGAGGAGCGCTACGGCGGCGCCTTCCTCGGCCGCCTTGATCGCGATTGCCCGGCCGATTCCGCGAGCGGCTCCGGTGACGAGCACGACCTCGTCCGTCAGACGTCCGGACACTTGGTTGCCTCCTTCGGCTTTTCCTCATCCTTTCAGGAGGCGGCTTTCAGGGGGCGCGGAGGATGCCGGCCTTCGCTGCTCGGGCGGCGTCGCGGGCGTAGCGGTCGGCGTCGGCCTCGGAGAGGTCCTGGCGCAGGAGGGTCAGCTGGTGGAAGAGGGGTGCGGTCGCGGTCAGGAGGACGCGGTGGGCGTCGGTGTCGGCGGGGATCTCGCCGCGGTCGATGGCTCGGGCGATGACGATGGCGCTACGTTCGTACCGGTCTTTCCAGAAGCCGTGCAGCGCGTTGGCAGCCTCGGGCGTGCGGAAGGAGGCGGCGATGACGGCTGTCGTCAGGGAGGGTCTGATCGTGAGCGAGGCGTGGATCTCGCGGTTGAGTTCGACGAGGTCGCCTTCGAGGGTGCCGGTCTCGGCGGGGATCCAGGAGTCGTCCGCGCCCATCGCCAGGAGGTCGACCAGCAGGCCGTCGACGGTGCGCCAACGGCGGTACACGGTGGTGCGGTGTACGCCGGAACGCGCGGCGACCGCATCGACGGTGAGCCCGTCGTAACCGTGCTCGGCCAACTCCGCCTCGACTGCCGCAAGCACGTCAGCGCGAACCCGGGCCGTCCGGCCGCCGGGCCTCGCCCGCTCGCCGCGAGCGTCATCCCCGCCTTCCGCACCGGTGACGGCCGCATCGGCGGCGGCTGAGGTTGCGTTCCGGGGAGCGGGCATGGCATGATCTTAACGCAACATTCGTCGCATTAGCAGGAGGTAGTCGTGGAGTTCTGATTCGCCGTCGAACCGGTCCACCCGTCTCGGGTGAGGTCCGTCCGTTCCAGCGAGTCAGGAGGACACGTATGTCTACCCAGCTGTCGTTGCAGGAGATCTCCAAGTCGTACGACCATCGCCCGGTGCTCGATCGGGTGAGCTGCGCCTTCCCGCCCGGCGAGGTGAGCGGGCTGATCGGCGAGAACGGCTCGGGCAAGTCGACCCTGCTCCGGATCCTGGCCGGGATCGACCAGCCCGACCTCGACGGCAAGGTGACCATCGCCGGCAGCATCGGCTTCCTGGGCCAGGACAATCCGCTCCCCCTGCATCTCGACGTGGCGGCGGCACTGGACCACGCGCTGGCCGAGTTGCGCGCGATCGAGAAGCGGTTGCTCGAGCTCGAGGGATTGCTTGCTGACGGCAACGTTTCGGTGCTGGACGAGTACGGCGAGTTGCAGACCGCGTTCCAGGTGCGCGAGGGGTACGACGCCGAGGCGCGGTTCCAACGGGCGCTGGCCGGGTTGGGGTTGAGCTCCTTGCCGGGCGACCGGGTGTTGTCGTCGCTGTCGGGTGGGGAGCTGGCGCGGTTGCACTTGGCCGCGGTACTGGTTGCCGGTGCTGAGGTGTTGTTGCTCGACGAGCCGACGAACCATCTCGACCTGGCAGCGACGGTGTGGCTGGAGGATCATCTGCTGTCACGCTCGGGTACGACGGTCGTTGTATCGCATGACCGGGCGTTCCTGGAGCGGGTCGCGTCGACGTTGTTCGAGGTGGACGGCGATACGCATCAGGTCACTCGGTACGGGAACGGGTACGCCGGATATCTCGCGGAGAAGGCGGCCGAGCGGGCTCGGATCGCGCAGGCGCGGCAGGTCTGGGAGGACGAGGTCGCCGTGATGCGGTCGACGGTCGGGACCGCGGCGGATCGGGTCGCCTACGGGCGGCCGATGCAGGACAACAACAAGATGGCGTACGGCATCGCGGGTGACCGCGTGAACCAGGCCGAGCGGAGCAAGATCCGCAATGCCAAGGAACGGTTGCGGCGACTGGAGGAGAATCCGCCGCCGGTGCCGTCGAAGCCGCTGCGGTTCACGGCCGCGTTGCGGACGGCTGGGTCGAGTGGGGTGCTGCTTGATGCGGTCGGGGTGTCGGTGGCCGGGCGGCTGCGGCCTGCGTCGGTTGAGGTTTCGAAGGGTGATCGGTTGCTGATCACCGGACCCAACGGGGTTGGGAAGTCGACGCTGCTCGACGTACTGACCGGTGCGCTGGCGGCCGACTCCGGGTCGGTGGAACGGCGGGGGCGGATCGGGTATCTGGCGCAGGACGTCGTCGAGGCGCGGCCGGATGCGACGTTGCGGGAAGAGTTGATGCGGCATCGCGGGTCTGGGCGGTTGGGGTTGTTCAAGCGGGAGCAGTTGCAGACGCGGGTGCGGGAGCTGTCGACCGGGCAGCGGCGGCGGTTGGCGCTCGCGGAGTTGCTGACCACGCAGTACGACGTACTGGTACTCGATGAGCCGACCAATCATCTGTCGCTGGTGTTGGTGGAGGAGTTGGAGGCTGCGCTGGACGCGTACGACGGGGCGCTGGTCGTGGTGAGTCATGACCGGCGGTTCGTGTCGCGGTGGCGTGATGAGGTGCTCGAACTGGAGGAGAAGAGTCTTGCGAAGCGCTGAGATCGTTGTTGCTGAGGGCAATGAAGGTCCGTACGGCGTCGCGGTGGGTGGCGACGGTGCGGTGTGGACGACGCTGGTGCATGCGGGAGCGGTCGCGCGGGTCGCGCGGGATGGGGTGGTGTCGCGGTTCTCGGTCGATGCCGACGGGAGCCGGCCGAGTGTGATCGTGGCGGGGCCGGATGGGGCGGTGTGGTTCACCCGGAACGGTGATGAGCGGATCGGGCGGATCGGGGCCGATGGGGTGGTTTCGTCGGTTGAGGTCGGGTCGGGGCCGTACGGGTTGTGCGTGGGGGCGGACGGGGCGTTGTGGTTCACGCTGATGAACGTGGATCGGATCGGGCGGGTGACGGTGGATGGGGAGGTGTCGTTGTTCGAGCTCGGGAGCAGCGGTGGGTTTCCGGCGATGATCACGGCGGATGAGGGCGGGGTGTGGTTCGCGCTCAACCAGGGGAACGCGATCGGGCGGATGGCACCGGATGGCGCGGTGGTCTTGCATCCATTGCCGACCGAAGGTGCTGGGCCGGTGGGGATCAGCGCGGGGGCGGGTGGGGTCTGGTTCACCGAGTTGCTGGCCGGCCAGGTCGGGCGGATCCACGCTGACGGGAAGATCGTCGAGTATCCGCTGCCGGACCGTTCGTCCAAGCCGCACGCGGTCGTCGCAACCGACGACGGCGGCTGCTGGGTGACGCTGTGGGGCTCGGGTTCCGCGATCCGGCTCGATGCGCAGGGTGCGGTGACCGAGGAGATCCCCCTCGGCGAGAACTCCGAGCCGCACGGCCTGGCAGTCGGCGCCAACGGCGAGGTCTGGATAGCCCTCGAGATCGGTGTCCTTGCGCACATCCACGCCTGAGAGTGAGCCGATTCACCCACCGGAGGGACCCGCTGATCCACCCACAGGAGCAGTGTGGTTTGTGTGACCACACTGGTGGGACCAAGAGTTGTTCGAGTACCGCGGGTGCGGGATGTGCTCGCGGTCGGGCGGCCGGCGTTTTGGGTTGTTTCGGTGGTGCCGTACTACGTGGGGGTTCTGCTCGCCACGCATCGGCTGGTCCCCGCGGTTGAGGTCTGGCCGCGGTTGTTGGTCGGCGCTGTGGTGATGGGACCGTTGCTTTGGCTTTCGGTGTTGGCGATCAACGATGCGTACGACCTGCCTGGGGATCTGATCAACCCGCGGAAGTCGAAGTCACCTTTGCTCGATGAGCGGGTGACGCTGGCCGAGGCCAAGGTACTGGCGCTTGGTGCTGGGGTTGCTTCGATCGCGGTTGCTTTGGTGGTTGGTCCGCTCTTCGCGGCGGGGGTGGTGCTGGCGGTGGTGTTGGGGTTTGCGTACAGCGTGCCGCCGGTGCGGTTGAAGACTCGGGCTGGGTTTGATGTGGCGGTCAACTCGCTGGCGTTGGGGACGTTCGGGCCGTTGGCGGGGTGGGCGGCGGTTCGGCCTGGGCTGGATGGGTTTCCCTGGGTGATGGCGTTGCAGGGGACGCTGGCGGCGATCGGGTTGTACCTGCCGACGACGCTGGCGGATCTCGAGGCGGATCGGGCGGCCGGGTACCGGACCGTCGCGGTGCGGCTCGGTGCGCGAGCGACGTACCGGCTGGGGTTTGCGTTCTGGATCGCGGCGGCGGGGCTGTCCGTGCTGCTGGCGGCGCTGGACGCGGTCATTCCGCGGAGCATGCTCGCGCTGGAGATCGTGATGGTGCCGGTGCTCGTCGCGGCGTACCGGCGGTTCATCGGGCCGGGGATGACCTTCAAGGGCGTGGTAATTCTTGCGTCGCTGTTCCTGCTGCCGTGCGGGACCTTCGCGCTCACCTACACCGGCGTCCTCTGACTCACACCTCAGCGCCGCCGGCCGTTCCATCGGTATGACCTGGAGAGAAGAGCTCGACGAACACGGCTGCGCGCTGATCGGACAGTTGCTCACGCCGGAGCAGTGCGCGGAGATCGCCGGCCTGTACGACGAGGTGCGGCGGTTCCGCTCGACGATCGACATGGCCCGCTACCGCTTCGGCTCGGGGCAGTACCGGTACTTCGATCACCCACTCCCCGACCTCGTCGCCAAGCTCCGCGAGGAGTTCTATCCGCAACTGCTCCCGGTCGCGCGCGACTGGGCGGCCAAGCTCAACCGCCCCGCGCCCTGGCCGGACACGCTCGAGGAGTGGCTCGACGACTGTCACCGCGCGGGGCAGACGAAGCCGACGCCGATCCTGCTCAAGTACCAGGCCGGCGACTGGAACGCCTTGCATCGGGATCTGTACGGCGATCTCGTGTTCCCGCTGCAGATCGTGATCGGGCTGAACAAGCCGGGCGTCGACCACGAAGGCGGCGAGTTCCTGCTGGTCGAGCAGCGGCCGCGGGCGCAGTCGCGCGGGACCGTCACGATGCTGCCTCAGGGGCAAGGGCTGATCTTCACCACCCGCGATCGCCCGGTGAAGTCGGCTCGCGGCTGGTCGGCCTCGCCGGTCCGGCACGGCGTGAGCACCGTCCGGTCAGGAATCCGGCACACCCTCGGTCTCGTCTTCCACGACGCGGCCTGACGGACCGTCGCCCACGAGGCCGCTTGAGTTGATCCGCAGGCGGAACGACCGGCGTTCGACGGCGGCGACCACTTCGTCGAGGATCTGGCCGAGCGGCGCCGTGAGCTCCGCATCCAGGTCAGCGAGAGCGGCCGTGGTCGCCTGCCACTCGGCTTCGATGGTCGGCAACAACGAGCGCGTCTTGTCGGTCAGCTGCACGATCCGCTGCCGCGCGTCCTCGCCGGGCTCGAGCGTGACGAAGCCGGACCGGTTGAGCTGGGCAACCGTCTGGCTGGCGGCGGAATGCGTCACCCCGACCGCCGCGGCCAGCGCCCGGATCGACAACGGACCCTCGGCAACCAGCGTCCGGACGATCGGCGAGAACCGCGGCCGGTACTCCGGCAGGCCCGCGTCCACGTAGACCTTGGCCACGTCACCGTCCAGCAACTCCAGCACATGCCGTAACCGGGTACCGATCGCGCCTTCCATGGAACGTAATCTAACAGCACTGTTATATTCATATCCATGGAGACGCCCGCAACGCAGCCGTATGACCAGGGGATGCTCGACGTGGGCGACGGGCAGCTCGTCTACTGGGAGGTCTGCGGCAACCCCGAGGGCAAGCCGGCTGTGGTGCTGCATGGCGGTCCGGGGTCGGGGGCGGGCGCGTTCTGGCGTCGATTCTTCGACCTGGCGAAGTACCGGGTGGTGTTGTTCGATCAGCGCGGCTGCGGGCGCAGTACGCCGGATGCCGCCGGGCCGGACGCTGACCTGAGCACCAACACGACCTGGCATCTGGTCGCCGATATCGAGCGGTTGCGCGTGCACCTCGGCGTCGACAAGTGGCTGGTGCTGGGGGCGTCATGGGGTGCGACGCTGGCCTTCGCGTACGCCGAGCAGCATCCGTCGGCGGTGTCGGAGATCGTGCTGTTCAGCGTCACGAGCACGACTCCGCGCGAGGTCGAGTGGATCACCCGGGACATGGGGCGGATCTTCCCCGAGGAGTGGCGGCGCTTCCGGGACGTCGTACCGGCCGAGGAGCGGGACGGGAATCTCGCGCTCGCCTACAGCCGGCTGCTGCACGATCCCGATCCGGCGGTACGGGACCGGGCAGCGAGGGCTTGGTGCGAGTGGGAGGACACGCATGTGTCGACGTACCAGGGCTACAAGCCGGATCCCCGGTACGACGACCCGGTCTTCCGCCTGCGATTCGCGCGACTCGTGTCGCACTACTGGGGTCACGCGGGCTGGATCGAGGATGGCGCCTTGCTTCGTGACGCGGGCAAGCTGGCCGGGATTCCCGGGGTGCTGGTCACCGGACGACTCGACATCAGCAGCCCGCCGGACACCGCCTGGGAGTTGGCCCAGGCCTGGCCGGACGCCGAACTGCACATCGTCGGCGACGCCGGCCACGGCGCCGGGAAATCAAGCGTCTCGGAGCTGGTGACGGCCGCGATCGATAGGTTCGCGTCGAGCTGAGCCAGCCACACCTGCAGCTGTACTAGCGCCTGCTGCGCATCTCCGCGTCGAACGAGTCCTGCAGCACCTTCATCGCCGCCAACTCAGCAGGGTCGGCGAACAGCTCGGGCAGCGTCGCCGGGTCCACGTCGTACAGGTGCGTCTGCAACCACCAGATGTTGCCCTGCGGATCCTTGATCCGGCACCCCCGGTCCCCCACGATCCGCGACGTCGTCAGCTCGGTCACCACCGTCGCCCCCGCCTCCAGCGCCCGCGCCAGCACCGCGTCCACGTCATCCACGAAAACACTCAGCAAGCTCGGCGTATCCGGCCACTCCGGCTTCGAATCGAACGCCATCAACACCGAGTCCCCGACGGTGATCTCGGCATGCCCGATGGTCCCGTCCTCGTTCGGCACCGCGAACGACTTCTCCGTCTCGAACGTCCGCTCCACAAACTCCAGCCACTGCACCACTCCCCGCACCGCAACGTAGGGAGTAACGGTTCCTTTGCCACCAGGGTTCTTGGTCATGCCTCAAGTCTCACAGCGGTAGAGGCCAGCTTCTGGCCTCTACTCAAGAAGCTGCTGAGGTGTAGCGGGCGGCCAGTTGGTGGGCGGCGTCCTTCAGTTCTTTGGGGCTTTCGAATTCGAGGTCGGATTCGAACATGCCGAAGGTGGCCGCCAGGCCGGTCCAGGACCAGGCGCTGAGAGTCAGGCGGCAGGTGGTGGGGGTCAGTTCTTCGACGAGGGCTTCGTGGCCGGCCCAGCGGGCTATGTCGGAGGCTTTGGCTTGGAGGATGGCGGTGCCTTGGCAGGGCCATTGGTTCTGGGAGCGGAAACGGTCCGAGATGTAGGTGGAGATGTCGGGGGCGGGGAGTTCGCGTGGGGTGAAGCGCGGACCGGTGGGGGTCTTGGGGAGCATCCGGTCGACTCGGAAGGTGCGCCAGTCGTTGCGGTCGAGGTCCCAGGCGACCAGGTACCAGCGGCCGCCCCAGGTGACGAGGTGGTGGGGTTCGACCTTGCGGGGTGGGACGAACTCTTCATCGGTGGCGCCTGGTGAGGCGTAGTCGAAGCGGAGTACTTCGCGAGCGCGCAAGGCCGTGCCGATGGCGATCAGGTGGTCGGAGTCGACCTTGATCCGGCGCGAATCGGCGTACTTGTCGACCGTGGTGACCTGAAGCGCGTCGACGCGTTGGCGCAGCCGTGCGGGCATCACCTGGCGGACCGTGGCGAGCGCGCGCAGGGCGCCTTCCTCGATCCCGGTCACCGTGGTCGTCGCGGTCTGCAAGGCGACGGCGACCGCGATCGCCTGGTCGTCGTCGAACAGCAGCGGGGGCAGGTCGGCGCCCGCGTCGAGGCGGTAGCCGCCGTCCGGGCCCTTGCTCGCGCGGACCGGATAGCCCAGGTCGCGCAGGCGGTCCACGTCGCGGCGGACCGTGCGCGGGCTCACCTCCAGCCGTTCGGCCAGCAGCGCGCCCGGCCAGTCGCGGCGCGCCTGGAGCAGGGACAGCAGCGAGAGGAGTCGAGCCGAGGTTTCGGACATGAGTTCAGATTGCCACGGGTAACGGCCAGAACCTGTCCTCTACTGCTGGAAATGTCGTCTCCAAGAGCCCCCGACCAAGGAGACATCGTGATCAGCACCCGAGAACTCACCAAGGACTTCGTGGTGAGCCGTACCGAGACCGTGCACGCGGTCCGCGGCATCAGCCTGGACGTCGAACCGGGCGAGCTCGTCGCCGTGCTCGGCCCGAACGGCGCCGGCAAGACCACCACCCTGCGGATGCTCACCACCCTGATCGCCCCGACCTCCGGTATGGCGAAGGTCGCCGGGTACGACGTGACGACCGACCCGAGCCTGGTCCGCCGGCAGATCGGGTACGTCGGCCAGGGCAACGGCGCGGGCCACTCGCAACGGGTCCGCGACGAGCTCTACGGCCAGGGCATCATCTACGGGCTCGACCAGCGGGCGGCGAAGCGGCGTACCGGCGAACTGCTGGAGTCGCTCGAGCTCGGCGAGCTGGCCAAGCGCAAGGTGTCCGAACTGTCCGGCGGTCAGCGTCGCCGGCTGGATGTCGCGATGGGACTCGTGCATGCGCCCGGACTGCTGTTCCTGGACGAGCCGTCGACCGGGCTGGACCCGCAGAACCGGGCCAACCTGTGGGACCACATCCTGCGGATGCGCGCCGAGCACGCGATGACGATCGTGCTCACCACGCACTACCTCGACGAGGCGGACTCGATGGCCGAACGGGTCGTCGTGGTCGACCACGGCGAGGTGATCGCCGACGACACCGCCGACGCGCTGAAGGCAGACCTGGCGGGCGATCAGCTCGCCCTGACCGTTGCCCCGAGCAACCTCTCCAGGGTCGCCGAGCTGGCGAACAAGCTGCCGGGAGCACGAGAGGTCGTGGCCGAGGCCGATCGGCTGACCGTGCGCGTCCAGGACGGGCCGAGGGCGTTGCCCGAACTCATCGCGGCGGCGCAGCAGTACGGCGTACCGGTCGGCACAGCCCAGGTACATCGGCCGACGCTCGACGACGTCTTCCTCAATCTCACCGGCCGCAGCCTGCGCGAGGCCGACTCCACCGGAAAGGCCGCAGCATGACCACCCTCACCGTTCCCACTCCCACTCGGCAGATCACGCAACCGGTCAGCCGGAATCTCTTCCGCGACACCTCGTTCGTCATGCGGCGGGAGCTGAAGCCGGTACTCCGTGACCCGTTCTCGCTGATCTTCGGGATGATCCAGCCGCTGGTCTTCCTGGCCCTGTTCGGTCCGCTGCTGGCGGGGTCGCTCGGCGGCTCGCTCGACGGTGGCGTCTGGCAGTGGTTCGTGCCGGCCATCCTGGTGATGACGACCTTGTTCGGTACGTCGGCGACCGGGTCGAACCTGTTGACCGAGTTCGTCACCGGCGCGCACGAGCGGATGCTGGTCACGCCGCTGTCCCGGTCGTCGCTGCTGATCGGTCGGGCGCTGAAGGAGATGGTGCCGCTGTTCGGGCAGGCAGTGATCGTGATCGCGGTGATGACGCCGTTCGGCTTCGACCTGCACCCGGTGGGCGCGCTGGTCGGACTCGCGCTGCTGGCCGTGTTCGGGGTCGGGCTGGGGTCGTTCAGCTACGCGCTGGCGATCGCGGTACGCAAGCAGGAGTGGATGTTCTGGGTGGTGCAGCAGACGTTCCTGTTCCCGCTGATGATCCTGTCCGGGATGCTGCTACCGCTCGAGACCGGGCCGGAGTGGATGCGGGTGGCGTCCAAGTTCAACCCGCTGTCCTACCTCGTCGATGCCGAACGCACTCTCTTCTCCGGCACCGTCACCTCGACCACGGTCCTGTGGGGCTGGCTGGCCGCCTTCATCACCGTCGCCCTGGGCCTCACCATCGGCATCCGCTCAATGCTGCGCTCGGCCGACTGAATGCACTGAAGAACCCGAGGCGGCCTCGCCTCGGGTTCTTCTCACGCCTCAGAAGCGGAGATGCGCTGCCGAGACCTGGTTGAGGTGGATGAGCAGGTCGTAGCTCGCGCCGAGCCTGATCGGCAGATCCGGGGTCGGGTAGCCGGTGCCGATGTCGCGCGTCGGACGGCGTACGTCGAGCCAGGCGCGAGTGCTGGCCGGCAGGCGGCGCAGGTCGACCAGATAGTCGCGGTACGGGACCTTGTCGAGCGTGTACTCGTTGTTGCCCGGCGCCGCCGACGGCAGCGTGAAGGTCTTCAGCTCGCCGGTCGAGATGTCTTGGGAGTTGAAGGATCCGTGATCGAAGGACGTCCCGATGGTGAGGTAGTCGCGCCCGAGCTGCTCCCACAGGAACGTGCCCTGGGCCTTCGGGTAGTCGGCCGGCGATCCCGTCTCTAGCGCGATGTGCCCGTTGTGCGCCGACAGCACCACCTTCGCGCCCGTGGTGCGTGCCCACCAAGCGGTGTTGGCCGCCATCGACTCGTCACGGAAGTACATCGCCTTCGGCAGTTCCTTCGGGTCCGTGACGTCGAAGGAGAAGAACTTCGTCATCTGCCAGATCGCCCGAGCGTGCTGCGCCGCCCAGGTCCGCTCGGGGCTGACTGGCAACGACTCGACCAGTACTACGGCCCGCTGGGCGGCCGCCGCGAGCTTGACGCGCTCGGCGAGCGGCTTGGTGAGGTACGCCGTGCTCCAGGCCTCGTACTCGGCGTCGGAGCGGATACCGGCGTACAGGCGCTTGATGTCGTTGAGCCGTGTGGGGCTGGTCTTGCCGACGTAGCCGATGACGCGGTCGAGCAAGGCGGGGCTCGCGTAGCCGAGGTCGTCGCCGACAAAGTGCAGCTTGCGCGCATGGGTGCGGTTGTAGGAGCGCATCCACTCGATCAGGTCGAGGTACTCCTGCGCATTCCAGAACTTGTACGACCCCTGGAAGTCGCGACGCATGATCTCGCGCGGATCGCCGACCCCGCTGACGATGTACCGGTCGAGGTCGAGCCCGGTGCTCCACGACGCCTCGAGGGCGAAGGTGGTGAACCCCTTCCTCTCCACCAGCTCGCGGAAGATCTTGTGTTTGAGCGTGAAGAACTCACTCGAACTGTGCGTCGCCTCGCCGACGCCGACCACGCGAGCGTTGCCGACCATCGCGACCAACGGCCGCAGATCGCGCAGGCCGCTGTCAGCATCAGTACTACGAATAGGTTGCGCCGCACGGGTGAGCGCAGGCACGGGGTCGGCCGGCGCAGCGGTCGCGGTGATCGTCGATAGAGGCAGCGCCGCCGCAACAACCAGCGCGGGGAGTGCCAGGAGCCGCTTCATCAGGATCCTCCGGGGAGTCGGAATCAGGTACTCCCAACCCTGTCCGTCCGAACTCCCCCACCCCATCCAGCAGCCACCCCAACCGGGGTGACCCAGGCTCTACCCTTCGAGCTTCTCCAGCGCGGTACGCATGCCGGCTTCGGCCTCGTCGCCGAGCTTTTTGAACTGGGTCTTGAAGAGCGGCTCGATCAGCCGGGTGACGCCCTTGAACTCGAACTCGGCGCGGTAGGTGACCTCGGTGCCGCCGCTCTCGGTGGCGCGGAACGTCATCGTGTCGAGGGCGGTGACGGTCTTGTTCTCGCCACGGAGCTGGAAGACCCGGCCGGGCTCGAGCTGCTGCACGACGTACTCGAGCTCGGTCTCGCGGCCGGCGAAGGACGACTTGTTCCGGTACTTCGTCCCGGGCCCGCCGTCGCCTTCCAGCTTCACCGTCGACACTGTCCCGGGGTCCCACTCGGTGGTCGTCTCGAAGTCGGACAGGTAGGCGAAAACGCTCTCGACGGACTTCTCCACGGTGACAACGCGCTCGATGGTGATCACCCTCGTCACGCTACCGGTCCGCTCAACCAGAACTTATGCACCGACCCCGCGATCGGCCCGCCGAGCCAACTCGGTGAAGAACTCCCGGTACAGCGGCTCGTCGGCCGTCCGGATCTCGGCCATCGCGAGCAGTTGGCCGGGTGCGCTCGCGTAGAGCGGCTCGTCGAGTTGCTCGACGTTGCCGAAGTACAGGCGGCTCAGCCCTTTCTTGCGGTCCTCGACGCGGACCTTCGCCCACTTCACCGGCGTCCGGTACGAACCGATGATGCGCTTCCGCCGGAACAGCTCGAGGATCCCGCTCTCGACGTGCAGGTAGACGTCGTCGTGCTCGAACACCATCGGTTCCATGGGCGGAATCTAGTTCGTCGAGGTGATGGTGAGGATTTCCGGGATGGCGGTGTCCCAGGTGGGTCTGGGGATTTCGTGGCCGGCGCCTTCGAGGAGGACCAGGCGGGCGTTGGGGATCTCTCGGGCCAGGGCTTCGCCGTGAGCCGGGGGGAAGAGGGGGTCTTCGGTGCCGTGGAGGACCAGGGCCGGTACCGCGATTTCGGTGAGGCGGTGGCGGATCGAGCCGCCGGGGGCCACTGACCAGTGGTTCGTGGCCGAGGCGGGGTTGATGCTGCGGGCGAAGGCTTGTGCGTAGAGGGCACGGCGGGCGGGTTCGTCGTACGGGAGCGAACCGGCGTACAGGCGGTCGTCCGCGATCAGCCGGTCGAGGGCTGCTTCGGTGTCGGACCAGTCGATCGGGGTGTCGTCGGAGAAGCTGGCGCTGAGCTTCTCGCTCGGCGGCGGGAGATCGGGATCCGACGGGCCGCTGGGGCTGGTCGAGGAGACGGTGATGGAGGCGACGCGGTCCGGGTGCTCGACGGCGAGCTGCAGCACGATGGCGCCGCCCATCGACAGGCCGACGAGGTGCGCCTTGTCGATCTTCAGCGCGTCCAGGATGCCGATCGGGTCGGCGACCAGGTCCTCTCCCGTGTACTTCGGTGCGCCCGGCTCGTAGGTGGTCGACCGACCGGTGTCGCGGTGGTCGTACCGGATCACGTAGCGCGGGCCGGCCGCGAGGCGTTCGCAGAACTCGGGCTCCCAGTGGTCCATCGACGCGGATCCCCCGTGGATCAGCAGGATCGCTGGGTCCGCGGGGGATCCGAAGGTGTCGACACACAACTCGACGCCGTTCACAGGAAGGAGGCTCGTCATGCTCCGACGGTAGTAGTGGACGGGGCCGACGGATGCTGGGTTTCAAAGTTCTTCGAAATGCCGGCGTGCAGGGCCAGGGCGAACGCGACGACGGCGAGCGTGCTGGTGATGGCCCGGATGTTGTTGCTGGGGTTCCACTTGGACAGGTAGTTCAGCCATTCCGCCGCACCGGCCGCGGAGTGCGGGTCGACGGCGGCGAGCTGGTCGTTCAGCGGGATGTTGACGGCGAAGCTGAGCACGATCACGCCGACCAGGTAGAGGGCGGCGCCGGCCAGCACCCAGGACCTGCCCGGGGTGTTCTTCACGAAGGCGATGATCGTGAGTGCGACGCAGACCAGCGCGGTGCCGCAGAAGACCAGCAGGAAGAGCGGGTTCTGGATCCTGACGTTGATCAGGTTCATCGCGGTCGCGCCCTGCCCCGGCGGCATCCGCTCCAGCGAGCTCATCACCGCGGTACCGAAGGCGAAGAACAACCCGGCCATCAACGCGCTGCCGACGAGGGCGCTCAGGGTGAGGATCTTGGTGAGGTTCATACCGACCACACCCCGGTCTTCGCGATCTCGCGCGCCCAGTCCGCGAAGTCGCGGGGAGCCCGGCCGAGTACCTGCTGGACGCCGTCCGACACGTACTCCGAACGGTGGTTGCGGATCACCGCGAACAGATCGCGGACGGCCTCCGAGTCCTCGACCGTCTGCCCGTAGCTGACGAGTTCGGCGACGAAATCCGCTGGTTCGAGATCCACGTACTTCACCTGCCGGCCGGTGACCGTCGACAACACCGCGGCGACCTCGGCCAGGGTCAGCGTGCGCGGTCCGGACAGCGAGTACGTCTCGCCGGTGTGCCGCTCGTCGAGCAGCGCGGCCGCCATCACGTCACCGACGTCGTTGGTGTCGATCCACGCCTCGCCGCCGTCACCGGCCGCCACCCGGATCTCGCCGCCGAGCACGTAGTCGAACAGGAAGTCCTCGCTGAAGTTCTGCGCGAACCACGCGGGCCGGACGATGGTCCAGTCGGCGCCGCTCGCCCGGACCGAGTTCTCCAGCTCGACGCTGCTCTGGTAGACCGCGAAGTCACGGCCAGGGCTGCCGACGCCGCGACCGGACAGCAGCACCACGCGGCGCAGCCCTTCGGCCGCCGCCTGCTGGATGAATCGACCGGCCTGGGCCAGCCCGGTCGGGCCGACCGGCGGTGCCAGGTACGCCGTGTCGACGCCGGCCACAGTCGGCGACCAGGTGCTCTCGTCGTACCAGTCGAAGCGCTGCTCGCTCGACCGCGAGGCCAACCGGTAGGGGACGCCACGGGCGTCCAGTTGCTCTACGACGCGACGGCCGGTCTTGCCTTTGCCGCCGATGATCAGGAACGGGTTCGTTGTTGTCATGGCTCAAGTTCATCGCGGTTGAGTGAGACAAACCATGGTTGTCTGGTGCAATTCGATGTCTGAGAGTCTCAATCCGAAGTACGCTGGCCGACATGGACGTCCTCGATGACCTGCTCGCCGGCACCCGGGCCCGCGGTGGCGTGTTCAACCTGACGATCCTGGATCCGCCCTGGGGACTGGACATCGTCGACGAGGCGCCGCTCGCGCTGGCGACCCTGGTCCGTGGTTCGGCCTGGATCCTCCGCGGCGGTCAGCCACCGGTCCGGATGGAGGAAGGCGACGTCGCCGTGCTGTCCGGCACCGAGCCCTATGTCGTCGCCGACCAGCCGGACACCGTGCCGAATCTGCGGATCCACCCGGGCGGCATCTGCGAACCGTTGCCTGGGGCCCCTATCGACTACAGCGCCCGGCTCGGCGTCCGGACCTACGGCGGCCGCCCGGACGGTGAGGCGATGGTGGTCAGCGGCACGTACGAGCTCGAAGGCGATGTCAGTCGCCGCCTGCTCTCGGCCCTTCCACCAACTCTGGTGGTGCCGGCCGCGAATGTCGCGGGGCACGTGATGGATGTGGTGGTCGGCGAGATCCAGCGCGACGAGCCCGGGCAGCAGTCGGTGCTGGACCGATGGCTCGACCTCGCGTTGATCACCACGTTGCGCGCGTGGTTCGCCCGGCCTGAGTCGCATGCGCCGGGTTGGTACCAGGCGCAGAGCGATCCGGTGGTGGGGCTGGCGTTGCGGTTGCTGCATGAAGATCCGGCGCACCCGTGGAGCGTTGTCGAGCTGGCCGATCGCACAGGGGTGTCTCGGGCCAGCCTGGCTCGGCGGTTCAGTGGTTTGGTCGGTGAAGCGCCGATGGCCTACCTGACCGGGTGGCGGATCACGTTGGCCGCTGACATGTTGCGCGAGACGACCGACACGGTCGAGTCGATCGCGCGGAAGGTCGGGTACGCGAATGCGTTCGCGTTGAGCGTCGCGTTCAAGCGGGTCAGGGGCACGAGCCCAACCGCTCACCGTCGGGCGAGCACCGCGGCCTGACGTTTGCGCTCCGGCCTGGTCGAGACAGTCAGCGATTGAGGATCCAGGCGAGGTCGGTCGACGGGAGATAGGGCTCGAAGACGGGCGGCTCGGCGATGCGGTCCCACAGGTCGCCGGTGGTGCGCGACGGGAGGTAGGCGTTGACGAAGGCGCCGTGGTCGACGCTCACCAGGGTGGCCTCTACGGTCTTCACCCGGTCGGGGAATTCGGCGCGGAGTACGGACTCTGCGGCCGCGAACAGGGCCGGTAGCGTCGGCGGGTTCCCGCATGACGTCCGCAGCTGCCGGCGGTAGGAGTCGAAGGCCGGCCAGCCGGCTTGGAGGGCTCGGTCGAAGTCGAGTGGGTGGACGGCTTCGGCGTACGGGAGCTTTGCGGTGAGCAGGTGTTTGACCGCCCAGCTCTCGGGTGGCACGGGACCGGCGTCGACGAAGAGCCGGTCGGCCTGGACGAAGGTGGTGGCCAGGACGCGGGGGCTCGGGTCGGTGCGGTCGGCCTTGCGGTGATCCGTGTAGGTCGTCGAGCGGTCGGCGTAGTTGGGGATCAGATGGATGATTCCGGCGCGCAGCAAGGGCTCCGCGGTGAGGATGCGTTGGCCGAGCGCGGTCAGATCCGGCGTGTCGATGCCGAGCTGCATCTCGGTGTAGTTGCGCCGGCGTTTGGGGTCGAGCGTCATCGGATCGTCCAGTGGCGCCTGGTTGCTGCTCGCCACCATCAACGGATGGAAGGACCCCGGACGGTGGTCGGGCAGCACCAGGGTGTCGACGAGCAGCCGGGTGCGTTCGAGCAGCCAGGACTCGTCGGCGGCCGGTACGACGGAGACCGCGAACCGCTCGCCCTGCCGCCAGCGGAGTCCGTCCGGGCCGGTGATGAATCGCTTCGCGTACGCCTTGGCGACCAGCTCCGGAGTGGGGGCAGACCGCCGGAAGAAGCGGTTCATCCGGCGGCTCAGCGCGGGATTGCGGCTGTACCCCTGCGCCATCGGCTCAGGCGGTGGTGGCGTCGATGAACGCGAGCGCCTGCGGCCAGGAGAGCCGGTAGGCGTCGGCATTCACCGGGTCGCTCTGCCGGGAGCGATCGGTGTAACCGTGCGCGGCACCGGGGTAGAACTGGGTGATCGTCGCCCCGGTGTCCCGGCTCTGCAACGCCGTCTGCAGCGCTTCGAAATCGGCGACCGGTACGGCGGCGTCGGCGCCCGGGTAGGCGATCAGCACCGGCGCGGTGATGTTGATGGAGTCGGCGATCGCGTCGTACGAGTGGTTCGGCCGGAGCTCGGACGGAACCGTCGGGTGGAAGGCCACCACGTTCGTGAGCCGGTGATCCCTTGCCCCGAGCAACAAAGCGAACCGGCCGCCGAGGCACCAGCCGACCGTGCCGACCTTGGTGCAGCCGAGCTCACCGAGCAGGTGGTCGAGGAGCGCGACCTGCTCGGTGAGGGCGGTGTCGTCGTCCAGCCCACCGAGCAAGTCCCCAAGCTCGTCCCGGGTCGAGTTGTCCGTACTCCGGCCCTTGAACGGATCCCAGACCAGCGCGGTGGTCCCCCGCCCCGCCAGCTCGTCCGCCCACGCCCGGAGCTGCTCGCCGATCCCGGTGATCATCGGCAGCAACAACATGCCCGGCCCGGCCGTCACTCCGACCGGCCGGGCTAGGTATGCGCTCTGCTCTCCGACCTGTACCTGACTCGCGTCGATGTCCACGCGTCGGAGAGTAGGGCATGGCTGGCGGTTTCGTGCAGTCGCGAGGAGGTACTCGGTGCGGTAGCTCGGCGTGCTGGAGTGAAGGCCTCGATGTTTTTCCATCGTGGCCTTCACTCCAGTGCGCCGAGATGCCGTGCCGAGCACCCCGCAGCACGCACGAAACCGCCAGCCATGCCCGCGTCGACGATCAGGTGCGGTTGGCCTTCAACATCCGCTGGCCGGCGACGTTGACCAGGACGAAGATGATGGCAGAGAAGAGCAGCAGGGCGAGCTGGTCCGGGAGCAGGGCGACGCCGACGCCGACGGCGAGGACCGGGAGCGCGAGTCCGGCGTACGCGATCAGGAAGAGTGCGGCGAGCACCTCACCGCGCGAGCCGGGGTCGGCCAGCGAGGCCGCGGTCGCGACGGCGCCGCGGAAGACGAGGCCGACGCCGGCGCCGGCGATCACGCCGCCGATGACGAACAGCCAGAGGTTGGGGATCAGGCCACCGACTGCGACTCCGACCAGGCCGACCGACATCAGGACCAGGCCGAGCCGGAGCTGCTGCGGACGGCTGAAGCGTACGAACAGCACCTGGCTGGCCGCTCCCGCGATGAAGACCACGAACGTCACGACCCCGGCGAGCAACCGCGAGGTGTGGTGCAACGTGCCGGCCAGGAACGTCGGCGCGAGCGACGTGAACAGCCCGAAGATCGCGAACGCCGCAAACGCTCCGACCGCCGTGGCGAAGAACTGCGGCTTGGCGGCACTCGGCAACGCGACCCGCTGCGGCCGGTACGCCGGACGCTCCTCCAGCCGCTCGACCGTCTCGGGCACCAACGCGATCCCGAGCGCGCTCAGCAGCAACAGCACGAGGAACAACTCGTACGGACGATCCAGCGGCTTCGATCCGTACTCCGCGAGCAGCCCACCGACGAGCGGACCGAAGGCGAGCCCGCCCAGGTTCACCATCGACGAGATCAGCGCGGAGTGACTCGGGTCCTCGTCCGGCCGGGAGATCCGTCGCAGCTCGGACAGGTGAGCCGTCGCGGTCGCCGTCAGGACGCCGACACCGACACCGCTGATGAAGCGAGCCAGCAGCAGCCCGGGCACGTCCTGCCAGAGCAGGAAGATCACAGCGGCGAGCGCCTCGGTCAGTACTGCGAGCAGCGCGACCCGGCGACGGCCGAGCCAGTCGCTGACGTGGCCGGCCAGGTACAGGCTGACCATCACGCCGACCGCGTAGGCGGCGAAGATGACGGTGATCAGGAAGGTCGGGAACCCGTCCCGGCGCTGGTAGATGGCGTAGAGCGGGGTCGGGACCGTCGAGAACGCCATCGTGGTCAGAAAGGCGACGGCGATCATCCAGAAGCCGGCGCCGTGCGCGAAGTGCACGCGGGTACCGGCCTTGTCGAGCGAGCGGGGGCCGGAGAGAGTTGTCATGCTTCTAGGTTGCGCCGATTGATCTATCGAGTCCAACGAATCTTCTTGCACTGTCTTATCGAGGCTGGCGATAATTGGATCTGTGGACAGCAGACAACTGGAGTACTTCGTCGCCGTCGCGGAGGAGCTGAGCTTCACCCGGGCGGCGCAGCGGCTCTTCACCGTCCAGTCGACCGTGTCGGCGGCGATCCGGGCGCTGGAGACGGATCTGAAGACGACGCTGTTCGATCGGTCGACCCGGCGGGTGACGCTGTCGGATACCGGGGAGGCGCTGCTGCCCGAGGCGAAGGCTGCGCTGGAGGCGCTGGACCGGGCCCGCGCTGTGGTCGAGGAGGCGTCGACCGGGCTGCGCGGCAGCGTGCGGATCGGGACGATGACGAGACTCGGGCTGGTCGATCTGGCCTCGCTGCTGGGCGCCTTCTATCAGCGGTATCCGCTGGTCGACGTTCAGGTGACGACCTCACCGACGGGGTCGAGCGGGTTGGCCGACGATGTGCGGCACGGGCGGCTCGACGTCGCTTTGGTTGGGTTGAGCGCGGCGGAGCTGACGGGGCTGGAGCCGCGGGAGTTGGCGACGGTGCGGTTCGTCGTACTGGTGCCGGCTTCGCATCGGCTGGCCGGAGCGGATGCGGTTCGGCTCGAGGAGTTGGCCGGCGAGCGGTTCGTCGACATGCTGCGCGGGTTCGGGAATCGGACGGCGGTGGATCGGGCTTTCGATCAGGCCGGCATTCCCCGGCGGGTGCAGGTGGAGGTACCGGATCTGACAACCGTGCCGGACTACGTGCGGGCAGGGCTGGGAGTTGCCGTCGTACCGGAGATCGATCTGGAGGACGTGCCCGGCGTGGTCCGGCTGCGACTGGCGGGGACGGAGCTGGCGTGGACGTTGTCGGCGATCACCTTGAGCGGCAAACGGCCGAGCCGAGCCGTGACCGCGCTGCTGGATCTGATGGCGGCGTCGGTCCGGGCGTGACGCATGCCACTTTGTTGATACATCACCAACCCGACGTACGCTCGAAGTAGACACCCACTCCTGGGGGCCTTTGCTACGGATCGTCCGGCACGTTCCTGCCGGCGGAGGAAAGGAAGTCAGCGACATGGCCACTGTGTCGTTCAAGGGAGCAACCCGGGTCTATCCCGGCACCGAGATCGCCGCCGTCGACAAGCTCGACCTGGACATCCAGGACGGCGAGTTCGTGGTCCTGGTCGGACCGTCGGGCTCTGGTAAGTCGACCGCGCTGCGGATGCTCGCCGGGCTCGAAGAGGTCAACGAAGGATCGATCTACATCGGTGACCGCGACGTCACCAACAGTCCGCCGAAGGAGCGGGACATCGCGATGGTGTTCCAGAACTACGCGCTCTACCCGCACATGTCGGTCGCGGACAACATGGGCTTCGCGCTGAAGATGCAGGGCATCCACAAGGAAGAGCGGGTCAAGCGAGTTCTTGAGGCCGCGAAGCTGCTCGGCCTCGAGGAGTACCTGGAGCGCAAGCCGAAGGCCCTGTCCGGTGGGCAGCGTCAACGGGTGGCGATGGGCCGCGCGATCGTGCGTGATCCCCAGGTCTTCCTGATGGACGAGCCGCTGTCGAACCTCGATGCGAAGCTGCGGGTCCAGACCCGCACCCAGATCGCCGAGCTGCAGCACCGGCTGGGCGTCACGACCGTCTACGTCACGCACGATCAGATCGAGGCCATGACGATGGGCGATCGGGTAGCCGTCCTGAAGGACGGTCTGCTCCAGCAGGTCGACACACCGCTGAACCTGTACGACGCCCCGAAGAACCTGTTCGTCGCGGGCTTCATCGGGTCGCCGGCGATGAACCTGATCGAGGCGGAGATCGTCGACGGTGGCGCGATGATCGGCGACTACAAGGTGCCGATCGCCCGCGACCTGCTGGCCAAGGCCGGCGACGACAAGACGATCGTGCTCGGCATCCGGCCGGAGTCGTTCCATCTGGCCGACGAGGGGCTGGCGGTGAAGGTCTCGGTGATCGAGGATCTCGGCTCCGACGCCTACCTCTACGGCAGCGCCGTCCACACCGACGACCAGCAGATCATCGCCCGCGTCGGCACCCGCCTGCACGACGAGAAGGGCGCCATCGTCCACCTCGCCCCGCAGCCGGACAAGCTCCACCTCTTCTCGAAGTCCACCGAACTCCGCATCTCCGCCTGACCCCACCGCCCACCCGCCCACCATCTGAGGGGTTATCCCCTCAGACCCCCACCGCCCACCGCCCACCATCTGAGGGGTTATCCCCTCAGATGGTGGGTTGCCTAGCCGGATCCCAAGGGGGCAACCCACCATCTCAGGGGTTAACCCCTCAGATGGTGGGGCG
>NZ_BAAAHK010000022.1:0-66302 GCF_039525325.1 Kribbella koreensis
CTGGCTGCTCCCGCCCCGGCCGGCCCTGGCCCGGCTGCTCCCGCCCCGGCTGCTCCCGCCCCGGCCGGCCCCGCCCTGGCTGCTCCCGCCCCGGCCGGCCCTGGCCCGGCTGCTCCCGCCCCGGCTGGGCCTGGACCGGTTGCTCCTCCAGCCGCAGGGACTCCGGCCTCGGGCCCGCCGCCCGCAGCTCCTGCCAGGGTTGCCCCTGGGCAGCCGGCGGTGTCTGATCACGGGCAGGCGACTCGTGTGCTTTCTGTGCCTGCTGTCTCAGAGTCGGAGGTGTCCGCCGGAGCTTCCGTGGCCGGCCCACCAGTCGGGCAGGCGTCGGACGCGCCTCCTGCCGCGTCCCCGGCCACCCCGGCCACCCCGGCCGCCCCGGCCGCCCCGGCCGCCTCGGCTGTCTCGGCGGGGTCGGCTGGTCGTCGGAGGGGTGAGGCGCTTGTGGGGTTGGGGGTTTGTTTGGTGATAGCGGCCGGGATCGGTGCGTGGGTTGTGTTCGGGCCGGACGACGATCCTGGGCAGAGTCAGACGCCGGGCGCGGCGCCTACGGTCGTTGCGAGCACGCCGGCGCCACGTACTACACCGACAGCCTCTACGAAGAGCAGCAGACCCCCGAGCAGTGCGCCCTCGTCGACTTCGGTCCCGCCCAGCCGGTCCACGAAGGCGACCACCCAGCCGACTCGGTCGACGGGCGCCGCGGTACCGGCCGGCTTCGAGCGGCACACGGATTCGACGGGCTTCTCGGTGGCGATACCGAGCAACTGGACCGTGCAGCGCGACGGCGGGCGCGTGTACTTCCGCGAGCCCGGGGGATCGCGCTTCCTCCTCATCGACCAGAGCGATCAACCGAAGCCCGACCCGGTGGCCGACTGGCGTCAGCAGGAGAAGGCGCGACGCGGCGGCTATCCGGAGTACCGGCGGGTCCGGCTCGAGGCGGTCGACTACTTCGAGAAGGCTGCCGACTGGGAGTTCACCTATGCGGTTCGGGGCGGACGGCAGCACGTACTGAACCGCGGGGTCGTCACCAGCCCGCACCAGGCGTACGGGATCTATTGGTCGACCCCGGACGGTCAGTGGGCGTCCAGCCAGACCATGCTGCGCACGATCACCGCCAGCTTCCGTCCGGCTTCCTGACCCCTGACCGGCACCCGCTCAGGGGGTGGGCGGGGGAGTTGGGGGCGATCCCCGATTGGTTTCGGACCTTCCGGGTGCTGGACTGGGGTACATGAGCGATCAGAGCAGTCAGAGCGACTACGACCGACGGGTCCGAACCATCCTCGACCGAGTCGCCGCCGGCCACCTCACCACCGAAGAAGCCGCGACCCTGATCGCTGCCCTCCCCAGCAACACAGCTCCCACCACTTCCGCGCCCGCCGCCGACTCAGCTCCGAGCGACTCGGCTCCGGCTGACGGGAGTTTCGCCGGCCCAACGGCGGATTCCGCTCCCACCGACTCGGCGGCCGCTGATTCGACTGCTGCGGATGACTCGCCCTCGCCGTCCGTCTGGGCCGAGGTCGTCGACACTCCGACCCCCAACGGGTCGCCGAAGCACGCGGCTGAGCCGGCTGCCGACGCCACTGAGGGCGAGGGCAGTGTGGTGGACGAAGCTGCCGTAGTACCGGATCCCGCACCGGCCGCCGCCGAGCCTGCGCCCGCCGAGCCTGCGCCCGCCGAGCCTGCGCCCGCCGGGCCGTCGGCTGCTTCAGAGCCGGTGCGTGCTCCTGCCGCCGAGCCGGTGGCTGAGGAGGATGTGCTCCACAGTGATCTCGTGGTGCCTTCGGGGGTGCGGCGGGTGACTATCCGGGCGATCGGGCGGCGGGTGCGGTTGATCGGGGAGCCTGCGGTGACCGGGGTCGCCGTGGACGGGCCGCACGTGATCAAGCGCGACGGGGACACCCTGGCGATCAACAGCGAGGGGGACATGGGGGTCTCGATCGACGGGCTGAGCATGTTGCGCAACCCGACTGACCTCAAGTCGCACGTGAACGGCTTCGCCAAGGAGCTGTCGATCCGGGTGAACCCGATGCTCCAGGTGGAGATCGAGGTGACCGGCGGAAGCGTCACCGCCGAGCGTCTGCCGGGTCTGTCCCGGGTCCGCGTCACCGCCGGTACTGCGAAGGTGACCGACGTCGACGGCCCGATCGACCTGCTCGTCCAGGCAGGTACCGCCACCCTCGACGCTCAGATCACCAAGGGCCGCTCCCGCGTCCGGGTCGAGTCCGGCTCCGCCAACGTCACCCTCCGCCGGGGCTCCGACGTCCGCGTCCACACCGAAGCCCAACTCGGCCGGGTCTCCTGGACCGGCGCAGTCTCCGGCCAATCCAAAGACGTCGAGATCGGCCGAGGCCGAGCAGCTCTGGACGTAGAGGTCCTGGTCGGCTCAGCTCAGATCACCTCCGACTAACCGCGTCGCCCCGCCCTCCGGGCGGGACGTATGCGGGCTGCCGCAGCAGCAGGCGCGGAGCGCGGAGCGAGCTGTCGCCGGCTTGGAGCTAGCTGGTGGAGTGGGCGGGGGCTGGGAACGAGCGGAGTCTGCGTAGGGGAAGTAGCCAGCTTGCGCCGAGCAGGGTGGCTAGGCCGGCTGCGAGGAGGGTGGAGCGTAGGCCGACGGCGGTTGCGGTTAGGCCGCCTAGGAGGCTGCCTATGGGGGCGGCGCCCCAGCTGACGAAGGACATGGTGGCGCTTACCCGGCCTTGGAGGTCGGGTGGGCAGAGGCGTTGGCGGGCGCTGATGGCGACGATGTAGCTGACGATGATGCCGATGGCTGCCAGGAGAGTGCCCAGGACGTACCAAGCCAGGCCCCAGCCAGGAGTGGTCAGCGCCTGCAGGGTGAAGGCGACTCCGATGGCTACCGAGCCGAGTACTAGCGCCCGGGCGTCGCCGATCCGGGTGCTGAGGCGTTCGGTGAACCAGGAGGCGGCCAGGGCGCCCAGTAGGCCGGTCATGCTGAGCACGCCGATCAGGCTGGGCGACAAGTGGATCTCCCGGACCAGGAACACGATCATCACCGCACCGCTGGCCGCCTGGAACAGCATCGTCGTGGTCTGATTCAACGCGATCGGCCGCAGCAGCGGATGCGTGAACACATACCGCAGCCCCTCACCGATCTCGCGCCGCAGGTTCGGCCGCTCAGCCGGGGCCGGCCGCGGTTCCGGCGTACGGATCGAGCGGAGCCAGATCGCCGACCACACGAAGCTGAGCGCGTCGAGCCCGAGTGTGACGGCCGCACTCAACCACTGGACGAGGAACCCGCCCGCACCCGCTCCCACCACCGCAGCGACCGAGTGATTCGCGGCCAGCTTCGCATTGCCCGGCAGCAGTTGCTCAGGCGCGAGCAACCGCGGCGGATACGAGCTGTGCGCAACATCGAACAGCACCGTCAAGAGTCCGGTCAGCGCTAGTACGACGTACAGCTGGGCAAGAGTCAGTACTCCGAACCAGGCAGCGACCGGAATTGACCCGAGCAACAGCGCCCGCCCCAAGTCCGCAGCGACAAGCACTGGCAGGCAGCGGACGCGGTCGACCCAGGCGCCGGCGAACAGCCCGAGTACTAGCCAGGCGGCCGTCTCGCTGGTGCGCAGGAGGGAGACCTGCAGCGTGGAGGCGTTCAGGGTGAGGACGGCCAGCAGGGGAGCGGCCATCATGCCGAGGCGGCTGCCGAGCTGGCTCAGCAGGTCCGCGATCCAGAGGCGGCGGAAGTCGGGGTGGCTGAGGATGCCTGGGCTGGAGCTCATCTGGCGACGGTAGAACGCAGACTTGAGCCTTGTCGACTCAATGTCAACAAAGTTGAGCCCCTCAGACTCAAGGTTATGCCAGGCGCTAAACCTCTCGAAATTTGTCGGCCGGCTCCGACAGGATGACGTGCATCACATCTGGAAGGAGCGGCTGCGATGGCTGCAATCGAGGCGACCGGCCTCGTGAAGACGTTCAAATCCCGCAAGAACACGGTCAAAGCGCTCGACGGTATCGACCTCGAGGTCCCCGAAGGCAGCGTGCTCGGCCTGCTCGGGCCGAACGGCGCGGGCAAGACGACGACGGTCCGCGTGCTCACCACCCTGATGCGGCCGGACGCGGGCAGCGCGCGGGTGCTCGGCCATGACGTGGTGAAGGAGGCCGACACCGTCCGCGGCCTGGTCGGGCTCTCGGGGCAGTACGCCGCTGTCGACGAGCTGCTCACCGGCCGGGAGAACCTGTGGATGTTCGGCCGGCTGTACCGGCTGAGCAGTGAGCAGGCCAAGCGGCGGGCCGAGGAGCTGCTCGAGATCTTCGACCTGACCGAGGCGGCCGACCGGATCCTGAAGACGTACTCCGGCGGGATGCGGCGCCGGCTGGACCTGGCCGGGTCGCTGATCGCGCATCCCAAGGTGCTGTTCCTGGACGAGCCGACGACCGGGCTCGATCCGCGCAGCCGGCTCGACCTGTGGCAGATCATCCGCGACCGGGTCAGCGAAGGGGTGACGATCCTGCTGACCACGCAGTACCTGGAAGAGGCCGACGAACTGGCCGACAGCATCGCGGTGGTCGACCACGGCTCGGTGATCGCCCGCGGGACGGCCGACGAGCTGAAGGCGAAGGTGGGCGGCGAGCGGATCGAGGTCGTCGTGCACGAGCCGGACGAGACCTACCGGGCGCTCGAGTTGCTGACGGCGGCGCTGGAGATCACCGATCCGGAGTCGACCACGCTCGACAAGCACAGCAAGCGGCTGACGATGCCGGCGCCGGGTGGTTCGGAGGCGCTGGTCGGGGTGATCCGCACGCTCGACGGGGCCGGGATCCGGATCGCCGACATCGGGCTGCGCCGGCCGACGCTGGACGACGTGTTCCTCAGCCTGACCGGGCACGCGACCGAAGAGGACGGCCGGCCCACGGACGAGGCAGTCGGCAGTACCGATCCGAAGAAGGTGAAGGCATGAGCACGACCGGTACGCCGGTGAAGGTGAGCTCGATCGGACGGGCGGTGACGGACGCGGGCATCCTCGCCTGGCGCAGCCTGAAGCGGATCCCGCGGACGCCGGACATGCTGATCTACGCGACCATCCAGCCGATCATGTTCGTGCTGCTGTTCGCGTACGTCTTCGGCAACGCGATCCCGATCCCGGGCTTCCCCGGGGCGCGGGCGTATCGCGAGTTCCTGATGTCCGGGATCTTCGCCCAGACGATGGCGTTCGCGGTCGCCTCGGCGAGCGTCGGGCTGGCCGACGACATGTCGAAGGGGCTGATCGACCGGTTCCGGTCGCTGCCGATGGCGCGCTCCGGGGTGATCGCCGGGCGGGTGATCGGTGACGTCGTCTTCAACGCGTTCGTCATGCTGGTGATGGTGATCTGCGGCTTCATCGTCGGTTGGCGCTGGCACAACGGGATCGGCAACGCCCTTGCTGCGTTCGCGATCCTGCTGCTGTTCGCCTTCGCCATGCTGTGGGTGGGCGCCTTGATCGGATTGTCGGTGGGCGGTCCGGAGGTCGCCGCCTCGGCCGGCCTGATCTGGCTCTTCCCGCTGACGTTCCTGTCGAACGCCTTCGTCCCCACGCCCAACCTGCCCAGCGGCCTGCAACCGGTCGCCGAGTGGAACCCGATCTCCTCGATCGTGGCCGCCTGCCGTCACCTCTTCGGCAACCCCAGCCCCTTCGCCAGCCCCGACGGCTTCCCGGCCCAGCACCCGGTCTGGCTCTCCCTGATCTGGTGCACCGCCATCATCGCCGTCTTCGCCCCACTGGCGGTCAACAAATACCGCCGGGCCACCGGCCACTGACCCGCCAGAACTGGCGACCTTGAACACGAAACGGCGACCTTGAACAAGTAATAACGTGTTCAAGGTCGCCGCTGGGTGTTCGAGGTCGCTACAGGTGGATCAGGGTCAGCCCTTGAAGGGGACCGCGGCGACGATCTCTACTGTGACCGGCTTGCCGTTGGGGGCTTCGTAGGTGGCTTTTTCGCCCTTTTTCTTGCCCAGGATGGCTGAGCCGAGCGGGGACTGCGGCGAGTAGACGTCGATGTCCACCGAGGAGTCCAGGGCGAGCAGTTCGCGGGAGCCGAGCAGGAACGTCTCGACGTCGTCGTCACCGGCGAACTTGATCGAGACCTTCATGCCGGGCTCGACCTTGCCGCCGGCCTTCGGGGTCTCGCCGACCCGGGCGCGGCGCAGCATGTCCTCGAGCTGGCGGATCCGGGCCTCCATCTTGCCCTGCTCGTCCTTGGCGGCGTGGTAGCCGCCGTTCTCCTTCAGGTCGCCCTCGTCGCGGGCGTCGCTGATCCGCTGGGTGATCTCGGTCCGGCCGGGACCCTTCAGCTCCTCCAGCTCCGCCTTCAGCTGGTCGTAACCATCCTGTGTCAGCCAGACAACGCTGTCCTCGTCGATCTTCTGCGTCATGGCTGCTCCTTTGTCGATGGGATGGGGTGAGAAAAGGCTGAGGCCGCCGTCGTCGACGGCGACCAATCCACTGAGCGTAGCAAGACAGCGCTCAGAACCCCACAGTTCTTCGCTTTCTCAAACACTTGGCAAACGCTTACCGACGCCGGCGAGGCAATCGTTTACCTCGCCTGTGAAACGGGTATACGGGATTAATTCGGCCGATGTGCGTCAGCGGTCGTGCAACCGACCAGTACGACGGCCGTCGCGGCCCGCTGCGTCGTCACTGTGGCGTCGATCGTCTGCTGCCGCGCGGAGTCCGGCGCGACCGTCACGGTCAGCTCGCCGACGATGGAGAAGTCGGCTGCCTTGGCCTGCAACCGGCACTGCGCCTCGACCGATTTGCTCCGGTCGACCTGGAACGTCGCCGTCGCCGTCGTCGCCGACTCGATCTTGAAACCGATCATCCGCGACGAGACCGGCGGGTTCGACGCGATGAACGCGGCCCACAGCAACCACACCAGCCCGGCCAGCGCCAGCATGCCGACCACGGCGAAGATCAGCACCCTGCGGCTGCGCCCGGTCCGGCCGTACCGGGCGTCCAGCGCGGCCAAGGTGCCGGCGTCCGTACCAGTGCCCGTACTGGCCTTCGCGCTGGCGTCGGTACCGGCGGTTCGGACGGCTGGGTGTGGGTCGGTCACTGGTTCTCCTCGGGCTTGGAGGACCATTGTGTCTTGTGACTGAAGATCTTCGCCTACTGCATGTCCACGCACACCCTGACGACGAGTCCAGCAAGGGCGCCGCCTCGACCGCCAAGTACGTCGCCGAGGGCGTCGACGTGATGGTGGCCACCTGTACCGGCGGGGAGCGCGGCTCGATCCTCAACGCCAAGATGGATCGGCCCGAAGTACTGGCGAACATCACCGAGATCCGCCGCCAGGAGATGGACGCGGCCCGCGAGATCCTCGGCATCAGGCAGGAGTGGCTGGGCTGGGTCGACTCGGGCTTCCCCGAGGGCGACCCGCTGCCGCCGCTGCCGGAGGGCTGCTTCGCCTCGCTCAAGGTCGAGGACGCCGCGGCGCCGCTGGTGAAGCTGATCCGCGAGTTCCGCCCGCAGGTCGTCACGACGTACGACGAGAACGGCGGCTACCCGCACCCCGACCACGTGATGTGCCACCAGATCACGGTGGCCGCGTTCGAGGCGGCCGGCGCCCCGGACGCGTACCCGGAGCTCGGTGCGCCGTACCAGCCGCTGAAGCTCTATTACCACCACACTTTCCACCGCGAGCGGATGAAGGCGCTGCACGACGCGATGGTCGCCCGCGGCCTCGAGTCGCCCTACGCCGACCGGCTGAAGGACTGGAAGCCGGATCCGGAGAACGAGAAGCGGATCACCACCCGGGTGGAATGCGCCGAGTACTTCGCGATCCGCGACCGCGCCCTGCTCGCGCACGCGACCCAGATCGACCCCGACGGCGGCTGGTTCACCGTACCGTTGGAGGTGCACCAGCAGGCCTGGCCGACCGAGGACTACGAGCTGGCCCGCAGCCTGGTGGACTCCGAAGTGCCCGAGGACGACCTCTTCGCGGGGTTGCGCTGAGGGCGGGGACAGCCGGTGAGAGACTACAGAGGTGACAGCGATGACCCGACTTCTGACCATCAGCCCGCCGATGACCGAGATCGATCCGAACTCGGTCAAGCCCGGCTGGGTCGCGCTGCTGATCGTCCTGGTGCTTGGTGGCGCCACCGTCCTGCTCTGGCGCAACATGGGCAAACAGCTGAAGAAGATCGACTTCGACCCGGACGCGGGTGCGCGCGACCGAGCACCGTCCGACGTCCCGCCGACCACGGGCAGCTCAGCGGACCGGGCTGGCGCTGCCGGGCCGGCGGCGGCGACGACGAATGCTGCGGCCGAGACGCCGGATAAGTAGGCGCGCCGCAGCCGATCGGTGACGTGGGGTAAGGGGCCTCACGGGTAGATGCCTCTGGCAACGGGTTGGCTGCTGCGCGGGGTGGCGGCGGGACGTCGAGATCGCCGAAAGTCACGGCTGGGCAACCGTTTGGACCCGGCTGGTCACGAGATGGTGTCATGCGGGGACTCTGTTAGATAGCTCACCTATAGTGTGCGCGTGTCCATCCATGAGGCCGAGGGCGGGAACGCTCGGTGACGACGACCCGCGCCACGCGCGTCGCCCGGCATCGCGTGCCTGGCGGCCGGCTGGTCGCGGGAGGCACGCTCGCGGTCGGCGTCGCGGCCGTGACGATGGTGATCGCCCTGTACTCCGCCGGCAGCGAACCGAAAACCGCCGATGACGGGCTCGGCGGTCCGGGCCTGCTGGTCGAGTGGCTGCTGCCGTTCTTCCGGTTGCTCGCCACGATGGCGACCGTCGGCTGCGCCGGTGCGCTGCTGGCCGCGGTCGTGTTGCTGCGTACTGACGGCGGCCCGCTCGGGTTGCAGGGCAGACGGGCGATCCGCGACGCCAGCAACTCCGCGGTCATCTGGGCCGTCAGCTCCTTCGTCGGCGCGGTCCTCACCGCGGCGATCCTGCTGGCCACCCCGGTCAACCTGCTCCGCCTGCGGTTGGACGACGCGCTCGCCGTCCCTGAGGTGAAGTCGCTGCTGATCACCGGCATCCTCGTCGTCGCGCTGGCCATAGGCATCCGCCGCGCCGAGACCGCCTCCGCCGCAGGACTCGGCGTACTGGTCGCGATCGCAGCCCTGGTCCCCAATGCGCTGACCGCCTTCCCGCGCAACGAGTCGTACGTCGTTCTCGCGGGCGCGGCCCTGGTCATCCACGTCATCGCCGCAACCACCTGGGTAGGCGGCCTCGCAGGCCTGGTCCGCTACGGCCGAGCCAGCCGCACCGGCCTCCCGCTGGTCCTCGAACGCTTCAGCCAGGTAGCCCTGCTGTCGTCGATCGCAGTCCTCCTCAGCGGCCTCATCAGCGCCGCCGGCCGCCTGGCAGCCAAAGGCGGTGGCTTCGACAAAGCCCTCGACGTCCTCACCTCAGACGCCTACGGCGCCTTACTCCTCGCCAAAACCGTCGCCTTCCTCATCCTCATCACCGCCGGCTGGTTCCACCGCCGCCACACCATCGCCGACCTGGACACCCCCGGCACCCGCTTCTGGCAGTTGGTAGCCGGCGAACTCCTCCTCATGGCCATAGCCATAGGCCTCTCCATCGCCCTGGCCCAGACCATCTAGACCCGCTGCCGGGATCAGAGCGAGCCGAGGTCGATCTCCACCGGGAACGGCAAGGAGGTCTTGATGACGCCGGTGCAGACGTCGCCATCGCGGTAGACACCGCTTGCGGGGTCTAACACGTAGGTGTAAACCACCGGCACGCCGGTAGCTGCCCGCTCGACACGCCAGTAGAAGGCGATACCTGCCTTCGCGTACTGGCCCGCCTTAACGATCCTGTCTGTGGTCTCCGAGCCGGGCGACACGACCTCGACAATGAGCAGCACGCGTTCGGGCCTCATCGGCAACATGTCGATGCTGTCGGCACGATAAACCACGACGTCCGGACGGCGATTGGTCAGCGGGACATCCTGCAATCGAACGTCGAAGTCGGTATCGGCGTTCCATTCCGGACCTGCGGCGAGCTCCAGCCCGTTCGCCAGGAAGCGACCCACTCGGTTGTGCCGCGGGGCAGCGCTCGGCGTCACGACGACCATCCCATCCACAATCTCGATACCTGCACACTGCTCGGCGGACCAGGAGTCGTACTGCTCTGCGGTGATCTGGGAATGCATCCAGGCTGGAGCGATCATTTCCGCTGTCACGTGTCTACCTCCTTGGTGCAGCGACGGGCCGACTACTGGAGTCAGGATACTCGGGCCGACTGCCTAGGGTGGGTGTCATGGCCTCCAACGAGCTCGGTAAGTCCACTTCGCCCTATCTGCGGCAGCACGCTGACAATCCGGTGCACTGGCGGGAGTGGTCCGATGCGGTTTTCGCGGAGGCTGGTGAGCGGGATGTGCCGGTGTTCTTGTCGGTGGGGTATTCGGCTTGTCATTGGTGTCACGTGATGGCGCACGAGTCGTTCGAGGACGAGGTGACGGCTGCTTATCTGAACGAGAACTTCGTTTGTGTGAAGGTGGATCGGGAAGAGCGGCCGGATGTGGATGCGATCTACATGCAGGCGACGGTGGCGATGACCGGGCAGGGTGGGTGGCCGATGTCGGTGTTTCTGACGCCGGCGGGGGAGCCGTTCTTTTGCGGGACGTACTTTCCGAGTGAGCCGCGGCATGGGATGGCGACCTTCAGGCAGGTGCTGGAGTCGCTGGTCGGGGCTTGGCGGACCAAGCGCGAGGACATCGACAAGGTCGGGCGGTCGGTGGTCGAGCAGTTGGGGGCTCGTGGGGCGGTGGCCGAGGGGGCCATGGATGAGGCGACGCTGGAGCGGGCCGTTGCCTTGCTGAAGGTGGATTTCGATCCGGTGGATGCCGGGTTCGGGCGGGCGCCGAAGTTTCCGCCGTCGATGGTGCTCGACTTCTTGTTGCGGAACCATCGGCGGACTGGTTCCACGGAGGCGTTGGAGATGGTCGCGCAGACGTGTGAGCGGATGGCGCGAGGTGGGATGTACGACCAGTTGGCGGGCGGGTTCGCGCGGTACAGCGTCGACGGGCAGTGGGTCATCCCGCACTTCGAGAAGATGCTCTACGACAACGCGCTGCTGCTGGACGTCTACACGCAATGGTGGGCGATCACCGAGGAGCCGCTGGCTGAGCGGATCGCTGTCGAGACGGCTGACTTCCTGCTGGCTGAGTTGCGGACGCCGGAGGGCGGGTTCGCTTCGGCGCTCGACGCTGACACCGAGGGAGAAGAGGGCCGGTACTACGTATGGTCGGCCGCCGAGCTGCATGACTTGCTCGGTGAGGATGCCGACTGGGTTGTAGACCTATGCGACGTCACCGGGACTTTTGAGCATGGGACGTCTGTGCTGCAGCTCCGGCGGGATCCGGACGATCTGGGTCGGTGGCAGAAGGTTCAGGCGGTACTACGGGACGCACGGCGCGGTCGGACGTATCCCGGCCGCGACGACAAGGTGGTGGCCGCGTGGAACGGGTTGGCGATCACTGGGCTTGCGCGGGCGGGCGTCGTACTGGACAAGCCGGAGTACGTCGAGGCAGCTGTCGCCGCGGCTGAATTGGTCCGGGATGTGCACCTGGACGGCAACGGGATCTTGCGTCGGACGTCGCGGGATGGAGTGGCCGGGTCGGCGCATGGGGTGCTGGAGGACTACGCGGCGTACGCGCAGGCGTGTCTGACGTTGCTGGGTGTCACGGGGGAGCCGTCGTGGTTGGAGCTCGCACAAACCCTGCTGGACCGGGTTCTTGAACAATTTGTTGCCGATGGCATCTTCTACGACACGGCCGCGGATGCTGAGACGCTGATCTGGCGCCCGCAAGACGCCACTGACAACGCCAGCCCCTCCGGAGTCTCCCTGGCCGCCGAGGCTTTCACCACCCTCGCCTCCCTGACCGGATCGACCCGCTACGAATCCGCCGCCCAGCAAGCACTCCAACTGTCCGCTTCCATCGCCGGCAGGGCACCCCGCTTCGCGGGGCGAGCTCTGGCGGTAGCCGAAACCATCGCAGCAGGCCCCCTGGAGATCGCCATCATCAGCGGCCCCGCGGGCCGCGTCGATGGAAGTGAAGGCGAGGTGTCGCGAGGTGCGGGGGGAGGCGGGGATTTCGCTGGGCTGTTGCGGGTTGCGGTGAAGGAGTCGCCTTGGGGGACCGCTGTGGCTACTGGTCTGCCTGGGTCTCTGGTGCCGTTGCTCGAAGGGCGCGGGCTGGTGGATGGGCGATCCGCGGCGTTCGTGTGTCAGCGGTTTACCTGCCGGTTGCCGGTTGTGTTGCCGGAAGACCTTCGGGGTGAGTTGAAGACCACGCTCTGAGCCCTTGCAGAAGTGCGGGTTTTCCCTGTCATTTCGGCAGAATCGCTTGACTCCTGCTCCGGCGGAGGACAGAGTCCTCCCTCAGTCGGATGTAACAGAACTCGCATGTACTGACACACAGTGTCACAAGTAGGCAGTGGCACTGCTGGGCCAGAACATCCGGCGTCCCCCCAATGAATTGGTCGTTGCGCCCAAACAGCGACCACACCGTGAGGAGATGTTGTCTTGAAACGACTGACATCAGCAGGGGCGGTGGTCATCGTCGCGGCAGCGGGGCTGGCGATGTCGCCCGCAGGAGCCGCCAACCGTACGGCCCCGCTTCCGGCATCCGGCTTCAACCAGCCGGCCGCTGTCCAGGCAGAGTCGGCGCTGACCGCGCAGACCGCCACCGCTCTCGGTCTGGCCGGCGGTGAGGTACTCAAGGTTCGCGACGTCGTCAAGGACGCCGACGGGAGCGAGTACGTCCGCTACGACCGGACCTTCAACGGCCTCAAGGTGGTCGGCGGCGACCTGATCGTGAAGCGCGACGGCTCCGCGATCAGCCACGTCACCTACAACCGTGGCGCGAAGGCCGTCGGGGTCACCTCGACCAAGCCGACGCTGTCCCAGGCCGCCGCCCTGGCCAAGGGTGCGAAGTCCGCCGACTTCAAGGCCACCAGCAACAAGGGGACGCTGGTCGTCTTCGTCACGCCGACCAAGCCGGTGCTCGCCTACGAGGTCGTCACCACCGGGGTCAAGGCCGACCAGACCCCGTCGGTCCTGCACTCCTTCGTCGACGCCAAGACCGGCGCGGTGCTGGACTCCGACGACGAGATCAAGACCGGTACCGGTAACTCGATGTACTCCGGCACCGTCACCATCGGTACGTCCGGCAGCTCGGGCAACTACTCGATGACCGACACCGGCCGTGGCGGCAACTGGACGACGGACCTCAACGGTGCGACGTCGGGCAACGGCACCACCTTCACCGACCCCGACGACACCTGGGGCAGCGGCACCACCGCGAACCGCCAGACCGCCGGCGTCGACGCCCACTACGGCACGCAGCTGACCTGGGACTACTACAAGAACGTCTACGGCCGGAACGGCATCTTCAACAACGGCCAGGGTTCGCGCTCCCGGGTCCACTACGGCAACGCGTACGTGAACGCGTTCTGGGACGGCACCCAGATGACGTACGGCGACGGCTCGGGCAACACCCGGCCGCTGACCTCGATCGACGTGGCCGGCCACGAGATGAGCCACGGTGTCACCGAGGCGACCGCCAACCTGAACTACTCCGGGGACGCGGGTGGCCTGAACGAGGCGACCTCCGACATCTTCGGCACCTCGGTCGAGTTCTACGCCAACAACGCCTCCGACGTCGGCGACTACCTCATCGGCGAGAAGATCAACATCAACGGCAACGGCACGCCGCTGCGCTACATGGACAAGCCGTCGAAGGACGGTGCCAGCAAGGACTGCTGGACGACCAGCACCGGTGGGCTCGACCCGCACTACTCCTCCGGGCCGCTGAACCACTGGTTCTACCTGGCCTCCGAGGGTTCCGGCGCCAAGACGATCAACGGCGTCTCGTACAACAGCACCACCTGCGACGGCGGGACCGTCACCGGTGTCACCCGCGAGGTGGCGGCCAAGGTCTGGTACCAGACCCTGACCACCAAGCTGACCTCGGGCAGCACCTACAAGGACGCCCGTGAAGGCGCGATCTCGGTCGCCAAGGCCCTCTACGGCGCCAACTCGTCGCAGTGCCTCGGCATCCAGGCCGCGTTCAACGGCATCACCGTCCCGGCCGGTGCCGAGACCTGTGGCGCGGTCATCCCGCCGACCGGTTCCGAGCGTCTCGTGAACGGTGGCTTCGAGTCCGGCACCGCGAGCTGGACCGGTACCTCCGGTGTCATCGTCAACGGTGGCGCCAAGCCGGCTCACGGTGGTACCTGGAAGGCCGTGCTCGGCAACAAGGGCACCACGTCGACCGCGAACATCGGCCAGTCGGTCGCCATCCCGGCCGGCAACTCCTCGGCGCAGCTGTCGCTGTGGCTGCGGATCGACACCGCTGAGACCACCACCTCGACGGTGTACGACAAGCTCCAGGTGCAGATCGTGGACGGCTCGACCACCACGACGCTGGCGACGTACTCGAACCTGAACAAGAACACGACCTACACGCAGAAGACCTTCAATGTCGGCGCCTACTCCGGCAAGACGGTCACCGTGAAGTTCCTCGAGAACGAGGACTCCTCGCTGCAGACCAGCTTCGTCGTCGACGACGTGTCGCTGATCGGCTAGTCAGCACCCTGCTGGTCCCGAATCACCGGTCCGGGGGTGGGCCGCCGCCCTGGTCTGCCCCCGGATCGATCCCAGTTTCCTCCCGTTGCGCGGGAGTGATCCCTGCCGCGAAAGCACGTGTACCAAGCGAAAAACGATCGCTGCGCCCATTCAGCGACGAAACCGTGAGGAGTGCTGTTGTGAAGAGATTGACATCTGTAGGGGCAGTCGCCGTTCTGGCGGCCGCGGGCCTGGCCATCGCGCCGGCCGGCGCGTCTGTCCGCTCCGCCCCGTTGCCCGCGTCCGGCTTCGACCAGCCGGCCGCCGTCCAGTCCGAGCAGACGCTGTCCGCGAAGACCGCGGCCGCGCTCGGCCTGGGCAAGGGTGAGGTGCTCCAGGTCAAGGACGTGGTGAAAGATGCCGACGGCACCGAGTTCGTCCGGTACGAGCGGACCTACAACGGCCTGAAGGTCGCCGGCGGCGACATGATCGTGAAGCGCACTGGTGACGGCGCGATCAGCGGTGTCACCTACAACCGCAACGCGACCGGGGTGGGCGTCAAGTCGACCAAGCCCACGCTGTCGCAGTCGGCGGCGCTGGCCAAGGGTGCGAAGGCGGCCGGCTTCAAGGCCACCGGCAACCAGGGCACGCTGGTCGTGTACGTGACGCCGGCCAAGCCGGTACTGGCCTACGAGGTCGTCACCACCGGGGTCAAGGCCGACCAGACCCCGTCGGTGCTGCACTCGTTCATCGACGCGAACACCGGTGCGCTGCTGGCCTCCGACGACGAGGTCAAGACAGGCACCGGCAAGTCGATGTACGCCGGCACGGTGACGATCGGTACGTCGGGCAGCGCGCCCAACTTCGTCATGAAGGACACCTCCCGTGGCGGCAACTACACCACGGACCTGAACGGCGGCTCGTCCGGCGCCGGCACCACCTTCACCGACGCGGACAACATCTGGGGCACCGGTGCGGCCTCGAACCGGCAGACCGCCGGCGTCGACGCGCACTACGGGTCCCAGCTGACCTGGGACTACTACAAGAACGTCCACGGCCGGAACGGCATCTTCAACAACGGCCAGGGCGCTCGCTCCCGGGTGCACTACGGCAACGCGTACGTGAACGCGTTCTGGGACGGCACCCAGATGACGTACGGCGACGGCTCCGGCAACACGCACCCGCTGACCGCCATCGACGTGGCCGGCCACGAGATGAGCCACGGTGTCACCGAGGCGACCGCCAACCTGAACTACTCCGGCGACGCGGGCGGCCTGAACGAGGCGACCAGCGACATCTTCGGCACCATGGTCGAGTTCTACGCCAACAACGCCTCCGACGTCGGTGACTACCTGATCGGCGAGAAGATCAACATCAACGGCAACGGCACGCCGCTGCGCTATATGGACAAGCCGTCCAAGGACGGTCGCAGCAAGGACTGCTGGACGACCAGCACCGGCGGTCTGGACCCGCACTACTCCTCCGGCCCGCTGAACCACTGGTTCTACCTGGCCTCCGAGGGCACCGGCGCCAAGACGATCAACGGCGTCAACTACAACAGCACCTCGTGCAACGGCACCACGTTCGCCGGCGTCGGCCGGGACGTGGCCGCCAAGGTCTGGTACCGCACGCTGAGCACCAAGCTCAGCTCGGGCTCGACCTACAAGGATGCCCGCAACGGAGCGATCAACTCCGCCAAGGAGCTGTACGGCGCTGGATCCGCACAGTGCAAGGGCATTCAGGCCGCGTTCAGCGGCATCTCGGTTCCGGCAGGCTCAGCAGTCTGCTGACACTTGGTCCCGGCGCGGGTCTCATCAGGGCCCGCGCCGGGACCGTTCCTTTGTGAGGCAAAGGAGTATCCGCCCATGCTCAAGTCCCCCCTGTACGGCGTACTCGGCACCGCTCTGGTCGCCACCGCCGTCCTCGTCCCCGGCAGCCCCGCCCAGGCCGTCGACTCACCCGACATCTCCGTCACCAACACCAAGGCGCACCTGGACCAGCTCCAGTCGATCGCCACCGCCAACAGCGGCAACCGCTACACCGGCCGCCCCGGCTACCTCGCCTCGGCCAACTGGGTGAAGTCGAAGCTCGACGCGGCAGGCTTCACCACCACGCTGCAGTCGTTCTCGACCTCGGCCGGTACGTCGTACAACGTGATCGCCGAGTGGCCGCAAGGCGACGCGAACCACGTCGTGATGACCGGCTCGCACCTCGACAGCGTCAGCGCCGGCCCTGGCATCAACGACAACGGCAGCGGCAGCGCGGGTGTCCTGGAGACCGCACTGGCGTACGCCGCGAGCGGCCAGGTGCCCAAGAACCGCTTGCGTTTTGGCTTCTGGGGAGCTGAGGAACTGGGCCTGCTCGGGTCGAAGTACTACGTGAACAACCTGCCGTCGGCCGAGCGCGCCAAGATCGAGTTGTACATGAACTACGACATGATCGCGTCGCCGAACCCGGGTTACTTCATCTACGACGACAACCCGGCCGGCAACGGAGCGCGGGACGATCTGAAGAGCTACTTCACCGGGAAGAGCATCCAGACCGAGTACATCGACGTACAGGGCCGGTCCGACCACGCGGCGTTCCGGTCGCTCGGCATCCCGACCGCCGGGACCTTCTCCGGCGCCGAGGAGATCAAGACGTCGGCCCAGGCGACCAAGTGGGGCGGTACGGCGAACACCGCGTTCGACGCCTGCTACCACCGCTCGTGCGACACCATCAACAACCTCAACCTGACGTCGCTCGACCGGCAGATCGACGCGATCGGCCACATGGTCTGGAACTACGCGCAGAAGGACTACGGCGGCACCGTACCGCCGACCGGCCCGAACCTTATCCAGAACCCCGGCTTCGAGTCGGGCGCGGTGAACTGGACCGGTACGAGCGGGGTCGTCACCAACAGCAGCAGCAAGCCCGCGCACGCCGGCACCTACAAGGCCTGGCTGCAGGGCAACGGCAACACCAGCAGCGAGAACATCGGCCAGTCGGTGGCCATCCCGTCGACTGCGACCGCGGCAGCGCTGTCGTTGTGGATCCGGATCGACACCGCCGAGACGACCAGTTCGACGGTGTACGACACGGTGAAGGTGCAGGTGGTCGACGGATCGACGACGACCACGCTGGCGACGTACTCGAACCTGAACAAGAACACGACGTACACCCAGAAGACGTTCGACGTCCTTGCTTACAAGGGCAAAACGGTGACCGTCAAGTTCCTCGGCAACGAGGACTCGTCGCTGCAGACGAGCTTCGTGATCGACGACGTGGCCCTCACCACCGGCTGAGCTAGACCGGCTTGCACAGACCGCCGGGTTTGGTGGCTTCGGTGAGCAACGTGCCCACCGGGGCCACCAGCGGCTTCAGCTTCGGGTCGTCGAGCCGGGCCAGGCCGCCGCTCGCGGAGACCGCGATGATCATGTCGTCGGGGTGCCGGACGGTCGGCTTGGTGACGCCGACGGAGGCCCAGTCGACCTGTTTCACCGCGTCGGTCAGCGTGTTGAGGAAGCCGGTTTCCAGCTTGCACTTGCCGGGCGCCTTGCCCATCGAGCTGACGCTCGCGACGCCGTCGGTGCCGACCACGACCTGATCGTTGAAGCCGGCGAAACCACCTGTCCGGCTGACTGTCAGCGGGAGTCCGTTGCCGGTGGTGGTACTCGGCGATGGCAAGCTCGCGATCGGCGTGCTCGGGTTGGTGGAGGCGGACGGTGTGCCGCCCGCGCTGGAGTCGTCACCGCATCCAGTCATGATCAGACCGGCGGCGGCTGCCAGTAGTACGAACCGAATGTTTTTCACACCCCATGCATACCCAACTTCGGGGTGACGGCAGACTTCGTGCATGGGCTGGTACACGAATGTCATCCGCTCGTTAGGGCATCGGCAGTGGTTCGCGGTGGCAGGCCGCAATTTGGTACCAATAGACCGCTGGCTGCAACGAAAGACGAACGGCCGAATCACCATCCTCGGCCGATCCGCCTTGCCTACTTTGCTTCTGACGACGCGCGGGCGGAAGTCGGGGCTGCCCCGAACCGTCCCGCTGATCTATGCGCCGGACGGCGACGGCTTCGTCGTCACCGCGTCGAACTGGGGCCAGGAGCACCATCCGGCCTGGTCCGCAAACCTGCTCGCCTCCAGCGAGGCGACCATCTCCCTGGAAGGCGGTCGCGACGTCCCGGTCCGCGCCGCCCTCGCGGAAGGAGCGGAGCGGGACCGGGTCTGGCCACTCGTCACCAAGGTCTGGCCTGCTTACGACACGTACGTCGAACGCAGCGGCCGGGCGATCCGCGTCTTCGTGCTGACCCCCACTAGTTGATCGTCGACACCAGGTTGACCAGGGTGCGGGTCAGCCGGACCCGTTCCTCGAAGAGCTCGAGCCCGCACTCGCTGTACTTGCCGAGCTCTTCCAACGGCAACGCGGTGAAGGTCGCGCGCGCCATCAGCGAGCCGAGGTAGCCGTACAGGACCTCTTCCTTCGACACCGTCATCCCCTCCGCGGCCACTCCCTCCATGAACGCCGAGACGATGACCGTATGGATGGTCGGCAGCTCCTCCGGCGCGAGCTCGCCGGCGTGCGCGAGGCCGACCAGGAGCTGGCCGAGGTCGAACCCGATCGCCTGCGGGCAGTCGAAGCCCCAGTCGATCACGACGAACTCGTCCTGCTTGTCCTCCGGCACCAGCAGGTTCTGCGGACTCGCATCTCCGTGCTGATACGTCTGCGGCAGCGTGTCCAAGCGATCCAGTACGCCGGGCAGCCGGTTCGCCAGCTCGAGTAGCTCGTCCCGCAGCCCGTGGTCGCCGGTCGAGCAGATCGCCTGGGCCAGCAACGGGTGCTGCCAGGTCTGGTCGTCGGCGAGCAGCGGGACCGCTCCGTTCAGCACGCGGCCGCCCGTGTAGTACCGGAGTCCGATGCCGGGGATCTGGACGTTGCCGCGCGGGAACAGCGGCTCGACCAGGTGCATCTGCCGTCGGGCCGACAGCTGGCCGAGCAGGTACGCGGCGTGCTCGAAACGGCCGAGCGGCCAACAGCCCGCCGCCTGGTGGACGTTTTCCATCCACAGGGTCGCGCGATCGTCGTCGTACTCGTCGGCCCGGTACAGCGTCGGCAACCGGAGGCCGTCCGGGAGCACGGCCGCGATGTCGCTGCGGTGGACTTTGAGTTCGAGCTGCCAGGGGAGGTTCTGGATGAATGCCTCCTGGAACTCCTCCGGGACCACGTGGAGCATCGGCCAGTGCCGGACCGACGCGAGCTTCTTGACGAAGACGGACCACTCGACGGTCTCGCCGGAGTGCAGCTCGGCGGTGCCCAGGACGCGCAGCAGGGCCTCGGTGCTCGG
Source organism: Kribbella koreensis (assembly GCF_039525325.1). Taxonomy (NCBI): domain Bacteria; kingdom Bacillati; phylum Actinomycetota; class Actinomycetes; order Propionibacteriales; family Kribbellaceae; genus Kribbella; species Kribbella koreensis. The sequence goes on from NZ_BAAAHK010000022.1 coordinate 19,851, forward strand.
CGTACCGATCTCGTAGTCGACCGGTTCGACCCGGGCCGAGGTCGGCACGGCGCCAGGCAGGCCAGTGAGGTCGCGGACCAGGCAGGCCAGCGCGCCCTCGTCGGGTGCGTCCCGGCCGAGCTCGCTCAGTCCGTCGCTGACGGTGGTGGTGTTCATGGGTCCCCCCGGGGTGTTCGGTTCTCCCTCGAATGCTGCCGTCGACCCTTCAGCTCACCTTAAGATCGCGCCGCGCCGAAGAAGTAAAGCAGCCTTACTACCGAGATAGTAAAGTTGCCTTATGACTTCCGTCAACGCCCTTTCGGGCCACGCTGAGGGCCTTCGTGGGCTGCACATCGCCGGGTTGCTCGGGCTCGCGCTCAAGCGGCTGCGCGAGGAGATCCTGGTCGACGGAGAGCAGCAGTTCCCGGGGTTGCGGGTGTCCCACTTCCGGTTGCTGGAGCTGATTCCGGACAGTGGGGCGCGGATCACCGACCTGGCCGAGATCGCCGGCATGACCAAGCAGGGGCTCGGGCAACACGTCGACTACCTGCAGGAGCGCGGGTACGCCGAATCCGAGCGGGTGGCCGGGGATCGGCGGGTCCGGCTGGTCCGGCGTACCGCTGAAGGGGACCGGGCGATGGAGTTCAGCCGGGCGTCGATCGACCGGGTCGAGCAGGAGTGGAAGCGGCGGCTGGGCGCGGAGAAGTTCGAACTGCTCCGCGAGACGCTGGTCGAGGTCTGCGGGCCCCTCGATGAAGAACTCGAGTGGCTTTCGAGGCCCTAGTCAGCTCCGGTACGTCGCGATGCTGACCGCGACGTAGTGGCAGATGAAGGCCGCCACCGTGCAGGCGTGGAAGATCTCGTGGAAGCCGAACCACAGGGGTGACGGGTTCGGCCGCTTGGTGCCGTAGATGACCGCGCCGATCGAGTAGAGCCCGCCGCCGATCGCCAGCAACGCCACCACGGACGCGCCGCCCAGGTGGTAGAAGTCGCCCATCCAGAAGATCGCGACCCAGCCCAGGGCCAGGTAGATCGGGGTGTAGAGCCAGCGCGGGGCGCCGACCCAGAAGATCCGGAACAGGATGCCGATCAGCGCGCCACCCCAGGCCAGGCTGAGCAGCAGGATCCGGTCGTCGCCACGCAGCAGCACCACGCCCAGTGGGGTGTAGGTGCCGGCGATCAGCAAGAAGATGTTGCTGTGGTCGAGCCGGCGCAGGATCGCCTCGCCGGTCGGGCCCCAGTAGAACCGGTGGTACAGCGCGGAGATGCCGAACAGCAACATCGAGCCGAGCGTGTAGACGGCGGCCGCCCAGCGGGCGCTCGTGCTCGGCGCAAGGCAGATCAGCACGATGCCGGCCGCGGTCGCGAACGGGAAGGTGCCGGCGTGCAGCCAGCCGCGCAGTTTCGGCTTCAGCGGCGCGAGCTTGTCCGCCAGCTTGTGCCCGAGCTCGTGGGAGGCGGCTTCCGTCGGGGTGCTGATCGCAGACTTGGCCGTCATCGCCATCCTCTCGTGCGGGCGGAGTTGTACCTACGCAACCGTAACCTACGGAACCGTAGGTTCAATCGTCCGGAAGGATGAATGTAGGCCAGATCACCGGCCTTCAGCAGGTGCCCGGAGTGTCCGACGCGCAAACTCCGGTAAAAGTTCGATCACTCTACGGCAGCGGAAATGTCGGCTAGCCTCAGAAGCCGGAGAGCTTTTGAGGAGAGCACCTGCCCATGCGGACACCTGGCAAGGCAAAGCTGCGCGACGTGGTCTACGGGCTGTACGAGCGCCGGCTGGCGCGCTCGCTGTCACCGGACCGGATGCCCCGCCACATCGGCGTGATCATCGACGGCAACCGGCGCTGGGCCCGGGCGACGGGTGATCCGGTGTCGCGCGGCCACGAGGCGGGTGCGACCAAGATCACCGAGTTCCTGCACTGGTGCGACGAGGTCGGCGTCAAGGTCGTCACGGTCTGGATGCTGTCCACCGACAACCTGACCCGGCCGGCCGAGGAGCTCGAGCCGCTGCTGCGGATCATCGAGTCGACGGTCGAGGAGCTGACCACGATCGGCCAGTGGCGGATCCACCCGGTCGGCGCCCTCGACCTGCTGCCGGCCGCGACGGCCGAAGTGCTGAAGGGCGCCGAGACCGCGACCCAGAACGTCGACGGCATGCTGGTCAACGTCGCGGTCGGGTACGGCGGCCGGCGCGAGCTGGCCGACGCGGTCCGGTCGTTGCTGCTCGAGGAAGCCGCGAAGGGCATCTCGATCGAGGAGCTGGCCGAGCGGGTCGACGTCGAGCACATCGCCGAGCACCTCTACACGAAGGGCCAGCCCGACCCGGACCTGGTGATCAGGACATCGGGGGAGCAGCGGCTGGGCGGCTTCCTGCTCTGGCAGAGCGCGCTGAGCGAGTTCTACTTCTGCGAGGCGCTCTGGCCGGACTTCCGGCACGTCGACTTCCTCCGCGCTATTCGGAGTTACGCCCAACGAGAGCGCCGCTTCGGGACGTGAGTACCGCGGCCTCTGGCGCACCCCGGCCGCACCGGCGGCACGTAGTACGGCGTCTGAGGTAGTACGCGTAGGTAGCTGCGCCTAGGGCTGCGCCCCAGACGACCCAGAGGGTGCCGGGGAGTGCCAGGCCCCACTCGGAGCCTGCGTTGTCGCCGGGGAGGCGGATGTTCATCAGGCCGGCTGGGATCAGGACGACCGCGACGATCGACGCGGGGATGAGGGCCAGCAGGGGTGGGACGCGGCGGCCGGCCTTGAACCAGATCCAGCGGGGGTAGACCTCGCCCCAGCGGTGGACCAGGCCGTGGGTGAGGATGCTGCCGCCGATGCCTAGCGTGGCCATGGCGAGGCCCATCTCGAGCATGCCGGGCGTGTCGACCATCATCTGGTGGAACTCGTGGGTGATGCCGAGTTCCCAGCCGAAGTACCAGGCGACGCGGGTGAACTCGTAGGGGATGTTGGCGACGACGGCGATCAGCACTGCGCGGCGTCCCCAGCGCAGGGCGCCCTCGGGGGTCTGCCAGGCCCTGGGTGGCCTGTCGTCGCGTCCGCAGCTGGCGCAGGCGTTACGGAGCCGCCGGTGGTAGCTGACGGCCGTAGCGGCCCACAGGAGGCCGCCGACGAAGATGATCAGGATGTTCACCCGGTGCCAGTACAGGATGTCCCCGACGCCGTCCTGCGCACCGGGCACCCCGGTGAACGCGAACATGACCAACGCCGGGGACAGGGCAAGCATCGCCAACGGGGTGTAGTCCGGAATGACCAGCGCCAGCAGTACGGCCATCGTCACGGCAAACCCCAGGAACACCCGCCCACTGCTCCGCCTCGTCATCAGCACAGCTACCACCGCGCCGAGCAGGCCTAGGACAACCATTCCTGGGCCAACAACACCTACAGGAGCGCCCTCCAGCAGGGACGCGGTGCGGTGGTCGTCAACAACTGGGGCGAAGGGGTAGCTGGAGCCGCCTGCGGTCCAGTAGATGCCCAGGGCTCCGTAGGTCAGCGACCACAGTGCGGTGGCGTAACCGAGCGTGGTTTTCAGCATGCGAACAGCGTGCGGCGGCGGGCCGCAGTACCGGCTCACCCGGCGGGGTGAACGGCGTCGCCCGGTAGGGGGAAACGTGTAACAAGCCGTTAACCCCGTGGCCGGGCGTGTCGGGCTGCGGGGTTTGCGCGACAGACCTACAGTCCTTAGTGACGGTCGGAGGGGAAGCCGGCTGTCCGGGAGGCCCGATCAGATGAGACGTAATTGCTCGCCGGTAGCCCCATGAGGCGCCGAACGGAGTGCCCGAGACCCACGGTCTCACCCTCACTGATTTCCGGTTCCGCGCGTGCTGCGGGACGGAGGGGGTCTGCACCAGACCTCCGGGTCCGGACCCGGTCCAACACCTAACCACTGGTGGGCCGGGCGTGGTGCACGCTGCGGTCCGAGAGGACGTGCGACATGGCTGCCACCCACGCCAAGGCGTCAAACCCCTCATCCACGCCGGACCAGCGCACTTTCGTGCTGGACACCTCCGTGCTTCTGTCCGACCCGCACGCGATGCTGCGGTTCGACGAGCACGAGGTGGTCATCCCGGTTGTCGTCGTCACCGAACTGGAGGCAAAACGGCATCACCCTGAGCTCGGCTACTTCGCTCGCACCGCGTTGCGCTTGATGGACGAGCTCCGGATCCAGCACGGACGATTGGACGCCCCCCTGCCAGTGGGGGAGAAGGGTGGAATGCTCCGGGTCGAGCTGAATCACACCGATCCCGAGAGCCTGCCGGCCGGTTTCCGGCTCGGCGACAACGACAGCCGGATCCTCGCGGTGGCCTGCAACTTCCAGGCCGAGGGCCGCGACGTCACGCTGGTCTCCAAGGACCTGCCGATGCGGGTCAAGGCCTCGGCCTGCGGCCTGGACGCGGAGGAGTACCGCGCCGAGCTGACGCTGGAGTCCGGCTGGACCGGGATGGACGAGATCGAGGTGCCGACCAGCGACGTCGACTCGCTCTACGAGGACGGCGTACTGGACATCCCCGAGGGGCGGGACTTCCCCACCCACACGGGACTGGTGCTGCTGTCGGAGCGTGGCAGCGCGCTGGGCCGGGTGATGCCGGACAAGCGGATCCGGCTGGTCCGCGGCGACCGGGAGGCCTTCGGGCTCCGGGGCCGCTCGGCCGAGCAGCGGGTCGCACTGGATCTGCTGCTGGACCCGGACGTCGGGATCATCTCGCTCGGCGGCCGCGCCGGTACCGGTAAGTCGGCGCTGGCCCTGTGTGCCGGACTGGAAGCGGTGATGGAGCGGCGCCAGCACAAGAAGGTCGTCGTCTTCCGGCCGCTGTTCGCGGTCGGCGGGCAGGAGCTCGGTTACCTGCCCGGCTCGGAGTCGGAGAAGATGGCGCCCTGGGCGCAGGCGGTGCACGACACGCTGGGCGCGCTGACGAGTCCGGACGTGATCGACGAGGTGATGGACCGCGGCATGCTCGAAGTGATGCCGCTGACCCACATCCGCGGCCGGTCGCTGCACGACGCGTTCGTGATCGTCGACGAGGCTCAGTCGCTGGAGCGCAACGTGCTGCTCACGGTGCTGTCCCGGATCGGCGCGAACTCGCGGGTGGTGCTCACCCACGACGTCGCGCAGCGCGACAACCTGCGGGTCGGCCGGCACGACGGCGTGGTCGCGGTGGTGGAGAAGCTGAAGGGTCACCCACTTTTCGCGCACGTCACGCTGACCCGGTCGGAGCGCTCGCCGATCGCCGCGCTGGTGACCGAGATGCTGGAGGACGTCCAGCTCTAGCGGCCGGTCTGTAAAACAGAAGTAAGACTTTCGCGCTACCCGGTGCGGCCACACGCCATGTGGCCGCACCGTTCATTGTGACGTTGTTGTGATCACGCTCTGATTAGGCCAGAGTATGTTCCTGTTGCAGCCGACGGGGGTCGGGTAACTCGGAAGGACAGATGAAAGCCAAGCGCTCCGTCGCGATCCTCGCGGTCAGTGGGATCGTCGTCGTCTCCGTTGTCGCAGGCCTCGACCTCTTCGCCTCCCCCGGGAGCGCGACCGCGTCCGACCCGGTCTCCGGGCGCGCCGAGATGGCCGTGCTGAACAGTGAGCGGGCCCAGGCGGCCAAGTCGCCGAAGCCGAAGGAACTGAGTCCCGCGGAGCAGGCCCAGGAGGTCATTCAGCTCCGCAACCAGATCGAGGCCGTCGAGTCGGCCCGCAAGGCCGCGCAGGACCAGTCGGACCTGCGGCAGAAGGCCAAGAACACCGCGATGGCCCGGTACAAGGCGCTGCAGAAGACCCAGCGCAGCTCGAGCGAGGAGCGCGCCAGCCGCGACGCCGAGCGGAAGAAGTTCGAGGGCACGCCGAAGCAGATCGCGAAGAACCTGCTCGCCGACCACGGCTGGAAGGACAGCCAGTTCGGCTGCCTGGAGAGCCTGTGGAACAAAGAGTCGCGCTGGCGCGTCGACGCCGACAACCCGAGCTCCACGGCGTACGGCATCCCGCAGGCGCTGCCCGGCAACCGGATGGCGGCGTACGGCAAGGACTGGCGCACCAACCCGGTCACCCAGATCAAGTGGGGCCTGGACTACATCGACAACACCTACGGCTCCCCCTGCAGCGCCTGGGCGCACTCGCAGAACAAGGGCTGGTACTAACCGCCCTGAATCCTTACGTCCGAAGAACTAGTGGGACGTCTGCTCCACTTCTTCGGACGTAGCGGGGCCACGCCATCCTCGGGCGAGGAGGGCGGTGCGGATCTGGGTGACGAACCTGGCGGGCTCGGTGCGAAGGGCCAGGACCGGGATTCTCAGGACGGTCGAGCGGTTGTTGGTGAGGTCGTTCTGGCGCAACGCGTCGGCGATCAAGGCCGGTGCCTCGGCATGATGGATTCCGTCGATCTCGACGATCAGTCCGTACTCCGTCCACTCGGCATCGAACGAACGCCTTGCCGTGCGGTCGATCGTGCAGCACCTGGCGGTCGGGCTCGGGCAATCCGGCGTGCCGACACAACCGGGCGAAGTCCAGTTCACCGAGGGACTCGGCTCCATCGCGGAGGTCGCGCAGTACCGTCAGCAGAAGCGGCCGGCGGCGATGTCTCTTCACATCGTCCATCGCTGTCGTCAAAGCATCTACCTTGACCAGCCGTTGCTGCACGGCCATTACCAGCACCAGTGCCGCCTGACGGTCGGAAACGGCCCACAAGGCGCCGCGCACGGCAGCGATCGCAGGCCTGGTGCGGGGGAGTCCGGCCCCAGTCAGATCCCCTGGCCGCCGCCTCCTGGTTTCGTGGATCCGGGCACCCGGCCAGCTCCTCGGCCTTCCGGATTTCGGCATCGACACATGAAGCACAGGTTCGTCGAATCCTTTGAGACCAGCAGCCTGTAAGGCAGTCACGCCATCCAGCGCGGCCTGCGAGCCAACCTCGAGTACGGCGGTCCACCACAGCCCTCGCTGGTCGAGAGTGCCGGTCTTGCTGCTGACCGTCTGTGGGCCGGTCAGGCGCCAGCGCCCAGCCTTCACTTCTGCCCGCACGTCCCAGCGGCTGAGGCCGGCGGCGTACAACTGGCGCCTGCTCGCCACGCCGTACTGGTCCGCGAACAGCTGTCTCGTCAGGCGCGCCCGCTCCGCGCGGGCAGCTCGCGCAACCTCCCCCGGCTTCCGCCGCCCCTCCCAGTCACTCCCCATCCCCAGAGCATCCCTCCCGCCCCCCTCCCCCCACCACTCCCACCCTCTCCCCCTGTGGACAGCCCATCTCTTACGTCCGAAGAAGTGTGGTTGACGTCCCTCCGCTTCTTCGGACGTAAGCGTGCGGGAGGATGTTGGGGTGAGCGAGGTGGCGCGGGCGGTCAGTGAGCGGGGCGAGTTGTTACTGCGGCGGCGCGGAGACGGGGCGCTGGAGTTGCGGGTCAACGGCGTCTTCGTGATGGACGACGTCGAGACGTCCAGCGAGGAGTTGCTGGCGTCTGCGGCGCTGGATGCGGTACTGCGGCCTGCGCGGGTGCTGGTGGGTGGGCTGGGACTCGGGTACACCGTGCGTTCTCTGTTGGCCGACTCGCGGGTGTCGTCTGTCCTGGTCGCCGAGATCGAGCCGGCTGTGGTCGAGTGGATGCGGTCGGGGCTGGTGCCGTCGGTGCTCGACGATGCGCGGGTCTCGGTGGTGGTGGGGGATGTGCGGGACGTCGTACTGGCTCAGCCTGCGGCGTCGTTGGACGGGGTGCTGCTCGATGTGGACAATGGGCCGGACTTCCTTGTCCACAACGAGAATTCGGCGCTCTACGAGAGTGAATTCCTGGCTGAGTGCCGCGGTCGGCTGGCCCCCGGCGGGGTGCTGACGGTGTGGTCGTCGTCGGCCTCTGCCGCTTTGGAAGCGGTGATGCGCGAGGTCTTCGGTGCGTGCTCCGTGCGGCCTGTTCCCGTTGTTCTGCAGGGACGAGACGAGATGTACTACGTCTATCAGGGTGGCTCCTAGCCTCGACGTACTCTGCAGGTATGGGAGACAACGTGGAATTCAGGATCGAGCACGACACGATGGGCGAGGTCAAGGTGCCCCGCGACGCGTTGTGGCGGGCGCAGACCCAGCGCGCGGTGGAGAACTTCCCGATCTCCGGCCAGCCGCTGGCGCCGGCCCTCGTGCACGCGCTCGCCCAGATCAAGGCCTCGGCCGCGGTGGTGAACGCGGAGCTCGGCGTGGTGGACGGCAAGCTTGCCGACGGCATCGTCGCGGCGGCCGACCGGGTGACGGCCGGCGAGTTCGACGCCGAGTTCCCGATCGATGTGTTCCAGACGGGGTCCGGCACGTCGACCAATATGAACGTGAACGAGGTGCTGGCCACGCTCGCGACCCGGGCGCTGGACGCCGAGGTGCACCCGAACGATCACGTGAACGCCAGTCAGTCGAGTAACGACACCTTCCCGTCGGCGATCCACGTCGCGGCGACGGCCGGGGTTGTGCAGGATCTGTTGCCGGCGCTGGAGCACTTGGTGGAATCCCTGTCTCGTAAGGGATCTGAGTTCGCGTCGGTGGTGAAGTCCGGGCGGACGCACTTGATGGACGCGACGCCGGTGACGCTGGGGCAGGAGTTCAACGGGTACGCGGCGCAGATCAGCCGGGGTGCGGACCGGGTTCGGGCGACGCTGCCCCGGGTGACCGAGTTGCCGCTTGGTGGGACAGCGGTCGGGACGGGCATCAACACGCCGGCCGGTTTTGCGGGGAAGGTGATCGCCGAGCTCAATCGGCGTACCGGGCTCGAGCTTCGTGAGGCTGCTGACCACTTCGAGGCGCAGGGGGCTCGCGACGGGCTGGTGGAGTTGTCGGGGCAGCTGAAGACGATCGCGGTCAGCTTGACGAAGATCTGCAACGACCTGCGCTGGATGGGGTCCGGGCCGCGCGCGGGGCTGGGTGAGATCGCGCTGCCGGATCTGCAGCCGGGGTCGAGCATCATGCCGGGCAAGGTGAATCCGGTGATCTGTGAGGCGACGCTGATGGTGGCCGCGCAGGTGATCGGCAACGACACCACGATCACGGTGGCCGGGGCCGGCGGCAACTTCGAGCTGAACGTGATGCTGCCGGTGATCGCGCGCAACCTGCTCGAGTCGATCCAGCTGCTGAGCAATGCGTCCCGGCTGCTTGCCGATCGGTGCGTCGACGGCATCACCGCTCACGTTGAGCATGCCCGCGCGCTGGCCGAGTCGTCGCCGTCGATCGTCACGCCGCTGAACAAGTACATCGGGTACGAGAACGCGGCCGCGGTGGCGAAGAGCGCGCTCAAGCAGGGCAAGTCGATCCGGGAGGTCGTGATCGAGAACGGTCACGTCAGCAACGGCGACCTGACCGAGGAGCAGCTCGACGCCGCGCTCGACGTGCTCTCGATGACCCGGCCGGCCGGGTCGTGACGGCGGAGACGACGACCGGGGTCGAGCTGTACTGGGCGCCCGGCACGAGGATCGAGTGGGTTTACGAGGGGACCGGACGCTTCAGCGAGCTGCCGAACGTGCGGCCGATGACGGTGGTGCGGGACGACGAGGACGGCTTGGTCGCCTGGCTGGCGCCCGGTACTCCGGTGATCAAACCCGTGCTGCTGGACGGACGCGAGACGCGGCATGCGGGTCCGGAGGGCATGTTCACCGAGGACCGGGTGCTCAAGCTCGACATCTGGCACGGCACCGGCATCCTCAAGGTCGCCCCGGCCGGGAAACCCTGGTCGGTCTGGCACTTCTGGTCGTCCGACGAGACGTTCCTGGGCTGGTACGTGAACCTCGAGTCCGAGCACCAACGCGACCTCGAGGCCAAGCGCACCACCTCTCAGGACTACGTCCTGGACCTCTGGATCCACCCCGACCGCCGGATCGAGTGGAAGGACGAAGACGAGTTGGAGGGCGCCGTCGCCGCCGGCCGCTACACCCAGGCGGAGGCCGACCGCATCACCGCGAGCGCCCACACCGCCATCCAGGACATCGAGGCCTGGACCACCCCCTTCTCCGAAGACTGGCAATCCTGGCGCCCAGACCCCCACCTACGCCTCCCCGAAGCCCCCACCGGCCACGCCGTAACCCACATAGCCAAGGAGCTCCTGGGCTGACCCCCCGAGCCACCGGCGAGTGCGTGGCGCGCGCAAGCCGGCTGTCGTTGGGCGACGTGCGCGCCTGCTCGTGTGGTTCGTGCGTGCCTGTGAGGTTGTCGAAGCTCGGCCGGATTTGGTTGCTGATGGCAACCGGTGATTGCCGGTGCATGCCTAACTCGGACGGGCAATCGCTTACCCCGGCGTGTCGAGGCTGATCCCGGGAGTTGTGCGTGCGTGGCGGTCCGCCGATGCCCTCTGACGCGTGACAGTCGTTGGGCAGGGCGCGACCGCCTGCGGGACGGCTGGCGGGAGGGCTGAAACCCGTTGGAGTTCGACCGCGGTAGGTGCTGGAGTGGGCGGGTGGAGAGCGATGGGGTTCGGCGGGCCGATGGATCGGCGACGGCGCATGCGGAGCGGTTGGGGCGGGTTTATGGGCCGGTGACTTGGGATGTGTACGAGCAGTTGGATCGGAGTTTGGGGCCGCGCGGGCCCGAGTGGTTGGTGGAGCGGGCGGCTGGGTGGTTGAGGGCGGGGGATTCCGTGCTTGATGCGGGGTGCCGGGATGGGGCTCAGCTCATTCGGTTGGTGGGGGAGCGGGATGTCACGGGGTACGGGATCGATCCGGTGGAGCTTCATGTGCGGCAGGCTCGGGAGGCGGTGGAGGCTGCTGGGCTGGAGGAGCGGATCAGCGTTGAGCGGCTCGGGATGGAGGAGCTGGCCGGGAGTGAGCGGTGGTTCGATCTGATCTGGTGTCGTGAGGTGGTGCCGCAATTGGAGGATTTGGCTGGGGCGTTGGCGGGGGCTGCGTCTGTGCTCAAGGCGGATGGGCGGATGGTGGTGTTCACCCAGACGGCGACGGAGCTGCTGACTGCCGGTGAGGCCGAGATGATGAGTCGGCATCTGGGCAATGTGATCGCCAACCTGGACGAAGCGACGCTCGAGACGGCCTTTGCCGGCGCCGGGCTGGTGGTCGACGAGAAGGACGTGATCGGGACGGAGTGGCGGGAGTACGCCGAGGAGCGCACGCAACCCGTCTCGCGGGCGCTGCTGCGGCTGGCGCGGCTTCGGCGTATCAGGGAAGCGGTGGTCGCCGAGCATGGTGCGGACGTCTATCAGCATGTGGAGGCGAACCTGCACTGGGAGGTGTATCAGTTCCTCGGGAAACTTCGGCCGACGGTTTATGTCCTCAAACGCGGTGATCGCTCCTAACCTGGACAGATGGCGATCATGGACACCGGCTGCCGGGCGTTGTTGATCAACGGCGGCGGGGGAGCCGGCAAGACGGCGGTCGGGCAGGCGATCGGGCGGATCCTCACCGATCGGATGCTGCCGACGGCCGTGATCGACCTGGACGCGCTCGCGCAGTACGGGCCGGCGCCGGCGCATCAACGGGGATTCCACGACCGGCTGAAGGTGCGCAACCTCAAGGCCGTCTGGGCGACCTACCGGGCGGCGGGTGCGCGGTTCGTGCTGGTCAGCGGGGTGATCGAGACGGCTGAGCTGCGGGAGGGTTACACGGCCAGCCTGACCGGGTGCGACGTACAGATGGTGCGGCTGGAGCGGGCGCGGGTGGAGTACGACGGGCATGCCGCGGTCGAGGACTTCACCGTGGTGAACGACCGCAAGCTGCCGAAGGTCGCCAACGAGATCCTGGAGATCGCCGGCTGGCCCACCAGCTGACCGCGGCCGCCCGACGCAACGGCTCGATCACGACCGGCGCTTTCTGGCGGCGGCGGGTTTACCGTGAAAAACATGCACACCATCGAACTGAACGACGAGGAGCTCCGGCTGCTGCGATCCGCCCTGCGCTCCTACCTCCAGGCCTTCGGTCACAACGAAGCCGACCTGCTCCGTGCCGCCAAGCACCTGATGATCAAACTCCCCGACCCGGCGACAACCGCCGCCAACGCCAGCTAGCCAGCCGGCCGACGGCCGGCCGGCGCGCTGCGAGGGCGCCTCCGGGCGAACACCTTCGCCGGTATCAACCGGCGAAGGTCGAGCCGATTTCCGCCAGGGCGCCTTCGAGAAGGCGGACGGCCTTCGGCCCGATGCCGTGCATGGCGAGCAGTTCCCGGCGGCTCAGCCCGGCGACCTGCGCCAGGCTGGTGACCCCGGCGGCCATCAGCGCGCTGGTCGCCGGCCGGCCGATCGCCGGCAGGTCGCCGACCTGGGCCGGGCCGTCCTCGGTGCTCATCCTCAGCTGCGGGGGCGGACGGTCAGCGGGACCGGCTTGCGGGTGTCGGTGAAGAAGTCGTTGCCCTTGTCGTCGACCACGACGAAGGCGGGGAAGTCCTCGACCTCGATCTTCCAGACGGCTTCCATCCCGAGTTCGGCGTACTCGATCACGTCGACGGACTTGATGCAGTCCTGCGCCAGCCGGGCCGCGGGCCCGCCGATCGAGCCGAGGTAGAAGCCGCCGTGTTCCTTGCAGGCCTTGGTGACCTGGGCCGAGCGGTTGCCCTTGGCAAGCATCACGAAGGAGCCGCCGGCGGCCTGGAACTGGTCGACGTACGCGTCCATCCGGCCGGCCGTGGTCGGGCCGAAGGAGCCGGAGGCGTAGCCCTCGGGGGTTTTCGCGGGGCCGGCGTAGTACACGGCGTGGTCCTTCAGGTACTGCGGCATCGGCTCGCCGGCGTCGAGGCGCTCCTTGATCTTGGCGTGCGCGATGTCGCGGGCGACGACGAGCGGCCCGTTCAGCGACAGCCGGGTCTTCACCGGCAGCTTCGACAGCTCGGCGCGGATCTCCGCCATCGGCCGGTTCAGGTCGATCCGTACGACGTCGGAATCGTCGGAGAGATGCTCGTCGGTCGTGTCCGGCAGGAAGCGGGCCGGGTCGCGCTCGAGCTGCTCCAGGAAGACGCCCTCCGGGGTGATCTTGGCCAGCGCCTGCCGGTCCGCCGAACAGGAGACCGCGATCGCGACCGGGCAGGACGCGCCGTGCCGCGGCAGCCGGATCACCCGGACGTCGTGGCAGAAGTACTTGCCGCCGAACTGCGCGCCGATCCCGAACTCCTGGGTCAGCTCGAAGACCTTCTGCTCCAGTTCCAGGTCGCGGAACCCGTTGCCCAGCGGCGATCCGGTCGTCGGCAGCGCGTCGAGGTAGTGCGCCGACGCGTACTTCGCCGTCTTCAGCGCGTACTCCGCGGAGGTGCCGCCGACCACGATCGCCAGGTGGTACGGCGGGCAGGCGGCGGTACCGAGCGAGCGGATCTTCTCGTCCAGGAACTTCATCATCCCGTCCGGGTTGAGCACAGCCTTGGTCTCCTGGAACAGGAACGACTTGTTCGCCGAGCCGCCGCCCTTGGCCATGAAGAGGAACTTGTACGCCGGGTCCGCGGCGGCCGAGCCGGGCGTCGAGTACAGCTCGATCTGGGCCGGCAGGTTCGAGCCGGTGTTCTTCTCGTCCCACATGGTCAGCGGCGCCATCTGCGAGTAGCGCAGGTTGAGCTTGGTGTACGCGTCGTACACGCCGCGGCTGATCCACTCCTCGTCGACCGCGCCGGTCAGCACGCCCTCGGACTTCTTGCCCATCACGATCGCGGTGCCGGTGTCCTGGCACATCGGCAGCACGCCGCCGGCCGAGATGTTCGCGTTCTTCAGCAGGTCGAGCGCGACGAACCGGTCGTTGCCGGACGCTTCCGGGTCGTCGATGATGCGCCGGAGCTGGGCGAGGTGCGCAGTACGGAGGTAGTGCGAGATGTCGTGCATCGCTTCGGCGGTGAGCTGCTGCAGCACCTCGGGCTCCACCTGCAGGAAGGTGCGCCCGCCCGCGGTGAACGTGCTGACCCCCTCGGTGGTGAGGAGCCGGTACTCCGTGTCGTCGGCACCCAGCGGGAGCAGTTCGGAGTAGTTGAAGTCGGCGGACACCGGTCGTACCTCCAGGGCAAGTGGTCTCAGAACCCCATAAGCCTAGTTCCGTGCCCTGGAGACCGCAGCGACGGGCCGGTACCGGAGTACCGGCCCGTCTTGTGACCGGGGCTCAGTACCAGTCGGTGCTGGCGACGAGGTTGCCGCTGGTGGCCGTGTTGCAGACCAGCAGCGCGCGGGCGAGCCGGCCGTTCAGGTTGTTGGCGATCCGGGTGTAGGCGAAGTTGTCACCGGGGTCGACGGTCTCCCACATCCGTCCCTCCTCGCGGCGGTCGCCGTTGGCGTCGCGCTGGATCGTCGCCTGGCAGCTGCCGGGCGCGTTGCTGATCCGCGCGTAGGCGCCACAGCGGCTGGAGTAGTAGAACTCCAGCTTCACGTGGTGGCCTTCCCAGTCGCCGTACTGCACGGGGCCGCCGGGCATATCGGACGGGAGCGAGAAGGTGCCGGAGCAACCGGCCACGGTCGGGTAGGAGTTCTCGTTCGGGTAGGCGCCGAAGTCGCCTTGGACGAAGGGCGCCGCCTGGGCGGCGGTCGGGGTCAGGAGAACGATGAAGGCCGCGCTCGCCGCGACGAGCGCCGTCAGAAGTCGCTTCAAGAAACTGCTCCTCGTTGCCGGGGTCAGGATCGCCATCCACGGTGGTTGTGGTCGCGCTGCGTTGTCAACGATTTACTTTCGGTCTAAGTGTTCAGGCGAGTCAGGGGCGTGATCAGGGTCGATTCGGGGATCTGACGTATCCGCGGCGGGCCGGTGCCGCGCGTAGAGTTTTGGTGTGGCCGACAATGAGTTCCCGCAGCCGAACCGTCCGCAGGACACGCCTCGCCAGGACAGCGTGCCGGCGCCGACCGGGGACGAACTGGCGCTGCGCAGACGGGTGTCGGATCTCGAGCGGGAAGAGGTCGCCGACGTACTGCGGGAAGCCGCGGGCGAGGGCCGGCTGAGCTACACCGAGCTCGAGGATCGGCTGGAGACGTTGTACTCCGCCAAGACGTACGGCGAGCTGGTCGAGATCGCCTCCGATCTCCCCAACGGCCCGACGCTGGCAGCCGGCGCGGCCGCCGTCGCGCCGATCAGCCACACCAGCCCGGGCCCCGGGATGACGGTGCACGCCCCGGTCATCAACGTCTTCCTGTCCGACCAGAAGCGCATCGGCAACTGGATCGCACCCGAGCGCCAGGAGGTCAACGCGGTCCTCGGCGACGTCACCCTCGACTACACCGAGGCGCACGTCCCGTACAACGAGATCTTCATCGACGTGAAGTCGATCCTCGCCGACGTGAAGATCCGCGTCCCCCGCAACGCGATCGTCCACCTCGACAGCAACCCGATCCTCGGCTCGGTCTCCGAGCAGGACTCCGCCCTGGGCGCCGTCGAGGAACCGCAGTCGGCCCCCAAGGTCTTCCACATCCGCGGCACCGCCATCCTCGGCGAAATCAAAATCAAACGGGGCCCCCGCCTCACCAAACGCCTCGGCCTCACCTGACCCAGCCGAGGGCGGTTGAGCTGGGTTGCTGTGCGGCAATGCCGGCTGGACCCGGAGGGGTAGACACTTCGGGGTATGACGCGTTGGGGCGCTGGGCGGCAGGGGGTGCTGGGCAGGCATGCTGCCACGGGCGCCGGTGGGGCAGTGGTGGCGTTCTTTGGGTTGATGCTGTTGTTTTTCGGGGTGCTGGCGGGGCATCAGTGGCAGGTATCGCGTGGCTGGGATGAGACGACTGCTGTCGTTGACGGGGTAGTGGTCGGGGTGCGTGAGCCGGCCTGGTATGACAACGGGTCGGGGAGTGTGGAAATCCGGTATGTCGTCGGCGGAGCGGAGTACCGGTTCGAGACGGACCGGGACCCGGGCGACTACTTCTTCCGGGTGAACGACATATTGCCGGTCGAGTATGCGGTCGCGCGGCCGGAGCGAGGGCGTGCGGTATGGGCGGTGGAGGCGGCGCGTGACGATCTGAGGTTCTGGGGCGGGCTGACCGGCCTCTGCGCAGTACTCGGGGTCGCCTCCGGCGTCGCCTGGCTGGTCGGACGCAGGCGGGTCAGTCGTCGGTAGGCTGCGTTTGCCTGGTGTGGAGGGTGCGGAGCCAGGTTGAGAGTTCGTCCAGGTTCACGACGTTGTCGTGGGTGATGCCGAGGGCGGTCGAGCGGTGGCGGTCGACCGGTTGGACCTGGACGCTGCGCAGACCTAGACCGCCGGTGAGGCCGAAAACGCCCGAGGGGTCGTCGATGCTGGCGATCTGCTGCCAGGTGTAGCCGTTCTTGGTGTTCTTGCCACGGCGGATGCCGGTGTGGTCGACGGTCAGTGTCGGGCGCCGGGTGATGAGCTGCCAGATGGTGATGGCGAGCAGGTAGACGAAGGCGCTTAGGGACGTGATTCGGAGTACTGCGATGACGCCGGTCATGTCGTCGGCTTGGATGTGGGCGATGAGGGACCACAGGGAGTTGCCGAAGAGGAGGGCTGCGATTGCGCCGCGGATCCAGAGGCGTTTGCGGCGTTGGGGGAAGACGACCTGGCCGGTGGATGCTAGTTCGGCCGACCAGGTGTCGGCGGTGCTCAAGTGGTCAGCCCCAGGTGGCGGTGTGTTCGGCGGCGGTCGGTGGGTCGGCGCCGTGGCGGGTGCAGGTGATGGCGGCGGCCTTCACGGCGTAGTCGACGACGTCGTGGAGGGTTTGCGCGTCCAGGCCGTTGAGGCGTACTTCGCCGAGCAGGCCGCGGGATTGCAGGCCGGCGATCAGGGCTGACATGAAGGAGTCGCCGGCGCCGACGGTGTCGACGACCTTGATCGCGGGGGCAGTCACCTCGACCCGCGCGGAGCGGCTGATACCGATCGCGCCTTCGCCGCCGCGAGTGATCACGACGCATTGAGTCCGGTCGACCGACAGCAGCTCGGCCGCGATCTCGTCCGGCGTCATCCCGGGTCGCAGGAACTCGCAGTCCTCGTCGCTCAGCTTCACCAGATCGGCCGATGCCGCCAGCACCCGTACGGCGGCCCAGGTGCTCTCCGCGTCGGGAGTGATCGTCGGGCGCGCGTTCGGATCGAGCGTCACGGTGACGGGCTGGTCGGCCAGTGAGGCGAGGAACGTCCGGATCGCTGCCGCACCCGGTTCGAGCACCGTCGCGATCGAGCCGGTATGGACGGCAGGGCAGCCGCGTCGCAGCGACAGCGCCGGCGGCTCCCAGGCGATGTCGAACCGGTACGACGCAACGCCGGCCGCGTCGAGCGTGGCCGTCGCCGTGCTGGTCCGGAACGTCGGGTCGACCGAGCCGGGGGAGAGCTGGACCCCGTTGCCGAACAGGTGAGCGCCGAGCTGATCGCCGTACGGGTCGGTGCCGAAGCGGGTCACCAGCTCGGTCGGCAGCCCGAGCCGCGCCAACCCGACCGCCACGTTGGCCGGCGACCCACCGGGCGTCGCCTTCGAGCCGTTCTTCCCGTTCCGCCCGGACCCGTTGCCGTTCCCGCTGGAGACGATGTCGACCAGAGCCTCGCCGATCACGAGGACGGGTGCCGTCATCGGGCGTGCTCGAAGTCGATGGCGGAGTAGGCGCGCAGCTTGGACAGCTGGTGTTCGCTCTCGATGCTGCGGATCGTGCCGCTGCGCGAGCGCATCACCAGCGAGTGGGTGCGGGCGATCGAGCTGCGGTAGCGGACGCCGCGGAGCAGTTCGCCGTCGGTGATGCCGGTGGCGACGAAGAAGCAGTCGTCGCCGCTGACCAGGTCGTCGGTCGACAGCACCCGGTCGAGGTCGTGGCCGGCGTCCAGAGCCTTCTGCCTTTCGTCGTCGTCCTTCGGCCAGAGCCTGCCCTGGATCATCCCGCCCATGCATTTCATCGCACAGGCGGCGATGATGCCTTCCGGCGTACCACCGATGCCGATCAGCATGTCGAGGCCGGTGTCCGGCCGCGCAGCCTCGACGGCGCCCGCGACGTCGCCGTCGCTGATGAACTTGATCCGTGCGCCGGTCGCCCGGATCTGCGCGGCCAGGTCGTCGTGCCGCGGCCGGTCGAGCAGTACGACGGTGACGTCGTCGACCGATGAGCCCTTCGCCTTCGCGACCAGCCGGATGTTCTCGGCGACGGGCAGCCGGATGTCGACCACGTCGGCGGCCTCGGGACCGACCACGAGCTTCTCCATGTAGAAGACCGCGGACGGGTCGTACATCGTGTTGCGCGGCGCCACCGCCATCACGGCGATCCCGTTCGCCATCCCCTTGGCGACCAGCGTCGTACCGTCGACCGGGTCGACCGCGACGTCGCACTCCGGGCCCTCGCCCGAGCCGACCTGCTCGCCGTTGTAGAGCATCGGGGCGTTGTCCTTCTCGCCCTCGCCGATCACCACCACGCCGTTCATCCCGACGGTGCCGATCAGGGTCCGCATCGCGTTCACGGCCGCGCCGTCGGCGCCGTTCTTGTCACCGCGGCCGACCCACCGGCCCGCGGCCATCGCGGCCGCCTCGGTGACCCGGACCAGCTCCAGGGCCAGGTTGCGGTCGGGGGCGTGCTCGTCGACCTCGAGATGGGCAGGGGGAGTGGACGGGTCGTTCATGCCACGGATCGTAGCCAACGACCGGTGTCGGCCGGTTGGCGGTCTCGGGGGACACTGGTGCCATGAGTTCGACGAGTGACGGGCCGACGCGCGAGCAGGCACTGGCCCAGGCGGAGAAGGCGCTGGCCCGCGAGGAGGCGCTGGCCTACCGGGCGCAGAACAAGGTCGACCGGGCCAAGGCGCGGACGCTGACCAACATGTTCTGGGCGCTGCTGGCCTGCTTCATCGTGGTCGCGTTCCTGATGATCGTCACCTGGCGGCCGAAGGAGGAGAAGGTCCGCGAGGTCGAGTACACCGCGCAGCTGGCCGACGCCCGCAAGGTCGCCTCCTGGATCCGCGGGCCGGAGCCGATGCCGGCCGGCTGGAAGGCGACCAGCGTCGAATTCCGGGCGCCGCAGCAAAGCCCGATCAGCTGGCACCTCGGAATTGTCACCGATCAGCTGAAGTATGTCGGGCTGGAGCAGTCCAACGTGACCAGCAAAGGGTTTCCGGCCGACAAACTCGGCCGGACCGCCGACGACGGCACCTCGACGGTGAACGGCGTGGTCTGGCAGCGCAAAACGCTGACCGACCGCGAGGGCGAGCAGGCCCTGCTGCTGGTCGGCTCCGGGGTCACCACGATCGTCACCGGAAATGCCGGATATCAAGCACTTGAAACGTTCGCCGCGACCTTGAAGTGAATTCACCGAACTTATTCAGCCGTTGACACAGCGTTGTCCCGCGTTGTGAAATCGTCGGATTGGCGCCGGCGAAGGGACCTGGGATGAGTACGTCGTGCCAGGTCGAGGGTTGAGGCAGCCGTGTTCGTCACCGGTCTGGTGCTCGCCGCCGAAGGGTCGCCGCGGCTCGGCGTCCCCAAGCAACTGCTCGCGTACCAGGGTGAGACGCTGCTCGGCGCGTCGCTGGAGACGGCGCGGGAGTGTGGGTTCGACCAGCTGATCGTGACGCTGGGGACTGCTTCGGAGCAGGTACGTGAGCGCGTCGATCTGGAGGGCGCGCGGGTGGTCGAGTCGCCGCATGCAGACACGGGCAGCTCGTCGATCGTGCCGGCGCTGGACGTGGTGGACCGGCGTACCGACGGCCTGGTGATCATGCTCGGTGATCAACCCGGAGTGACATCGGCCACTGTCTGGTCGCTGGTCGCCGAGGTGGCCGGGCCGTCGACGCCGATCGGGGTCAGCCGGTACGAGAACGGCCGTGGCAATCCGTGCTGGTTCGGGCGGGAGCTGTTCGGCGAGCTGCGGCAGCTGCGCCACGACCAGGACATCTGGTCGGTGATCGGCACCGGCAACCATCCGGTCACCGATGTCGATGCCGTCGGCAACATTCCGCTGCGGGTGGACAGCTGGGACGACTACCAGTCCCTGGTCGCCCAGCCGGACTCCCTCGGCGTCGATCCCCCGGTCGTCCCACCCGCCGCCGTCCCCACCCGAGGCCGCATCACCCGCCGCTCCCTCCGCCGTCGCCGCGTCTAGTCGGCGCCGGCCAGGCGGAGGCCTACGACGCCCGCCACGATCAGCGCGATGCAGGCGAGGCGGGTCGGGGTGATTGATTCGTGGAAGAACAAGACGCTGAGGGTGACTACGCCGATCGAGCCGAGGCCGGTCCAGACGGCGTACGCCGTGCCGACCGGTAGCCGGTCCAGGGTCTTGGAGAGCAGGACGACCGAGATGACTCCGAAGACAAGGACGCCAGCGGTCGGCCAGAAGCGGCTGAAGCCTTCGCTGGGTTTGAGGCTCAATGCGAAAGCGATCTCGAACGCGGCCGCCGCGATCAGTACGAGCCAAGCCATCAGGCCGCCAGCGATCCGCGCTGGTGCCGCAAGGTGACGGTGGCGACCCGGGCGCCGAGCGCTGCGGCGGTACGGAGGTCCGTCTCCGGCGGCGCCTTCTCCGCGGACAGGTCGGCGTCGGACTGCGCCATCGCGCCCAGCCAGCTGCCGAGCCGGTTGAGGTCCTCGATGCTCGCGGTCGACTCGGCCCAGCCCGGGTAGATGTCCAGGCCGACCCAGATCATCCCGTGCTGGGCGGCGAACACGGCCAGGTCGACGATGCTGTTCAGCTTGTCGCCCGACATCGCCTTCGAGTTGGTGAAGCCGGCGGCGATCTTGTCCCGCCAGCCCAGGTCGGCGGCCCAGACCTTCACGCTGGCCTCGGCGAACGCCTTGAAGACGGCGCTCGGGCTGCCCATGTACGTCGGGGTGCCGAAGATGATCGCGTCGGCGGCCTCGAGCCGCTCCCACACGTCATCGGTCAGCTCGTCGAGCGGTACGAGCTCAGCGACGGCTCCCGGTACTGCGGCCGCGCCCGCCGCGACGGCCTCGGCCTGCCGAGCGGTGTGGCCCATGCCGGAGTGGTACGCGACCGCGATCCGGGCGGTGGTGTTGCTCATGGTGCTTCCTCCAAGGTCTTGAGCGGACTACAGTCCGTCTTATGAACGACCATAACGGACCACGGTCCGTTTCTCAAGGAAGTCTGCCGATCGTCGGTGAGCCGCGCCCGGAGCGGGCCGACGCCCGGCGCAACCGGCTGAAGGTGCTGGAGGCGGCGGAGCGGCTGTTCGCCGAGCACGGGGTGAAGAACGTGTCGTTGGATGCGATCGCGCTCGAGGCGGGCGTCGGCAAGGGCACCGTGTTCCGGCGCTTCGGAGACCGGGCGGGGTTGGCGGTGGCGCTGCTCGACGAGCGGGAGGTCGAGCTGCAGGGCAAGTTGCTGAGCGGTCCGCCGCCGCTCGGGCCGGGAGCGCCGGCCATCGAGCGGGTGACCGCGTTCCTGACGGCGTACACGGAGCTGCTCGATCGGCACGTCGAACTGTTCGCCGACAGCGAGAACGCTTCAGACGGCGCGCGGTACCGGATCGGGTCGTACCGGTTGTGGCATCGGCATGTCGCGATGCTGGTCGAGGAGGCGCGGCCGGAGCTGGATGCCGACTACACGGCGCATTTCATCCTCGCTCCGCTGGCCGCCGACCTCCACCAAGCCCTGCGCTCGGAAGGCTTTGACCTCCCGCGCATGCAGGCAGGTCTGGTCGCTGCGGCCACCGCCTTGTTAACGGCCTAGTTGGGCTTTTCTTCGTGGGCGGCCTGGGCTTCGGCGAGGCGTTTGCGGGCGCCGTCGAGCCATTGCTGGCAGGTGGTGGCGAGGGTTTCGCCGCGTTCCCACAGGGCCAGGGACTCTTCGAGGGTGGTGCCGCCGGCTTCGAGTTTGCGGACCACCTCGACCAGTTCCTCGCGGGCCTGCTCGTAGGAGAGCTCGGGGCGGGCTGCCGGCTCGGCGTTCTTGGTCATTTGCTGTCCTTTACCTCTACGTCGAAACGGCCGTCGCTGACCCGGGCGTTGAGGACATCGCCGGCCGATACCTGCGCGATCTCCCGTACTGCGGTGCCGTCGGCCAGTTGGAGCACGGAGTACCCGCGCTCGAGAGTTGCCTTGGGGGACAGGGCCCGTACGCTCGCCAGGCGGTGAGCCAGGTCGTCGCCGGCGCGGTCCAGCCGATGGGTGAGCGTGCGGCGGCTGCGGTCGACCAGGGCGGCGATCTCGTCGGCCCGGCGTTGCAGGTCCGTCGTCGGTGCGGCGAGCGATGGGCGACTGCGGATGGCGGCCAGCGCGTGGGTCTCACGGTCGAGCCAGCCGCGGATGGCGCGCAGACCGCGCTCACGCAGGAGCCGTACGCCGTCGAGCTCTTCGCGGACGTCCGGGACGATCCGTTTGGCGGCGTCGGTCGGGGTCGATGCGCGGAGGTCGGCGACCAGGTCGAGCAGCGGCGAATCGGGCTCGTGGCCGATGGCGCTGACGATCGGAGTACTGGCCTGGGAGACCGCCCTGATCAGACCCTCGTCGGAGAACGGCAGCAGGTCCTCGAGCGAGCCGCCGCCGCGGGCGATCACGATCACCTCGACCGACTCGTCGCCGTCGAGCTTGCGGAGCGCGTTCATCACCTCGCCGGCCGCTGCCGGACCCTGCACCGACGCATACTCGATCCGGAAGGCGACGGCCGGCCAGCGGCGCTTCGCGTTCTCCAAGACGTCGCGCTCGGCGGCCGAGTCGCGGCCGCAGATCAGGCCGATCGTGTGGGGGAGGAACGGCAGCTTCTTCTTCCGGTACGACTCGAAGAGGCCTTCGGCGGCGAGCAACTGCTTCAGCCGCTCGATCCGGGCGAGCAGCTCGCCGATGCCGACGTGGCGGATCTCGCTGACCGCGAGCGCGAGGGTGCCGCGGCGGGCGAAGAAGTTGGGCTTGGCGTTCACCACCACGCGGGAGCCGTCGGTGACGGGCGGGTCGACCGCCTCGAAGACGCGCCGGTTGCAGGTGAAGCGCAGCGAGATGTCGGCGTCGGTGTCGCGCAGGGTGCCGAAGACGGTCGTCGTCCCGCGCCCGATCGAGACGTCCGTCAGCTGCCCCTCGACCCAGACGGCGCCGAGCTGGTTGATCCAGCCGGCAATGCCGTTCGCGATCGTGCGAACGGCTGCAGGCGCTTCCGGCGAGGTCTCCAATGCCACCCGGCGACTCTACGGTGCCCGACCGACAATCCCCGCCAACCCCCAGTACATTGCGTGACATGCCCCGCCCGTACCTCCTCCTGGACGTAGACGGCCCCCTCAACCCGTACCGCGCGAAGACGGTCCCGCCGGGTTACCGCCTGGAGGAGATCGAGGAGGGCGAGAAGACTTGGCGGCTGTTGCTCAATCAGCAGCACGGGGCCGAGCTGACCGCACTGGCCGACACCTTCGAACTGGTCTGGGCGACGACCTGGGAGGACGGCGCCAATCGGCTCATCGCACCGAGGATCGGGCTGCCGGCCGACCTGCCGGTCATCCGCTGGCCGGCGGGTGCACGAGAGGGCGCAGAGCGCAGTCGGCGTTCGTGGAAGACCCCACATGTCGCGCGCTGGGTCGGCAGCCGGCCGTTCGTCTGGATCGACGACGAGATCAACCGGTACGACCGGATGTTCCTCGAGTCGACGCCAGGGCTGGGGTCCTTCCGGGTGCATCGGGTCGAGGCCAACCGTGGACTGGCACCGGCGGACTTCGCCGTGATCAGGGCGTGGGGCGAGGCGAACGTCTGAGCGGCGTAAATCCTTTGCGGAGAAGGTTGACGAGGCGCATTCTTGAGGGGTGTGAACACCTCCTTGAAAGGAGTCGCCCGGATAGGGCGGGCGACTCCTTTTGCTTGCTGTAGGCAATGAACCGACCGATCGGCTGATCCGGACCCTCAGCTGGTCGGTTGGCCTGCGTTACGGCGATTTGGCCGATGTGCTGGGCAGGCGTTGGCTGCCAGGCTCGGGGTATGGATACAGAGCTTGCGGCGACGCACAGCGCCGCGTTCCGGGTTGTCAGGGCGTTGGCCGGTGGGTATCTGGCGTTGAGTGTGGCGACCGTGGTGGCGGTGTTCGTTCTTCGGCATCACGCGTCGGTTGTGACTGATGCGGTCTGGGTGCGGACGGTCATCGTCGTGGCGAGTGCGGCGGTGATGACGAGCTTTGCGGCGAGGGCGGCTCGGGGGCATGGGCGGTCGTTTCTGCGGTTGCGGATCGTTTCGGCCGTCATGCTGGTGGCGATCGCGGTCATCATCGCGATCCCTGGGGACTTCCCGGTGTGGTTGAAGGTCGAGCAAGGTGTTTGCGGACTGCTGCTGCTCGGGGTCGCGCTTGTTGTCAATGGCAAGCACCTGCGCAGCGCCTTCGACCGCGGGTAAGGTGCGAAGGGTGGAGGAGCGTCGCTGGCCAGCGTTGGTCACCGTCGTGCCGTATGTCCTACTGGGCGTTCTGGCGGTCGGCACCGTGATCATCAAGCACGATGAGCCGCGCTCGCTCGCGATCGACCTGGGCCTCTGCGCCCTGGCCGCGCTCTGGATGCTGGGCGTCTTCACCCTGCACCCGCAGTGGCGGGACCGTACGCCGCACATGCTGGTCTTCGTCGCCGGACTGCTGGTCGTCATCGCGATCCTCGTCCATCGCGACCCGTGGTTCGGGTTCTTCAGTCCGGCCGCCTACTTCTACGCCTTCGGCGTCCTGCCCTGGCCCTGGGAGTTGCCCGGCGTCGCGGCGGTGGCAGCAGTCGCCGGCAGCGCGCAAGCCTCCACGGTCGACAAGACGACAGCGGCCGGCCTCGCGATCTTCGTCGCCGTGCTGCTCGCCAACATCCTGCCGATGACCGGGTTCGCCTGGATCAACCGGCAGCGGGATCAACGCAACGACGCCCGCAAGCATGCCCTGCAAGACGTCAGCGAGGCCAACCGCAAACTCGAGGCGACGCTGGCCGAGAACGCGAAACTCCACCAGCAACTACTCGACCAGGCCCGCGAGGCGGGCGTACAGGATGAGCGGCAGCGGATGGCGCGCGAGATCCACGACACCCTCGCGCAGGGCCTGACCGGGATCATCACCCAACTACAGGCGGCCGAGAACGAAACCGCCGACGGCGATCAACAAGCGAGGAACCGTCACGTCGGGGCCGCGATCACCCTGGCCAGGGAAAGCCTCAACGAGGCAAGGCGATCCGTGCACGCGCTCCGCCCCGGCTCGCTCGACAGCGCCCGCCTCAGCGACGCACTGGCCGACGTCGCCAAGCGATGGACAGCACTGCACGACATCGAAGTACAGGTCACTACAACCGGTACTACGCTCCCGCTTCCGCCCGACGCCGAGTTGGCCCTGCTCCGTACTGCGCAGGAGGCGCTCGCCAACGTCGCCAGGCACGCGCAGGCGAGCCGGGTCGGCCTGACACTGTCGTACCTGGAGGACAAGATCGCCTTGGACGTCCGCGATGATGGCAAGGGATTCGTGGCTGGTGAGGTCGACGGGGAAGGCGGGTTCGGGTTGATCGCGATGCGGCAGCGGATCGAGGCCCTGGACGGCCGTCTCCAGATCGAGTCGGAGCCGGGCGCCGGTACTGCGATCTCCGCGAGCATCCCGGTGCTGGCGGGCGACCGATGAGCGGGCCGATCAAGCTGCTCATCGCCGACGATCACCCGGTCGTACGCGACGGGTTGAGCGGGATGTTCGCGCGCGACCCCGATTTCGAAGTACTGGGTGAGGCCGCTGACGGTGCCGAGGCGCTCGCACTGGCCAAGGAGCTGCGGCCGGACGTGATCCTGATGGATCTGCGGATGCCGGGGATGGACGGGCTGACCGCGATCACCGAGCTGGCCAAGCAGGGGAGTGCGGCGCGGGTTCTGGTGCTGACGACGTATGACACCGACACGTACGTAGTACCGGCGATCGAGGCGGGGGCGACCGGGTATCTGTTGAAGGACGCGCCTCGGGATGAGCTGCTGCGCGCGGTGCGGGCGGCTGCGGCGGGGGAGTCCGTGCTGTCGCCGAGTGTGGCGAGCAGGTTGGTCAGCCGGGTCCGTACGCCGGACACAGGGCCGCTCACCCAGCGTGAGATCGAGGTGCTGGAGCTGGTTGCGGCGGGCAACACGAACCGCGAAACGGCGGTCAGATTGTTCATCAGCGAGGCGACCGTGAAGAGTCATCTGCTGAATCTGTACCTCAAGCTCGGCGTGAACGACCGGGCCGCCGCGGTCGCCGAGGGCTTCAAGCGGGGCCTGCTGTCAGGACCGTGACGTCCACCACGGCGGGTGGGGTGTTCAGCGACGCCCCGTACGATGGGGGTCGTGACTGCCCAGCCTGAGACGACCGGTACGCCCACTTCCCTGAAGACCAAGCGGGTGCTGCTCGCGGCGCCGCGCGGGTACTGTGCGGGGGTGGACCGGGCCGTGGTGGCGGTCGAGAAGGCACTCGATCTGTACGGCCCGCCGGTCTACGTGCGCAAGGAGATCGTGCACAACAAGCACGTCGTCTCCACGCTGCAGGCGCGCGGCGCGATCTTCGTCGACGAGACCGACGAGGTGCCCGAGGGCGAGACGGTGATCTTCTCCGCGCACGGCGTCGCGCCGATCGTGCACGAGGAGGCGGCCGCGCGGCAGCTCAAGACGATCGACGCGACCTGCCCGCTGGTCACCAAGGTGCACCACGAGGCGAAGCGGTTCGCCGCGATCGACTACGACATCCTGCTGATCGGCCACGACGGGCACGAAGAAGTGATCGGTACCGCCGGTGAGGCGCCCGAGCACGTGCACCTCGTGGACGGCCCGGGCGACGTGCCGAACATCGAGGTCCGCGACCCGGAGAAGGTCGTCTGGCTGTCGCAGACCACGCTCTCGGTCGACGAGACGATGGAGACCGTACGCCGGTTGCGCGAGCGGTTCCCGAAACTGCAGAACCCGCCGAGTGACGACATCTGCTACGCCACCCAGAACCGCCAGGTCGCGGTCAAGAAGATGGCGCCGGACGTCGACCTGATGATCGTGGTCGGGTCGCGCAACTCCTCGAACTCGGTCCGGCTGGTCGAGGTCGCGCTCGAGCACGGCGCCCGCGACGGTCACCTGGTCGACTTCGCCACCGAGATCGACGAGGCCTGGCTGGCCGGCGTCGACACGGTCGGCGTGACGAGCGGCGCGAGCGTGCCGGAGATCCTGGTCCGCGACGTGCTGAGCTGGCTGGCCGAGCGTGGGTACGGCGAGGTGCAGGAGGTCACGACGGCGGAGGAGAGCCTGGTGTTCTCACTGCCGCGCGAGCTGCGTACCGACCTCAAGGCCGCCGGGATGGCGACGACGGGCACCTCCGACCACGCTTAACCAACGACGATCGGCATGCTTTTCTCGACCTTGAAAACGGCGCCGTTCGAGCCGCAGTAGCGGATGCGGTAGAGGAAGGTGAAGGTCCCGGCCTTCTGATAGGTGTGCGGATCGAGTAGCTGGTAGGTCTCGGTGCCGGTCCGGCGCGTCTTCGCGCCGGCGCAGGTCATCCCACCGCCGTCCGATCCGCCACGCTGGGAGCCGTCGCCGTAGCCTTCCTCGGTTCCGAGGCTCAGGTTGACGAAGCTCGTGTCCTTGGGTGCGTCGGTGCCGGTCTCGGGGTCCTTGGGGGCGAGGACGGTGCCGGAGACGGTCACCTTCATCGTCAGGGTGCGGCCCTTGAGGGTCGGGACGAGGACGATGGTCGCGCCGATCGGGGCGATCGCCGGGGCGGTGATCGTGGGGCTCGGCGGGTTCGAGATCGGCGGGTTGGAGTGGATGTCGGTCAGGTTCCCGGCGACGACTGCGACGACGGCGACCGCTGCGGCGGCGAGTACGGCGACTCCCGTCGTACGGCGGCGGCGGACCGTACGGACCCGGGCGAAGACTGCCTCGCTCGGTACCGCGGTCGGGGGCGGCGGGTCGGCGACCAGTTGCTGGAAGCGTTCCTTGAGTTCATCGGTCATTGGTCAGCCCTCCTCGCAGGCCGGGGCGGTCAGGGGATGTGGCGATCAGGGGGTCGGTGAAGAGGCGGTGTTCGCGCAGCTTGGTCAGGCCGCGGGAGATGTTGCTCTTCACCGTGCCGAGCGAGCAGCCCATGATCTGGGCGATCTCGGCTTCGGGCAGGTCTTCGAAGTACCGCAGGACCAGCGTCGCGCGGGTTCGTCGCGGGAGTGTGGCGAGGGCCCGGAGCAGCAGGTCGCGGTCGTCGATGGTGCCGAACTCCGAGGTGGTGCTCTTCTCCGTCGCGGCGGCTGCGGCCGGTTCGGGGAGTTCTTCGGTGGGGGTCTCGCCCTTCCACTTGCGGCGCCACCATTGGGAGCTCGTGTTCACCATCGTGGTCCGGGTGTACGACTCCAGCGCGGCGCTGTTGCGCAGGGACTTGCGGTGGAACCAGACCTTGGTGAGTGAGGTCTGCACCAGGTCCTCGGCCAGATGCCACTCGCCGGTCAGCAGGTAGCCGAACCTCTGCAGAGCGGTGAACCGCCCGTCCACGAATGCGGCGAACTCCGCGTCCAGCCCTGGATCCATCGTCTCGCCCCCAGCGAAGGTCTTCTTACTCGGTCAGCATTGTGATGACCGAGTGGGGGCGAAAGGTTGAGTCGAGATCAGGCGTTGTCGAGGTCGTAACTGTTCTGCGCGGCGCTGATGGCCGGTACGTGCTCCTCGGCCCAGTCGCTGACCGCCCGGATCGGGGTGATCAGGGACTCGCCCATCGGGGTCAGCGTGTAGACGACGCGGGGCGGGACCTCGGCGAAGACCTCGCGGCTGATCAGGCCGTCGCGCTCGAGTCTTCTGAGGGTCTGGGTCAGGACCTTGGGCGCCACCCGGCCGATGCCGTCGCGGAGCTCGGTGAACCTGAGCGGGCCCTTGCTGAGCAGCAGCAGCGCCAGCACCGTCCACTTGTCGCCGATCCGGTCGAGGATCAGCCGGGTCGGGCAGTCCGGATCGAACACGTCGCCACGGTCGAAGAACTTGGCGGCCAGGTGTTCTCCATTAGTAACCACAAGGTACTTATAGCACGTTGAAGTAGCCAGTTACCAATGGTTACTGTCGGCGGTGTCGAGATTGCTGCCGAGGATTTGGAGAGTTCGTCGTGAAGATCGCGGTTTATGGTGCGAGCGGGATGATCGGGAGCCGGATCGCCGCCGAGGCGGCCGGGCGTGGGCATGAGGTTGTCGGTATCACCCGGTCCGGCGGTTCGACGCCGGCCGGTGTGCAGGCTGTCACCGGGTCGGCGAACGATGCCGCGTCGGTGAAGGAGATCGCGTCCTCGGTCGACGTCGTGGTGTCGGCGATGGGGCCGAGCCGGACCGGCGGGGATCCGCAGGACTTCGTGGACGCGATCGACACGCTGATCGCGTCGGCCGGTGGGACCCGGCTGGTGGTGGTCGGTGGCGCGGGCAGTCTGCTCGCCGGTGGGCAGCGGCTGGTGGATTCACCGGACTTCCCGGAGATCTACAAGCCCGAGGCGCTGGTCGTTGCCGGGGTGCTCGACACTCTGCGTGCGACGCCGGCCGATGTCGACTGGACGCTGCTGTCGCCGGCTCCGGTGATCGCGCCGGGCGAGCGCACTGGGGTGTTCAAGCTGGGCACGGATGAGCCGGTCGGTGACCAGGTTTCTGCTGAGGACTACGCCGTCGCGCTGGTGGACGAGCTCGAGCAGCCGGCCCACCGTCGTGGCCGGTTCACGGTCGCCAACTGACTCCTTTCCTTTACTGAGTAAGACTTTTGCCCAGGTAACCCCTGGCGAGCATGGTGACCCACTGGTAGACGGCGTCCTCGGCCGGCGCCAGGGGGCCGGGGCGGAAGTGCGGGGAGTCGGCGCCACGCTGGACCGACTCGCAGGCCGACCAGTCCTCGCGGTTGGTGATGTCCCAGAAGTCGACGGCGTACGACGGGTCGTCTACCTCCGCGGGGAAGTACCAGGAGCACTCGATCGCCGTCAGGCGCGGAGTACGGGGTTCGAGGCGGTGCGTCATCACGTAGTCGGGGTGCAGGGAGATGAGCAGGTTGGGGAACAGGCCGACGTAGTTGACGGTCCGTGGATCGACGCCTGGCAAGGGGATTCCGTGGGACTTGCCGTCGAGGGACATCGTCTCGGCGTCGGGCCGGAGGTCCATCAGGCCGCCGACCCAGGCGCCGGGCAGGTTCCAGTTGTCGCCTGAGGTCGGGGGCGAGACCTTGCAGAGCTCGGGGTGGATCAGCGGGCAGTGGTAGCACTCGTGGTAGTTCTCCACGATCGTCTTCCAGTTCGACGCGACGTCGTAGCTGTGCCGCGCCTTCAGGGTCAACGCCTCCGGCCGGTACGGCGCGACCAGGTCCTCGAGGCCGCCGACGTGCTCGCTGAACGGTGGGGCGGTACCGAGTGCGTTGACGAACAGCCAGCCTTGCCAGACCTCGGTGGGGAGCTCTGTGAGTCCGTACGGGCTCGGGTCGAAGGTGTCGCCCATGCGTGGGGCTGCCTTGACTGCGCCGTCCAGGTCGTAGGACCAGCCGTGGTACGGGCAGACGACGGCTCTGCGCTCACTGGAGTCGCCTTGCGGGAGTAGCTCGTGGCCGCGATGCCTGCAGGTGTTGGCGAAGGCGCGGGGCTTGTCGCTGAACGTCAGTAGTACTCCGATGTCGCCCACGGTCGTCGCGAAGTGCGTAGTACCGGCTGCTAGTTCTTCTGCTCGGCCCAGGCAGGTCCAGGTGCCGGCGAAGAAGTTGCGGCGCTCCCATGCCAGTACTGCGGGGTCTGTGTACGCCGCCTGCGGCAGCATCACAGACTCCCCGTGAGGGCGGAGAGAGGCGGCTAGGGCAGTGGGGTCGACCGGAGCGTTCGCCATCCGCCCACTATCGGCTGTGGCTCACGTAGAAGTCGAGCACGTAGTCCCAGCCGGTGTTGTAGTTCTCACGGGCTTCGGCGCCGTCGGGGCGACGGTCCCAGCCGCTGTGGACCAGTTCGACCGCTGTGCCGTCGTCCAGTGGGGTGAAGCTGACGGTGATGCTGCCGGCTTCCTTCGGGTCGCTGCCGGGGTGCCAGGTGAACGAGAGGCTGTTCGGCGGGTCCCAGTCCGACACTGTGCCCCAGTAGCCGAGTGGGCCGTCTTCGCCGTACTCGACGATGCGGCCGCCGACGGCGCCTTCGAGCTCGACGGTGGTCGCCTTGTCCGCGCCGATGGAGTGGGTCTTCAGTGGCCACCAGGCGCCGAGATGCTTGGTGAACAACTCGAAAGCGCGTTCCTGGGTGGTCTTGACGACCACCTGCTTCACCAGTGGCGCGATGCTCATTGTTGCTCCTCCTCGGTCTTTCGGACGTACTCCGCGAACGCGTCCAGCGCATCGCCCCAGAACTGGTCGAGCCAGTCCCGTACTTCGTCGAGGCCGGCGCGGTCGAGACGGTAGATGTTGCGGGTGCCCTGTGCCTCGTGGTCGACGAGGCCGGCTTTGCCCAGGACCTTGAGGTGCTGGGAGATGGCGGGGCGGCTGACCGGGACACGTTCGGCGAGGCCGGCGACCGAGCTGGGGCCGGTGCGGCGCAGGGTCTCCAGGATGGTGCGCCTGGTCGGATCGCCGAGGGCGTCGAGGACGGCGCCGGCTTGGTAAGTACCCACGAACGGTAAGTTGCCACTAACCATTGACGATGTCAAGACGTGGAACACCCCGGGTCCCCCGCGGGCAGCTGCGGGGACCCGGGGCGGGTCGGTGGCGATCGGTGGGCCGGGGAGCGGGCTCGCCCGGCGTACCGGCGTACCGGTTAGCTGAAGGGGTCGAGGGTGATGTAGGCCTGCTGCGGGTTGCCGTCGTGGACGAGGGCCTCGTGGTTGCCGACGTCGTCGAAGGCGAAGCCGTACGCCTTGCCGTCGGCCATCTGCGCGTGGATCTTGCGGGAGTAGTGGTTGGTGACGTTGTCGAGGTAGAAGCCGGAGTCGTTCGGGTCGGGCTGGTTCGGGTTGCTGATCAGCGTCGACCGGTTGTAGCCGGCGCACAGGGTGCGCGAGATCGGGCCGCGGACCAGGTCGTTGGGGGCGTCGAGCAGGCCGGCGCAGCCGAAGATGCTGGCCGAATTGGGCTTCTGGAAGCTGGTGACGACCTGGCCGGAGGTGTTGGTGAAGTTCATGACGTTGCCGGAGACGCGGCCGAAGTACTTGATGTTCGGCTGGTCGCCGAACGGGGTGACGGTGAGCGTCTGCGAGCTGTACTTCGACCAGACCCGGTTGACGTAGTCGTCCATCACGTTCGACGGCAGTGCGCCGGTCTCGACGCCGTAGGTGGGCGCGAGCGCGCGGAGTACGGTGCCGTTCGGTGCTGTCTGGATCAGGTTCGCCCAGCCGCCGGGCTGGCCGCGGAGCGCGTTGAAGAAGTTGTTGTAGCCGCCTGGCTTGAGGTGGCCGGTGGTCAGTACGGTGCCGTTGCCCTGCTGGACGCCGACCGCGTACGGGACCGAGAACATGTCGACCTGGGTGCTGTTGATCCACAGGCCGGAGTCGTTCAGCGTGTACTCGGTCCAGCTGAACAAGATGTTGCGGTTGGGGTCGCTCGGGTTCTGGACCGCGGGCTGCACCAGGCCGCCGGTGGTCAGCTTGAAGACCAGCTTCTGCCCGTACGAGAAGTAGACCCGGCCCGAGAACTTCGGCATCCGGATGGTGATCGACCCGCCGTTGCCGGGGCCGGCGATGGAGGCGTCGGGTGCCGGGGTCGGCGGGTTGCCGCCGGCCGGCCAGGCGTGGAAGTTGCCTGCCGCGTCGGCCCAGCCCTGTTGGCCGGTCTGCAGGTTGGTACCGAGGTTGTAGATGTAGACCGCGTCGCCGCGGCCGGAACTGTTGGTGATCTTCAGCGGAATGGTCGCCGGCACCGCTTGGGCCGGCATCGCGACGCTCGCGACCAGCCCGGCGGCGACGGTACTCGCGGCGGCCAGAACCGCCAGCAGTTTGTGTTTGATGCGCACAACTCCTCCTCAGGTTTGTCCCGTGCGAGAGAAGGCGGAGCACCGGACGACCACGAAGAGACTGCGATACCAGGACACAGTCACCGCTGGGGGCGAGCGGTACCCACTGCTCATCCGACGAGGGACGGTGGATCACCGGATGAGTGAGAGCGCTCTCATACTTGGCCGCCCCATCACCCCTGTCAACACCCAACCCCTGTCGGCTTTCCGACGCTTGATATGCCCACCCACCCCAGACATGCCAACCAAGCCAGCCATCCACCAACTGCCATCGGACCCAGGAAGCAAGAGCAAGAGCAAGAACAAGAACAAGAACAAGAACGAGGGAGCCGGCTGCCGCTGTGGTCGCCGCGGTGCCGGCGCTCAGGCTGGGCAGGGCGTGGATAGACGACGCAGAGGCAGTCACCGTCAGAGCAAACGTTGCGGCTGACGTGGGGCTTTCCGGCGGTGGGTGGTTAGCCGCTTGGGTGTCGAAAGCCTGGGAGTGGGGTGGTTCTCGGTGGGTTGGTCGAGGGTCGGGGGGCCAGCGGTGGGTGTCTAGGGCTTCGTCCAGGCGCGGCGTCCTCGTCAGTCGCGCCCGAGGTCGGCAGGCTGTAGGTCGGACGGTCAGCTCGGCGAAGCAGGCCAGGTTTGTCTTGCCATGGCATGCGGCGCTAGACGGGATGCGGTCGCCTAAGCAGGCGACGGTGGAGCCTGCGCCCGGGGTGGGCGGGAGCCTGCGAACGCGGACGCGACGAAGGAGCGGACGGGCGGAGCAGGCGTGGGGTCTTTGGTTGGGTGGTTAGCCGGTTTGGGTGTCGAAGCCGGGGAGGGGTGGGGGTTCTCGGTGGGTTTTGTCGATGGTGGGGCCGGGGAGCCAGCGGTGGGTGTCGGGGGTGTCTTCGACGGCCAGGAATTCGGGGGCGGTCAGGGGGCGGGCGGAGGCTTCGATGGATTCCATGGCGGTTAGTTCGGCTTCGGTGACGTGGAGGTCCCGGAGTTTGCGGGCGGTGGTGAAGACCCGGCGTTCGAAGGAGCCGACGGTGCTGTTGTAGGCGTCTACGGCCGAGGTCAGGGAGCGGCCTACCTTGTTGAGGTGGTCGCCCATGGTGCTCAGGCGTTCGTAGAGTTCCCGGCCCAGTTCGAAGACCTGTTGGGCTGATTCCGTCAGGGCTGATTGGTTCCAGGCGTAGGCGGCGGCGCGCAACGTCGCGATCAGGGTGGTGGGGGTCGCCAGGATGACGCGGCGCTCGGCGGCGTACTCGAGGAGGGACGGCTCGATGTCCAGGGCGGCGGAGAGGAAGGACTCGCCGGGGACGAAGAGGATGACGAACTCGGGGGTTGACGGGAGCCGCGACCAGTAGGCCTTCGCGGAGAGTTGGTCCACGTGGGTGCGGAGATGGCGGGCGTGCGCGCGCAGACGTTCCTCGCGGAAGTCGGCGTCGTCGCTCTCGGCCGCCTCCAGGAACGCGGCCAGCGGGACCTTCGAGTCGACGACCAGGTTCTTGCCCTCGGCAAGTCTCACCACCATGTCGGGGCGCAGCAGGCCGTCGTCGCCGACCGTCGTGGTCTGCTCGGTGAAGTCGCAGTGGGCGACCATGCCGGCCAGTTCGACCGTACGCCGCAAGTGCAGCTCACCCCATCGCCCCCGCACCTGCGGTTTGCGCAGCGCGGTCGACAGTGAGGCGGTCTCCCGTCGCAGTGCCTCGCCGCTCATGCGCACCTCGTTAACCTGTTGGTGCAACTGGCTCTGCCAGGCGGCGCGGCCCTTCTCCAATTGGTTGAGCTGGGCATGCAATCGGTCGAGCGACTCCTTCACGACCGCCTGCCCGGACATCTGTTGCCCGACCGTCGTCCGCTCCTGCGTCAGCTCGACCACCCGGTCCTCGGCCGCGTCGCGCTCAGCGGTGATCCGCGCGAGCGACGCGCCGTCGCGTCCCCGCGACCAGAGCAGGCCGAAGACCCAGCCGAGCCCGAGCCCGACCAGCAGGAAAACCAAGAGCAGCAGAACCGCGGTACCGGTCATGTCACAGACAGTCGCAGACCCCGCCGACAATTTCCGCGCGACAAGCCCGTACCACCGAACCTCAGTGTGTGAGCTGCGGCGCGTCGGCCTTCCGGGCCACCCCGGACCGAACGATCCGCCAGGCGGGGAAGGCGCCGAGAAGGGCAACAATGGCGAAGACCGACAGCAGCAAACGAGCGGACGACAGGACCGAGGGCTCGCCCAGCTTGACCAGTACGCCGGCCAAGGCCGCACTGAACGCACTAGCCATCAAGAAGACCGTGTTGATCCCCGCCGAGGCCTTGGCAGCCTCCTCCGCGTCCTCGACGCTACTGAAGGCCGCGACGGCCAGGTGGGGAAAAGCGACCCCGATCCCCGCCCCGGCCGCGAACAGCGTCACGAACCACAAAGCCACCACCCAAGCGGCCGGCCCATCAGCCTGCAAGGCGGAGTACGCCGCAAGCCCGACAGCCAGCAATACCGGCCCACCCACGATCAGCCGGCGTACGACCGCAACCCGCGTCGCGTTGGCGCTGACCGTCTGACTCAGCGACCACCCGAGCGACAAAGCCGCCCCGAGGAACCCGGCCAGCAGCGGCGACAACTCACCCAGCTCCTGCCCGAAGAGCGGAATGAACGCCTCGGTACCGATGCCAAAGGCAAGAACCCCGACCGTCAGATAAACCCACTTCAGCGCCTTCCCCGCAGCAAACGTCACCCGCGGCAACACAGCCGCCTTGGCGGTCCGCTCGAACAAGACGAAGACCACACCAAGCACCAGCCCGACGACGAGCACCACCGCCGTCGCCACCCCGGCCGGCACGATGCTCGCGATGCTGACCATCGCCACAGCTGCTGTCAGCAGCACCAGCGAGACACCCGGTACCGCCGACCCGGCCGCTGCGCGCTCCGTACGAGGAATCACCCGCACCACGACGACCATCAGTACTGCCGCCAGTGCAACCAGCAACCAGAACGCCGGCCGCCAAACGCCCAGTTGCCCAAATGCGCCACCAGCAGACGGCCCGACCAGGTTGCCCACACCCCACATCGCCGACACGAGCGCCGCCGCCTTCGCCCACAACCGCTCCGGCAGCGCCCGCTGGATGAGCGCATACCCGAGTCCCGCCAGCAGGCCGCCCCCAAAGCCCTGCACGGCCCGACCAGCCAGGAACACGCCGATCCCCGGGCTCACCGCGGCGACGAGCGAGCCGAGGCCGAACAGCCCGAAGGCGAGCAGATAGGCGGCCATGGAGCCGCGGGTGATGAGAATCCGGCTGACGAGCATCGAGCTGATCACCGACGCGACCAGGAAGGCCGTCATGGTCCAGGCGTAGAAGCCGGTACCGCCGATGTCCCCGACGATCGTCGGCAGCAGGCTGGTGGTGAGGTAGACGTTGCTCGCCTCCATCAGCACCCCGCCGGCCAGCACCACCGCCACCGGGGCATAGCTGAGACCGAGCAGTTCGCGCCAGGAGCCGTTCGCCGGGTTGTCCATTGCTGGACCGTACGACTTAAAGTGAGCTTGAGCTCAACCCCGAGGGTCAGCAAGCCATCGCGGGGAAGCTGTAGCCCTGGGCCTTGAGCAGGCGGAGCGCCTTGTCGAGGGCTGCGACGGTCTGGCTGCGGTCGCCGCCGCCGTCGTGCATCAAGATGATGTTGCGCTTGTGGGCGTGCGTCATGATGTTGTTCACGATCGCGTGGACGCCGGGCCGGGCCCAGTCGCGCGGGTCGACGTCCCAGAGCACCTGGACCATACCGGCCGCCTTGATCTCGGCCCGGACCTTCGGGTTCGAGGCGCCGAACGGCGGGCGGAAGCACTTGGACTGCGGTCCGTCGAAGATCTCGTGGTGCCGCTTCGCCGCCGAGATCGCGGTCAGCTGCGGGTGCGAGATCGAGTGGCTTCCGATGGTGTTGCCTGCGGCAAGTACTTGCTCGCGCAGCCCCGGGTGCGCGGCCTGCATGTTGCCGAGCTCGAAGAAGGTCGCGTGGGCGCCGTACTTCTTCAGCACCTGCAGGATCTTCGGCGTCCAGTACGGGTCGGGGCCGTCGTCGAAGCTGAAGAACAGCACCTTCTTGTTGCCCGCCGACGCGGCCAGCGTCGGGTCGGCGGCCGGCGGACGGGGCTTGCCGCTCTCCGGTGAGCCCGAGTTGGCCGGCGGCGTGGGCGTCGTGGTCGGCGTCTCGATCGGTGTCGACGACGGGGTGTTCGGTGAGGACGCGGAGGTCGGCTCGGGCTGGTTCGTGTGTCCCAGCGCCAGGGCGATCAACGAACCGACGACCAGTGCCGAGGCGGCGGCGGTGGCGATGACGGCGGCAAGCTTTCGGGACATGATGCTCCCTTGCAGATCAGGCGGATGTTCCCCAGACACGCTCCCCCTCAAGGAGCTTTCGTTGGTAAGACGCCTTACATCCGGGCCTGGTTGGCATCGCTGTGTTGCGGGGAGATCTCAGTAGCTTTCGGCGTCGCAACGGTGGCGAGCGTGCCGCGGTGGTACAGCCTTCCTTCCAAGGACTTCACGCTGGCGACCAGTACGAAGCTCATGCTGACCAGCAGCGCCCACGCGCCGAACTTCGCGGGGTGCACCAGGTGCCAGACGTTCACCTGGTCGGGGTAGTTCCAGGCGTCCAGGAAGGTGCCGAAATTCTCCGCGATCCAGAGGAAGAAGCCGATCAGCGCGAACGCCAGCGCGAGCGGCATCCGGTACCGGCGGCTGCCGACTGAATAGAAGACCCACGTGCGCCGCAGGACGAGCAGAAGAGCCAGCGCGATCGGGATGCGCAGGTCGACGATCCAGTGATGGGTGAAGAAGTTCGCATAGATCAGTACTGCGAGCACGGTGGTGAGAACCGGTCGATAGCCGCTGACCCGCAGGTCGAACCGGCGCCACGCCTGGCAGATGTAGCTGCCGACCGCGGCGTACATGAAGCCGGCGAAGAGCGGGACCCCGGCGACCTTCGTGACCGCGTCGCCCGGGTACTGCCAGGAGCCGATCTGGACCTTGAAGAGTTCCAGCCCGAGGCCGACCAGGTGGAATCCGAAGATGACGGCGACCTCACGCCAGGTCTCCAGGCCGACCAGCCAGAACCCGAAGGTCAGCAGGATCGAGTAGACCAGCAGAGCGTCGTACCGGGCGATCGGC
The DNA here is from genome assembly GCF_039525325.1 of Kribbella koreensis. NCBI lineage: Bacteria > Bacillati > Actinomycetota > Actinomycetes > Propionibacteriales > Kribbellaceae > Kribbella > Kribbella koreensis. Next base: position 57,632 of record NZ_BAAAHK010000022.1, read on the forward strand.
AGCTCGACGTACTTCGAGAGCGCGAGGCCGGCGAACAGCGCGGCGGCGAACAGGCAGGAGACCAGCTCGGTCCAGCCGAACCGCAGGAATTGCGAGCAGGCGAACACGATGCGTGATCGGTCGGGCGCGAGTTTTCTCCAACTGGTCACAGAAAGGAGACGCTGCTTGCTCTCGGCTGGTTGGGACGGATAGATCACTTCCAACGGATGGAGGTGGCCGCGATGGAGCCGAAGGTGGTCTACCAGACGGAACGGCTGGTCGTGCGCGACTGGACGGAGAGCGACGGGGACCGGGTGTTCGACATCTACCGGCGCTGGGAGGTGTCGCGCTGGCTGGGCGCGGACCCGCGGGTGATGACGGACCGCGACGCCGCGTCACGGACGATCGAGCGGTGGAACACGCGCAACGCGGACGCCGTCTACGGGATCTGGGCCGTGGAGGAGAAGGCGACCGGCGTGGTCGCGGGGACGGTGCTGCTGGTGCCGCTGCCCTCCGACGGACCGTCGTCGACGGGTGAGGTCGAGGTGGGGTGGCATTTCCACCCCGACTCGTGGGGGCGCGGGCTGGCGACGGAGTCGGCGCAGGGGGCGATCGCACATGGGTTCAAGGCGGGGCTGGGGGAGATCTACGCCGTCGTACGGCCGGACAACGGCCCGTCCATCGCGGTGTGCAAGCGGCTCGGGATGCAGCCGCTGGGGCTGACGTCTCGCTGGTACGACGCGGAGCTGGAGTCCTTTGTGATTTAGGTCGAGTGGGCCACGCCGCGTAGTCTTGCTGCCCGTGGCACTCTCCATCGGAATCGTCGGGCTCCCCAATGCGGGCAAGTCCACGCTCTTCAACGCGCTGACCAAGAACAACGTGCTCGCGGCGAACTACCCGTTCGCGACGATCGAGCCCAACGTCGGGGTGGTCGGAGTACCGGACGCGCGGCTCGCGAAGCTGGCCTCGTTGTACGGCTCGGCCAAGGTGATCCCGGCCACGGTGCAGTTCGTCGACATCGCCGGCATCGTCCGCGGCGCGTCGGAGGGTGAGGGGCTGGGCAACAAGTTCCTCAGCCACATCCGTGAGGGCGATGCGATCTGCCAGGTCACCCGGGTGTTCCGCGACGACGACGTCACCCACGTCGACGGCAAGGTGAACCCGGCCGACGACATCTCCACGATCCAGACCGAGCTGATCCTGGCCGACCTGCAGACGGTGGAGAAGGCGATCCCGCGCCTGGAGAAGGAAGCCCGCCTCAAGAAGGAGGGCGTGGCCGTCCTCGAGGCCGTCCGCGAGGCCCAGAAGCACCTAGAGGCCGGTACGCCGATCATCGCCACCAACGTCGACCGCGACGCGATCCGCGAACTGATGCTGATGACGGCCAAGCCGTACATCTTCGTCTTCAACTGCGACGCCGACGAACTCGCCGACGAGACCCTGAAGCAGAGCATGCGCGACCTGGTCGCCCCCGCCGAAGCAATCTTCCTGGACGCCAAGTTCGAAGCCGAACTGGTCGAACTGGACGACGAAGCCGAGGCCCGCGAAATGCTGGCCGAGATGGGCGTAGACGAGCCCGGCCTGGACGTCCTGGCCCGAGTCGGCTTCGAAACCCTGGGCCTCCAGACCTACCTGACGGCCGGCCCCAAAGAATCCCGGGCCTGGACCATCAAAAAGGGCGCCACCGCCCCCGAGGCAGCCGGCGTAATCCACACCGACTTCCAACGCGGCTTCATCAAAGCCGAAATAGTCTCCTTCGACGACCTGATGGAAGCCGGCTCCATGGCAGCCGCCAAATCCGCCGGCAAAGTCCGAATCGAAGGCAAGGACTACATCATGTCCGACGGCGACGTAGTGGAGTTCCGCTTCAACGTCTGAAGGACACCGCCTCCGGCGGCGACTGCCTCTTTGGCGGCTCCGGCGCAAGCACGCAACGCAGCACGCCAAAGCCCCGGCGGCGCGCCGCCGGTTGCGATGACCTGGTAGTCGCCTCAACCATCTGACAGTCGGTCCCAAAGAATCCCGGGCCTGGACCATCAAAAAGGGCGCCACCGCCCCCGAAGCCGCCGGCGTAAATCCACACCGACTTCCAACGCGGCCTCATCAGGGCCGAGATCCTCTGCTTCGACGACCTGATGGAGGCCGGCGCCATGGCCGCCGCCAAGTCCGCCGGCAAGGTCCGAGTAGAAGGCAACGGCTACATCAGGTCGGACGGCGACGTCGTCGAACTCCGCTTCAGTGTCTAGGCGAAGTTGAATTACCCGGACAGTCGGTCGGGGCCTTTAGGCTGATCTCGTGAGCACCGAGGAGCCAGCATTCATGCCGGGAGCGCAGGCCGCGCTTCAGGCGATGAGCGATGCGCTGGCTCCTCTTCAGGCGGCCTTTCAGAAGATCGCTGCCGGGCTTGAGCCGATGATGAAGGCGATCGCCAAGGTCGGTCGGGCAGTGGATCGCCTCGGCCTCGCCGTCACGCCGGGTCTGCGGGCGGTCGTGCAGTGCCTGTACGAGGCGATGCTCGCGCGGCTGGAGTCGGTGCCCGGCGGCCGGAGCGTCGTGCTGGCCCTGCGCGCCGCCGTCGATCCGATTCTCTACCCCGACCTCTGTCGTCCCGGGCGGCCTTGCACGGTACCGGCCGTCGGCACGCCGCCGTCGCGCGTCACCTCTCCGAGCCGCCTCGTTTCTCGTTCTACTCGCAGCCTTCGTGGGCCGAGTGCCGCTCTGGATATCCCTCACCAACCATGGAGGGCGGCGCTGGCGTAGTACGGAGCCGCTCTCCCTCAAATACACAAGGGAGCTAGAGCGGTGACCAAGTACGTCAGTATTCTGCTGGCCGGCTGCGTGGTGCTGGCGGTCGGGTGCGCGTTGTTCGGTGACGACCAGTTGGCCGAGCGCGGAATGGCGGTTCTGCACGAACTACTGAGCGTCTTCAAGGACCTGGCCGCCCACGGGAGCGCGCGGTGAGCGCCGGGCGTCCCGTCGGCCGGCCGCGGCAGTGTCCGGACGAGGTGCGGGAAGAGGTCGTCCGGTTGCGTGGCGAGGGGTGGTCGCTGCGGAGGATCGCAGCTCATATGAACGAAGTGGGCCAGCCGACACCGGCGGGGAGAGCCTGCTGGACGCAGAACACCGTCTTCGATCTCCTGACGACCCGGCATGTCCGCGAGATGTCAGTCGGTCTCGTAGGTGGAGTCGTCGACCAGGCCGGCTAGGAAGGTGGCGAAGTTGGGGGCCAGGAGGGTGATGTTGTAGTCGCGTTCTTGGTCTACGTGGACTACTGACGGTTCGCCGGGGGTGCGGTAGTCGAGGGCGAGCATGTCGTGTCCGGCTGAAGGGCAGTCGGCGAAGTAGATGCCGATGTCGGGGTAGCCCCATTCTTCGACCCAGAAGGCGCTGTTCAGTTGGCCGCACAGGCTGAAGGGGGCGGTGCGGCCGATGGCTGCGATCGAGGTGACTGCGACGTGGTCCTCGGCCCAGGTGGTTCGTGATGGTGAGGGGTGTGAGGTGAGGGCCAGGTCGCCGCCGTTGTGTTGGCGGGCGAGGGAGATGTAGGCGGCGGGGAGGCGGCGGCCCAGTTCGGCCTCGACGGAGGCGATGAGGGCGTCGTCGGGTGGCGGCTCGTAGGCGCCGTCTCCGTCGAAGAGCGTTGCTGGGTCGGGCATGCGGGTGAGGGTAGCGAATGGTGGGGTTCGGGCCGGCGTACCGAAGTACTGGCGGGATCGGGAAGTTTGTTGGCGGGGATTGTCAGTGGTCGGGCGTCGGGGTGTTACTAGCGTTTTCAGTGCGGTGGTCAGGTGGGCTGCTGGGATGGAGGCGTGGGATGGCGACGGTGTTGGTTACTGGGGCTTCGGCGGGGATGGGGGAGGCGGTGGCGCGGAAGTTGTTGGGGGTCGGCTACACGGTGTACGCCGTTGCGCGGCGGGTGGAGCAGATGCGGGGGTTGGAGGAGGCGGGGGCGACGGTGGTTGCCGCTGATGTGACTCGGGAGCAGGATCTGGTCGCATTGGTGGAGCGGATCGAGGGGGAGCAGGGGGCTCTCGATGTGTTGGTCAACAATGCGGGGTTTGGGTTGTACGGGGCGGTGGAGGATGTCTCGATCGAGGACGCTCGGTATCAGTTCGAGGTGAACTTGTTTGGGATGGGGCGGTTGACTCAGCTGGTGTTGCCGGGGATGCGGGCGCGGGGGAGTGGGCGGATCGTCAATATTTCTTCGATGGGCGGGAAGATCTATACGCCGTTGGGGGCCTGGTACCACGCGTCGAAGCATGCGGTGGAGGGGTGGTCGGATTGCCTGCGGCTGGAGGTTAGGCCGTTTGGGATCGACGTTGTCGTGATCGAGCCGGGGATCGTGGCGACCGAGTTCGGGGATGTGCTGGCGGAGCCGATGTTGCGGCGGTCGGGGCAGGGGGCTTATGCCGCGCTGGCGAAGAAGGTTGCCGCGGCGACTGAAGGTGAGAACGCGGTCAGCGGGACGCCGGCCGGCAAGCTCGCCGAGGTGATTGTGAAGGCGGTGTCGGCGCGGCGGCCGCGGACCCGGTATGTGGCGGGGAAGTACGCGCGGCCATTGATGTTCACTAGGAAGTGGTTCGGTGACCGCGTTTACGATCGTGTTGTGATGAGTCGGGTATGAGTTCGGGCGGCTACATGCTGGGGCCGTCGGTGCGGGCGTTGCTGGTGGATCTTGGGGCGTCGGTTCCGGCTGTGCTGCGGCGTGCGCGGCTGCCGGAGGGGTTGCTTGCCCATGGCACCGTCGAGTTGCCGGCTGCCGAGTACTACGCGCTGTGGCAGGCGCTGGCCGACGACCTGGACGACGAGATCTTGCCCGTCACGATCGCCCGCGTGCTGACCGCGGAGGTCTTCGACCCGGCGTTGTTCGCGGCGTTGTGCAGTCCGTCGCTGGGGTTCGCGGCGCGCCGCATCGCGCAGTACAAGAGGTTGATCGGCCCGCTCCGGGTCGACATCGAGGCGTCGGGCGGCAGTACCAGGATCGAGTTGCTGTGGGCCGACCAGCCGCCAGAGGTCTACGCGTTCACCGAGTTGCTGTTCTGGGTGGCATTGGCGCGGATCGGGACACGGGTGGAGGTGCGGCCGCTCCGGTTGACGGCGCCGGTCAGCCAATCGCAGGAGGTTCGCGATCGGTACGCGGACTACGCCGGGATCCCGATCGCGTACGGGCCGAGCTGGTCCATCACCTTCGACGACCGTGACGCGGAGCGGCCGTTCCTGACCGCGAACGAGCGGATGTGGGACTCCTTCGAACCGGACCTGCGTCGCCGTCTCGCCGACCTGGACCGGGCGTCGACGACTGCCGAACTCGTCCACGCCGCGTTGCTCAAGCTTCTCCCGGCCGGGGCGGCGACCACAGCCGCGGTGGCCAAGGAGCTCGCCGTCAGCCCGAGGACGCTTCAGCGTCGCCTGCAGCTGGAAGCCACCGCTTTTCAGACGATTCTGCGGACGACGCGGGAGTCGCTGGCTCGCCATTACCTCGGCAGTTCGGCGATGACGGCGGCTGAGATCGGCTACCTGCTGGGTTATGACGACACGACCTCGTTCTACCGGGCCTTCCACGATTGGACGGGGCAGACCCCGGAAGCGGTGCGGGCGGTGGAAAACCGGTCGAAGGTCGACGGCGTACGGACCTAGGGGCGACGTATGCCTGATGCCTTGTTCGCTGTACCTCGGTTGGCCGCGATCTATGACGCGTTGGAGCCGGAGCGGGCTGATCTCGATGCGTACGCGGCGATGGTCGACGAGTTCGGGGCGCGGCGGGTGCTGGACGTCGGGTGCGGGACCGGTGTCTTCGCGCTGATGCTGGCCGAGCGGGGGATCGACGTCGTTGGAGTCGACCCGGCGTTGGCTTCGCTGGAGATTGCGCGGGGCAAGGCGGGCAGTGAGCGGGGCGAGTGGGTGCATGGGGATGCTGGATCGTTGCCGCAGGCGCGAGGTGAGTTGGCGGTGATGACGGGGAACGTCGCGCAGGTCTTCGTCGAGGATGACGACTGGATAGCGTCGCTGAAAGCTGTTCGACGGGCACTGGTACCGGGCGGGCGTTTTGTCTTCGAGGCAAGGGATCCGGCGCGGCAGGCTTGGCTGGATTGGAATCGTGAGCAGACCTACAGCCGCACAGACCTGCCGGGGATCGGTGTGGTCGAGCACTGGACCGACTTGCTGGCAGTCGATCTGCCACTGGTGAAGTTCAAGCGGACTTACGCTTTCGCCGCGGACGGCGCCACGTTGACGTCGGAGTCGACGTTGCGCTTCCGGCCCCGCGCCGAGATCGAGCAGTCGCTGGCGAGGGCTGGGTTCGCGGTTGACGAAGTAAGGGACGCACCGGACCGCCCGGGCCTCGAGTTCGTCTTCGGGGCCAGGCGGATGGAGGGGCCAGGGTGCCGGGCAGGGGATGGGGGATCACCGGCACCCTGACCTGTCAGGGGCGACCACTCGTGGGTCGGGAGGGACGGCCCGCCCGGACGTGATCCGGTGGTGGTCGCCGCGCTGACATGAGGGCGGTCGAGGGTTGATGCCGGGGTCCGGGGCCGTGTCACCAATGTACGTCGGCATCGCAAGTGACAGTAGGGCGTGGAGCCGGCGACGGGCAGGAGAAATCCGCCTCAAACGCTTGAAACGCAGCGGGTTCGTGGGTGCTTGGTGGCTGTGGGTGAGAGTGGGGCCGGGCCAACTCCGGGCGGTGTCGCCGAGGCTACGGAGCGGCGACCGGTGAGGCTAAGGAGCGGCGACCGGCGCGGTGCGGTCTGTGGCGAGCTTCACGGCGAAGACGGCGAGCGCAGTACCGGTGAGGTACCGGTGGATGCGGGACCAGAGCGGTTTGCGGCTGAAGAAGGTGGCCACGGAGCCGGCGGTGATGACGAAGATCGCGTTCACCGCGACGCCGACCGCGAGCTGGGTGAGGCCGAGCAGCAGGCTCTGGGTGCCGACGTGGCCGCGCGATGGGTCGACGAACTGGGGGAGTAGCGAGATGTAGAGGATCGCGATCTTCGGGTTGAGCAAGCAGGTGAGCAGGCCCATGCCGAACAGCTTGCGAGGGCGATCCGGGGTGAGCTCGGACGGGGTGAAGGCCGAACTGCCGCCGGGGCGGAGGGCGCCCCATGCGAGCCAGAGCAGGTACGCCGCGCCGGCGAGCTTCAGGATCACGTAGATCTCCGGGACCAGCGCGAAGAGAGTCGCCAGGCCGGCGGACGCGGCGAGCAGATAGACGAGGAACCCGACGCCTACGCCGGCGAGCGAAGTGAGTCCGGCGCGACGGCCCTGCACGACGGACCGGGAGACGAGATAGATCATGTTCGGGCCGGGGATGACGACCAGGCCGAGCTCGACCAGCGCGATCCCGATGAAAGCTTCCGTGCTGACCATGAACCGTCCCCTTCGCCGTTGCGTCGCGGCGACGCTAACAGCCGGCCGGGGGCGGGCCGGAGGGATTTTCGGGGGCTGAGATGGGGGCCGCTGATAATCGGTGGCGTGGTGGTGGGCACAATTGGTTAGCTAGAGGTTGAATGCCTGACGGTTTGAAGGAGACGGTATGAGCGACACGCCCAGCGAGCCGGCCAAGGACGATCTGCAGAAGAAGTTCCGCGAGGCGCTGGCCAAGAAGAACCAGCAGCACGACTCGCACCCTGGGAGTGGGCCGCGGCACGAAGGTGTCGGCGAGGCCCACAACGACAAGCAGAAGCGCCAGTTCCGGCGCAAGTCCGGCAGCTGAATTCCGCCGCCCATCCATCCACCTCGAGCCCCGGGTTGCCGCCCGGGGCTCTAGCTTTTTCCCGGTACTTTCCCGGTACTACGTACGCGGGCCGGCCCCACGGCTGTCCGCCTGTGGCGTCGCGTGCTCGTCGCGCCGGGAAGTCCGGATATCGTCTGGCGAGTGAGCGTGCCGTTGCATTTCGCCGTCAAGACCCGGCTCGTCGGGCTGCTCGAGGAACTCGGTGAGGGCGCCGCGTTGCCGCCCGAGCGGACGCTGGCGAAGGAGTTCGGGGTCTCCCGGTGGACGATGCGACAGGCGATCCGCGAGCTGATCGCGGACGGCCGGCTGCGGGCGCGGCAGGGGCAGGGGACGTTCGTGGCGACGCCGAAGCTGATCCAGCCGTTGGCGCTGGTGAGCTATACGGAGGCGTTGCGGGCGCAGGGGCAGAAGCCTGGGCGCGAGCTGGTGGCCTTCGAGGAGATCGAGGCGGACGAGTTGCTGTCCGAGCAGCTCGGGATCGCGGTCGGTGATCCAGTGCATCGGCTGGAGCGGGTGTTGCTCGCCGATGGGCAGCCGATCGGGTTGGAGACGACGTACATGTCGGTGGCGCGTTTCCCGACGTTGCGCGACGTGCTCAAGCCGGAGGGGTCGCTGTATCGCTGCCTGACGGATGAGCTCGGCGTCCGCTTCGGCGAGGGCGAGGAACTGGTCGAGACGGTGATCGCGACCCCGCGCGAGGCCGATCTCCTGAAGGCGACCCAGTCCCTCCCGATGCTGCTCCTCCACCGCACCAGCCGCGACACCGACGGCCGCCCGATCGAGGCGGTCCGCTCCCTGTATCGGGGCGATCGAGTCGGCTTCCGCGCGACCCTCCGTCCCTAGCCGGTACTACGGACGCCGCGCTCAGCCTCGCCCCCACCCCGCGCCGTTTCAGGGGTTAACCCCTGAAATGGTGGGTTGCCCCCCGAGTATCTCAAGGTGCAACCCACAATCTGCGGG
>NZ_BAAAHK010000022.1:66369-122239 GCF_039525325.1 Kribbella koreensis
GGGAGGTGGCTTTGGTGGGTGGGGTGGTGGGTGGGGCACTGGTTGTTTGGGCGGGGTTCATCTGGTGGTCGGGGGGAGTCAGGTTAGGTGTAATTGGTCCGGACCAATCTGACGATCATGCGGATTGTGGTGGTTGGTGGTGGTGTGCTGGGGATGTTTCATGCCTGGGAGGGGGTGAGGCGTGGGTATGACGTGGTCCAGATCGAGCGGGAGCGCGAGGGCCGCGGGGCCAGCGTCCGGAACTTCGGGCTGGTCTGGGTCAGCGGCCGGGCCGTGGGCGCCGAGCTGGAGGCCGCCTTGCGGGCCCGGGAGCTGTGGGAGCGCGTGCCCGGGATCGGTTTCCGCCCGGCCGGCTCGCTGACCGTCTGCCGGACCGAGGACGAGCTGGCCGTAGCCAAAGAGGCTGCCGGCAAGCCTGATGCGGCCGCACGTGGCTTCCAACTGCTCGACGCCGAGCAGACCACAAACCGCAACCCCGCGCTCAAGGGCGACCTCCTCGGCGCTCTCTGGTGTGAGCGGGACGCGATCGTCGAGCCGCGCAAGGTGCTCCGCGAGTTGCGGGCCGAACTGGAGAAGTCCGGTCGGTACCAGTTCGTCCCCGGCCGTGAGGTCCGCGACGTCAGTACCGGCGAGGTGCGGGACGACCACGGCAAGATCCACGCGGCCGACGAGATCTTCCTCTGCACCGGCGCCTGGCACAGCGGGCTGATCCGCGAGCTGGCCGGCGAGCTGCCGGTACGCCGGGTCCGGCTGCAGATGATGCAGACGGCTCCGCTCGACGAGCAGCTCACGACGGCGGTCGCCGACGCGGACAGTTTCCGGTACTACCCGGCGTACCAGGGAACGGCGCTCGATGCGCTCAAGCAGACGCCCCAGGCAACTGTTGCCGCCGACAACGCGATGCAGCTGCTGATGGTCCAGCGCGCCGACGGCGGGCTGACGATCGGCGACACGCACGAATATGCGGAGCCGTTCGGCTTCGACGTACAGAGCGATCCCTACGACTACCTGAGGTCGACGGTCGAGAGCCTGCTCGGGCGCGAGCTGCCGCCGGTCGTACGCCGGTGGGCGGGCGTCTACTCGCAGGCCACCGAGGCCGAGATCGCCGTACGCCGAACCGTCGCCGACAACGTCACGCTCGTCACCGGTCCCGGCGGCCGCGGCATGACGATGTCGCCCGCGATCGCCGAAACCAGCTACTCGGAGGCAGGACTGTGATCCAGCTCGTGGTGCTCGACATGGCCGGTACTACGGTCGCCGACGACGGCCTGGTCGAGAAGGCGTTCACCCAGGCGATCGGTGCCCAAGGCATCGAATCCGGCAGCCCGAAGTACGACGGGATGCTGGCCCATGTCCGGGCGACGATGGGGGAGTCGAAGATCACCGTCTTCCGGCATCTGCTCGACAACGACGAGGCGGCGGCGCAACAGGCCAACCAGGCGTTCGAGACCGCGTACGGGATGCTCGTCGACGGAGGTCACAGCGCCCCGGTCGACGGCGCCGAGGACGCGATCCGCGAGCTCAGGAGCCGTAGGATCAAGGTCTGCCTGACCACCGGATTCTCCGAGACGACGCAGCAGCGGATCCTCGGCGCGCTCGGCTGGAAGAACCTCGCCGACCTCACCCTCTGCCCCGCGCAGGCGGGTCGCGGCCGGCCGTACCCGGACATGGTCCTCAAGGCATTGCTCGAACTGAAAGCCGATGCCGTGGCCGACGTGGCCGTGGCCGGCGACACGGCGTACGACATGACCACGGGGGTCCGGGCCGGTGCCGGGATCGTCGCCGGGGTCCTTACCGGTGCCCATGGCAACGATCAGCTCGTTGCCGCGGGTGCCACCCATGTACTCGAGTCGGTCCGGGACCTGCCCGGCCTGCTAGCCAAAACGGAGTTGTGATGTTCCGCTCGCGTGCCCTCACCGGTCTGCTCGCCGGTGCCCTGCTCACCTCGCTCGTCGCCTGCGGTGGTACCGGCGCAGCCTCCACCAACGGGGCCGGTGACTCCAGCGGCAAGATCGTCACCGTCTACAGCGCTGATGGTCTGGCCGATTGGTACAAGACCAGGTTCGACGCCTTCACCAAGCAGACCGGTACCAAGGTGCAGCTGGTCGAGGCTGGTTCGGGTGAGGTCGTCTCCCGGCTGCAGAAGGAGAAGTCGAACCCGCAGGCTGACGTCGTCATCACACTGCCACCGTTCGTCCAGAAGGCGTCGGCCGACAAGCTGCTGCAGGACTATCAGGTTCCGGGCAGTGACCAGGTCAAGGGGCCGAAGGCCGCCGACTACGTGACGGTGATCGACAACTATCTGAGCTTCATCGCGAACCCGTCGAAGGGTGCGCTGCCGAAGACGTTCGACGAGCTGCTGGATCCGCGCTTCAAGGGCAAGATCCAGTACTCGACGCCTGGGCAGGCAGGCGACGGTACTGCGGTGCTGTTGCTGCTGCAGCACCTGCTCGCCAAGCAGGGGGCGCTCGACTATCTGAAGAAGCTCGAGGCGAACAACGTCGGGCCGTCCGCGTCCACCGGCAAGCTGCAGCCGAAGGTGAGCAAGGGTGAGATCTACGTGGCCAACGGCGACGTGCAGATGAACCTGACCTCGATCGCCAACGACAAGTCGGCGTTCCAGGTGTTCTTCCCGGCGACGGCTGATGGGAAGCGCAGTACGGTCGCTCTGCCGTATGTGATGGGGCTCGGCGCGGGGGCGCCGAACAAGGATGGTGGCGAGAAGCTGATGACGTACCTGCTCTCGCCTGAAGCGCAGCAGACGGTCTCCGGGGATGCCTTCGGGATTCCGGCTCGGGCGGACGTCAAGCCGACTGATGCGAACTACCAGTCGGTGCTCAAGGCAATGGCTGGGGTGGAGGTCTGGCAGCCGGATTGGAACGCGGTGCTTGCCTCGCTTGATGCGGATGTCGCGGCGTACGACAAGGCAGTTCAGGGATGACTGTTCGGCTCGAGGATGTGACCGTCCAGTTCGGTCAGACGGTCGCGCTGGAGGGGCTCGATCTCACGGTCGCGGCTGGTGAGACGGTGGCGTTGCTCGGGCCGTCGGGGTCGGGCAAGTCGACTGCTTTGAAGGCGGTTGCGGGGTTTGTGCGGCCTAGTCGGGGGCGGGTGTGGCTGGGCGGGCGGGACGTCACCGGCGTACCGCCGGCTCGGCGTGGGATTGGGGTGGTGGTGCAGCAGTATGCGCTGTTCCCGCATCTCCGGGTTGCAGACAACGTCGCCTTCGGGTTGAAGGCGGCTCGCAAGCCGAAGGCGGAGGTCGCTCGGCGGGTTGCTGAGATGCTCGAGATGGTGGGGATGGCGAAGTTCGCTCGCCGGTATCCGCGGGAGTTGTCCGGTGGGCAGCAACAGCGGGTCGCCATCGCCCGGGCACTCGCCATCCAACCGCCGGTACTGCTGCTCGACGAGCCGTTGGCTGCGTTGGATGCACAGTTGCGCGCCGACCTGCTGGGCGAACTGCAGAAGCTCCGGCGCGAGGTACCGGACGTGGCGATCATCTACGTAACCCACGACCAGTCCGAGGCGCTCGCGCTGGCCGACCGAATCGCCGTCATGCGAGATGCTCGACTTGTCGACATCGCGCCGGCAGCCGACCTCTACGCCACCCCACCCACAGCCTTCACCGCCTCCTTCCTGGGCGGCGCCAATCTCCTCCCGGTCGAGGTGGAGGAGGAAGAAGTCCGTCTTGCTGGACAGCAGGTCAAGGGCCTTCGGCCCCCAGCGGCAGGCGGGCGCCGGTACGACGTTCCCGCGCCGGGAGACGAGGGTGAGGCGGCCGCCGGCCGCCAACTCGGCGAGGAGTTGCTGCTTTGCATCCGGCCGCACGCCATCAAACTCACCGACCGCGCCGGCGGCGCCAGCGCGGTCGGCGGAAGTAGTGGGGGCGCGGCCGGAAGCGGTGGGACTGACGGTGGCGACGGCGTTGATCGGTGGGCGGCGCAGTTGGTGGCCGCGCAGTGGCGTGGGGCGTCCAGTCGGTTGACTTGTGCGATCGATGGGCTGCCGGGGGTGGCGGTGCAGGTCGACGTACCGGCTGGTGGGCGGGTGCCTGCGGTGGGGGCGAAGGTGTCGATCGAACTGCCGGTTGAGGCTTGTACTTTGGTCGCGGCGGAGGGGCGCTGATGGCGGTTGAGGCGTTGGGGACGCCGCTTGCTCTAGGCAACCAAGGGTCGTCGAGGCGGGTCGGTCGGTCGGTGTGGTTGGTGCCGCCGCTGCTGGTGTTGGTGGGGCTGGTTGTTTATCCGTTGGTGTTGGTGGCGCAGGAGTCGTTCACCGGCGGGTTCGCGACCTGGCGGGCGGTGGTGGGGTCGGGGGAGTTTCGGGCTGCGTTGGTGCGGACCGTGCAGATCGCGGTCTGTTCGACGGTTGGGTGCATGGTGGTGGGGACGTTTCTGGCGGTGGTGATCAGTTTCGTGCCGTTTCCGGGGGCTCGGGTGATCGCCGGGATGGTTGACGCGATGCTGGCGTTGCCGTCGTTCCTGGTGGCGTTGTCGTTCACGTTCGTTTACGGGTCGGCGGGAGTGCTGGGGGCGCTGGTCGGGGACAGCGGGTTCTTGACTACGCCGTGGGCGGTGATTCTGGCGGAGATCACCTTCTATACCCCGTTCGTGATGCGGCCGCTGCTCGGGGCGATGGGGCAGATTCCGCGGGTGCAGCTCGATGTCGCGGCGAGTCTCGGCGGTGGGCCTTGGCGAGTGCTCCGGCAGGTCGTACTGCCTGAGGTGAAGCCGGCCTTGGCGGCGGGTGGCGGGCTGACTTTGTTGTTGACGCTCAATGAGTTCGGGATCGTGTTGTTCCTCGGGGCGCGGGATACGACGACGTTGCCGATGCTGGTGCACACCAAGGGCATCGTGATGTTCGACTACCCGGGCGCGTGCGTGATCGCGGTCGTCCAGGTAGTGCTCTCGATCGGCCTGTACGTCGCCATGCGCGCCGTTCTGACCCGGCAAGGAGGCCGCCGTGCTGCTCTGGACTAAGCCGGGCAAGCTCGTCGCCTGGGTCGCGTTCGCACTCGTCTTCGGCGTACTCGTCCTAGCGCCCTTCATCGTCGTCGCGGCGGCCGCCTTCGCGGGCAGCTGGAACGGGGTGTTCCCGTCCGGCCCGACCGGGTCGCATCTGATTGAGGCGTTGTCGGGCGACGAGTTGGCCTCGCTCACGGTTAGTCTGCAGACGGCGTTCCTCGGCGGGTTGCTCGCGGTTGCCCTCGGTACGTGGGCCGCGCTCGCAGCACGCAGCGCGTCGAAATCCCTTGCCCGGTTGGCGGATGCGCTGCATCACCTGCCGATCGCAGTACCGTCAGTAGTCGTAGGCCTCAGCCTGCTCGTCGCGTTCTCGCGCCAGCCGGTACTGCTCAACGGCACCAAGTGGATCGTGGTGATCGCGCACCTGGTCCTGATGGTTGCCTTCAGCTACGGAACGGTCACCGCCGCACTGCAACGAACAGACGACGCGTACGCCGAAGTCGCCGCCTCGCTCGGAGCGTCGCCCGCGCGAGTGCTCTGGCGGATCCGGCTGCCGATGCTCCGTCCGGCGATCGTCTCCGCCGCGAGCTTGTCGATCGCGCTCTCGATGGGCGAGGTCGGCGCCACGATCATGGTCTACCCGGCGTCCTGGCGCACCCTGCCGGTCAGCGTCTTCGCCCTCACCGACCGCGGCCAAACCTTCACTGCAGCGGCCGAGTCGCTCGTGCTGCTCGCGGTAACGGTGGTACTGGTCGTCACGCTGGACCGGCTGCGGGGCCGCTCGGTCGAGCGCTGAGCGACGGTCCGTCTGAGCTTGCGCTGGCTGACCAGTCCGGCGGTCAATCGGTATGCCGACGAGCTCGGTCATCGCGGGCAGTCAGAGGAGTTCGTTGAGGAGGTTCGCGGCGCGGGTGGCACCGTTGGTGGGGATGGGGAGGTAGTCGATGGGTTGGGTCAGCTGCTTGGCGATCGCCTCGGCGAGGAGTTGCGGATTGCTGGCTGCTTCGTAGGGCAGGTGGTGGCCGGCGTTGTGGCGTTCGAGGCGGGCTCGGACGTGGAAGTTCTGCTCGAAGTGGTGCTCGAGTGGCACGTAGATGAAGGGGATGCGAAGGGCGGTCAGCTCCATGCAGGTGGACAGGCCGCCCTGGGTGACAGCGAGGTCCGCTACGGCCAGCTGCTGGTTCAGATCGGGTAGGTAGCCGTGGATGGTGACGCCTTCGGTGGGTGGCAGGTCGTTCGGGTCGATGCGGGGGCCGGTGACGAAGACGAACTCCAGGCCGGGCACCAGTCGGCGGGCCATGGGTACTGCGTCTAGTACTCGGTGCAGCAGAGCCTTGCCGGCTGCTGATCCGCCTACGCTCACCACACAGCGGGGCTGCTTGCTGCGTGGGCCTGCTGGGGTGGGTGGAGTGGCTCCGATGTAGCCGGTGAAGGTGTAGTTGGTGGTGGCCCAGTCGCGGATCGAGGGGAGGCCGGGGCCGAAGGTGGTGGTGACGATGTCTTCGGGGTCGCCGACGAAGATCGAGTGGTCGCGGAGACGCGGGTAGCGGGCTCGGTGTTCGAGCATCTCGGCGTTGTAGTCGGCGGTGAGGGCGGTTTCGGCGGGGCCGCCGTCGGGCATCGGGAGCCAGCCGATGAAGTCGGTCAGCCAGGCGTAGCCGAAATGCTTCAGCTCCGGGTTCTCGTGCAGGAAGTAGTCGACCTCCCACGCTTCGTCGGCGATCACCAGGTCGTAGTAGCGGTCGTCGACCACGTCGGCGAAGGTGAGGAAGTTCGCGACCAGGATCTCGTCCATCCGGCGGATCGCCTGGAACGCGTGCAGGTCGTGGTCGTCGGCCTCGAAGTCGACGTGCGCGGCTTCGCTGATCAACAGGCTGGATGCCGGATGCACGATTTCGCCGGCATCCTGCAGCACTCTGGTGACGGGATGCTGCGCGAGCCAGTCGAGCTGCAGGTCGGGGCGGAGCAGCCGGAGTTCTTGGGCGATGGCCAGGTCGCGTTTCGCATGGCCGAGGCCGATGGGCGACGAGAGGTAGAGAGCTCGGCGGGGGCGGTTGAGTGCGCGTACCCAAGTACGCCGTACCGGCTGCTGCCCAGCGGCGACTACAGGCTGCTGGGCGGTGATGAAGTCTTTCAGGAGGCGGTTGAAGAAGACGGGGTCCCGGGCGTGTGGGGCGTGGCCGCCGCCTTCGATGGTGACCAGGGTGCCGCCGGTCAGCTCGGCCAGGAGTCGAGCGTCGGCAAGCGGTCGTACCGGGTCGTCGGCGCCGTGGACTATGAGCACTGGGCACTGCACAGGTGGCAGCGACGGCTGCTGGGCTTGGCGGGCGGCTTCTGTGTCGACCAGGCGGTCGGGGCCGATCTGCAGACCCCAGCGGACGCCGTCCTCGATCTGCTTGCTCGAGTGCGGCTCGATGAAGACCTGACCGAAGAAGAACTTGAGGAACTCCTCGTAGTCGCCTTCCTGCCAGTAGTAGCGGTTGTACTTCGCCCAGCCCTCGCTGCTCGGCTGGCGCTCGCTCCACAACCCCTTGGGGTCCGGGACGAGGCCGGGTGCGCTCCCCACGCACACGACCCCGCGTACTCGACTTGGCTGAGCCGCAGCCACCTGCAATGCCCAGGGAACGCCACGGGAGAAGCCGACCAGTACGCACTCGCTGACCCCAACCGCGTCCAGTACTGCGAGCGTGTCGGCCACGTATTCCGCTTCGGCGTACGCCGCGGCTCCTACCGGCTTACTGGACGCCCCGGAACCCCTGCCGTCGATGGTGACCACCCGGAAGTGCCTGGCCAGGTACGGGACCTGCGCCTTCCACATGCGAGACGGCACGATCGACCAGGTCGGCATCAGTACGACCGTGGGCCCGCCGTTCCCCCTCTCGACGGCGGGCCCGTCCCACACCTGGTACGCGATGGTCACCCCGTCCCGCTCGACCGTCCCCACCTGGTCCGCCGGTCGAGCGAGTCGCTCCGGTTTCATCTCCCTAGCCCCCAAGGCCCTTCGATGTCAGCTATTTCGGCACTGTCTCAGGGCCGGACCTCGAAGACCAGGTTGAACGGGGTCTCGGCCGCAGTACGGAACCGGGTGAAGCCCGCCGCCGTGGTGACGTCGCGGATCCGGGCCGGTCCGGCCTGCGTTCCCAGCGCCAGGCCGACGTCCTGGGAGAGCGAAGCCGGAGTACAGAGCAGCGTGGAGAAGCCGTAGTACGCACGGCCGACCGGGTTGAGGTTGTCCTCGACTCGGTCACCGGCCATCGGCTCGACGACCATCCAGGTGCCGTCGGACGCCAGCGACTCGCGTACGTGCCTGGCGGCGCCCACCGGGTCGCCCATGTCGTGCAGCGCGTCGAACGTGGTCACCAGGTCGTACGCGGTTCCGCTGTACTTCGTCGCAGGCGCCACCTCGAACGTCACGCGGTCCGTGACACCTGCCTCGGCCGCACGCCGGCGGGCCGTCTCGATCGACTCCGGGTGGTAGTCCGAGCCGATGAAGGTGGACTGCGGGTACGCCTGTGCCATCAGGATGGTCGAGGCGCCGTGCCCGCAGCCGATGTCGGCCACCCGGGCTCCCGACTCCAGCTTCTGGACCACGTCGTCGAGCGCGGGGAGCCAGCCGGCGATCAGGTTGGCGTTGTAGCCGGGGCGGAAGAAGCGCTCGCAGCCGAGGTGTACGTCGGAGTTGTGCTCGTGCCAGCCGATCCCTGCGCCGCTGCGGGCCGCCTCGATGGTCTCGGTGGTGTGCTGCACGGTGCCGAGCGCGATCTGGAAGAAGCCGGGCAGGAACGCCGGGCTGCTCTCGTCGGTCAGCGCTACAGCCTGTTCCGGTGGCAGTAGGTACTTGCCCGTGTGCGGGTCGTACTCGACGAAACCGCCTGCTGCTTGGGCATTGAGCCACTCGCGGGCGTAGTGCTCACTGGTGGAGGTCTTCTCCGCCAGTTCGGCCGGTGTGGTCGCGCCACCGTCGGCCAGTGCGTGGTAGTAGCCGAGGCGGTCGCCCATCACCACCAGCGCGGCGTTGAGCGTCGCGCCTACCTCGCCTACTGCCTGGCCCACGAAGGCCATCAGTTTGTCCATGTCGATCGCAACTGTTGTCATCTCAGTTCCCTCCCTGGATCTGTACTGCGAACCTAGGAAGCGCGGGTAGGTGCTCGCATCAGGTGACCCACCTGGTGTGTACTGCCAGACATGCTGATCGGGCGGGACGCCGAACGGCGGGCGATCGAACGGCTGGTCGCGGGGGCGCGGGTGGGATCCAGCGGGGTACTGCTGATCACCGGGGAACCGGGCATCGGCAAGACAGCTCTCGTGACGGA
The DNA here is from genome assembly GCF_039525325.1 of Kribbella koreensis. NCBI lineage: Bacteria > Bacillati > Actinomycetota > Actinomycetes > Propionibacteriales > Kribbellaceae > Kribbella > Kribbella koreensis. Next base: position 75,647 of record NZ_BAAAHK010000022.1, read on the forward strand.
GGCGGCGATGCTCGCCGCAGGTCTGCGCGTCCTCAAAGCCCAAGGCACCGAAGCCGAACAAGAACTCCCCTTCGGCACCCTCCTCCAACTCCTCCGCCCCGCCCTCGGAGAACTACCCCGCATCCCACCTCCCCAACGCAGAGCACTCTCTGCAGCTCTCGCTCTAGATGACAGTGCTGGTCACCCCAGTGCTGAGGAGCGGTTTGCTGTGGGGGCTGCGGTGTTGAGCCTGGTTTGCCGGTATGCGGAGGGGGCGCCGGTGGTGGTGTTGGTTGATGACGCGCAGTGGGTGGATCTGCCGTCGGCGGAGGCGTTGTTGTTTGCGGCGCGGCGGTTGGTGGCGGATCCGATTGGGCTGGTGATCGCTGCTCGGGCGGGGGAGACGCATCCGTTGGCTGGGGCTGATTTGCCGGAGCTGCGGTTGGGCGGGGTGGGGTTGGCGGCGGCTCAGGAGTTGGTTGCTGGGTTGCCGGTTGATCTGGTGGCTAGCTTGCATCGGACTGTGGCGGGGAACCCGCTGGCGTTGCTGGAGTTGGCTAGGGATCCGGAGCAGTTGCAGCGAGTGCCGCCGGGAGTGCCGGTGCCTGTGCCGGCTCTGCTTGCGGATGCCTTCGCTGCAAGGGCTCACAAGCTCAGCGACGCCGCACAGCGGGCACTGCTCGTTGCCTCGGTAGAGGACGGCGACCTGGGAGTGGTGGCGAGAGCTTGCGATGAGCTTGAAGTAGATGTTGCAGTGCTGGGTGAGGGCGAGCAGGCAGGGCTCATCCACCTCAGGGACGGCAGAGTGGAGTTCAGGCATCCTCTGGTGCGGTCGGCGATCTATGCGAATGCCGAGCCCGCGCAACGCCGCACTGTTCACCTCGCGGTCGCCAACGCAGTACAGGATGCCGACCGCCGGGCCTGGCATCTGTCGGAGACAGTGCTTGGCACAGACGACGTAGTGGCGGCAGCACTGGAGCTAGCGGGCGACCACGCCGTCGACCGAGGAGCACACGCAGTAGCAGCAACCGCCTACGAGCGAGCCGCCCGCCTCACCGGTACTCCGAGCGCTCGCGCGCTACGCCTGGTCGCAGCCGGCCAAGCAGCCTGGTTCGCCGGCATGCCCGACCGAGCCGACGCCCTACTCAACGAGGCGCTGACCCTCGACCCACCCGGCCCCGTCCGCACGCAGGCCGACGAACTCCGTGGTGACATCGCAGTGAAGTGTGGCTCCCCAGCACGCGCACGCGACATCCTCGTCGCCGCGGCAGCCGAGACCACCGACCCCGAAGCCGCCGTAGGCCTGCTGGCCGATGTGGTCAACGCCTGCTTCCGTCTAGGCGACGCAGCCACAGCACTGAAGACAGCAGACGACCTGAGCGACCTGCTGCAGCAGGTCGAGCGCCCAGGAACACGTGTCATCGGCCTGCTCGCCAGTGGTGTCGCCAAGGTGCTGTCCGGCCGCGGTGGTACCGAGGAGATCCGCCAGGCCATCGAGCTTGCGCCATCGGTCGCCTTGGACCACGACCGGCGACGGCAGGTCTGGATGATGCTCGCACCGATGTTCCTGCGCGAGACCGGCACCGGCAGGGCCCTGATCGAAGCGGCAATGCGCGAACGCCGTGACCAGGTCGCAGTAGGCGTACTACCGGCCGTCCTGTTCCAGCTGGCCCGCGACGACGCGACCACCGACCGGTGGGCCGATGCAGCGGCCTCGTATGACGAAGGCATCCGGCTGAGTCGCGAGACCGGGCAGACCACGGAGCTGGCGAGCAACCTGGCCGGCCTGGCGTGGTTGTTGGCGCACCAGAGTCGCACCGACGAGTGCCGGGCAGCCGCGGCCGAAGCAATGCAGATCGGCGCGGAACGGCAGGTCCACCTCGGGCTGGTCTGGTCGCTGTTCGCGCTGGGCGACCTCGAGCTGGGCAAGGGCGATCCGCAGCGGGCGCTACCGCAGTACGAGCGCTTGGCGGAGGTACTGGCATCGCTTGGCGTGTTGGATCCGGACCTGTCACCAGCGCCCGAGCTGGTGGAGGTCTACCTGCGCTTGGGGCGAGTTGAGGACGCGAGAACCGCGGCGCGGGTGTTCGCGAAGCAAGCGACCCAGAAAGGGCAGCCCTGGGCGCAGGCGCGTGCTGCCCGCGCGCTGGGGCTGGTCGAGGACGACGAGCAACAGTTCCAGGACGCGCTGGAGTGGCATGCGCGGACGCTGGACGTCTTCGAGTTCGCACGCACGCGTCTCGCCTACGGGGGTTGGCTGCGCCGGATGAGGAGGAGAGTGGACGCCCGCGAGCAGCTACGCGAAGCAGTGGCGGCCTTCGACCGGCTGGGCGCACCTGGCTGGGCTGACCAGGCCGCTGCGGAGCTCAAGGCGACAGGGGAGACAGCACGTCGGCGGGAGCCCAGTACCGCGGACGACCTGACTCCACAGGAGCGGCAGATCGCGCTACTGCTCGCGAGCGGCCAGAGCATCCGCAGTGTGGCGGCTCGGCTCTTCCTGAGTCCCAAGACGGTCGAGTACCACCTGCGCAAGGTCTACACGAAGCTGGGCATCCACTCCCGTCCCGAGCTGGCCGAAATCCTCGAGAAGGCCGGCCATCGGTAATTGGCGGGCGGTCTGGGCCGGGGCGTGGCATGGTCCGAGTGTGGATGCTGCGACGTGGACCTCTGAAGAGTGGCTCGGTCAGGCCCGGGCCTGGCTTGATGAGCAGTTGGTGGCTGCTGGTGTCGAGCGGGTGGGGGAGGTGGCTCAGCCGCGGGTGCGGGCGTGGGGGACCGTACTGCGCGCCGACACGACCGCCGGTCCGGTCTGGCTGAAGGCTCCGGGCCCGGCGACGGTCTTCGAAGTGCCGCTCTACCGGCTCCTGGCCACGATGGTCCCGCGCTTCGTACTGGACCCCATCGCCATCGACCTCCAGCGCGGCTGGGTGTTGCTGCCGGATGGCGGCCCGACGCTGCGCGAGCAAATCGGCGACCGGGACCTGTCCGAGGTGATGACGCGCGTACTTCCGCAGTACGCCGAACTGCAGCTCGAACTGCAACCGCACGCCGAGGACCTCCTCGCCGCCGGAGTCACCGACATGCGACCGGCTGTGATGCCCCAGCGCTTCGACGAGGCCCTGGAGGTCACCGGCCGGTACGCCGAGACGTCGGGCGACGCCGAGGCCAAAGAGCGGCACGCGTGGATCGCCGGGCAACGCGCGGAGTTCACCGCACGCTGCGCAGACCTGCCCGATCGGGCCAGCCTCGACCACAACGACCTGCACACCAACAACATGCTCGGCGGCCCGGACGACTCGGTGCGTTTCTACGACTGGGGCGACAGCGTGCTCGCCCACTCCTTCAGCAGCATGCTGATCCCATTGCTCGCACTGACCAAGCTCCTCGACGTCGGCCCGGACGACGACCAGGTACGCCGCCCGCGCGACGCCTACCTGGAGGTGTTCGGGAACCCGGCCGAACTGGTCGCCGAGCTCGACCTGGCCTGCTGGATCGGCAAGGTCGCCCGCACCCTGGTCTGGGAACGTTCCCTGCACGGCGACCCCGGCGAGTACGCCGACGCGCCGCTGGAAACTCTGTGGTCCCTGAGGATGAATTCCTGGCACTTCCCCGCCTGAGCGGCCGTCCGCCGATTGGGTCGAGGTTGACATCTGATGGCATGCTTCCTGGGGTGACAGAGTTGATGGAAGCCGCGCGGCACCTCCTCGGGATCGCCATGGCTTCGCATTGGCTGATCCTGGTGCTGTTCGTGGCCGCGACCGTCGACGCCGTCTTCCCGGTCGTTCCGAGTGAGGGTCTGGTCGTCACCGCGGGGATGGCGGCTGCCGCCGGCCACCAGAACCTGTTGCTGGTGATCGTCGCCGCGATGGTCGGCTCGGTCATCGGCGAGTCCGTCTGCTACTTCCTCGGCCGGGGCTCCGGTCCCGCGCTGCATCGCTGGATGCGCCGCCAGGAGAAGCGACAACGGATCTTCGAGAAGGTCTCCAAGGCGCTGCACTCACGCGGCGGGCTGATCCTGATGACGGTGCGTTACATCCCGGGCGCGCGGATGGTCGCGACGCTGACCGCGGGCGCCACGGCGTACTCGTTCCGCAAGTTCATCCTGTTCACCATCGCCGGCGTGACGATCGCCTACACCTACGTCGCGCTGCTCGGTTACCTGGGCGGCGACGCGTTCGCGCACGACTCGCTCAAGGCGCTCGCCTTCAGCCTCAGCCTGGCCTTCACCATCGGCCTGGTGATCGAGACCACCCGCCGGGTCGCCAACAAGCGCAAGGCGATGGCGGCGGCGAAGGTCACAGCCGGGTAACGATCAACCGTTCGCTTTCCGCGCGAACGCGTGTCCCCGGCCAACCCGGGCGGCGGTCCGTGCGTCAGTAGAGGCGTGGTGAGGCCCGCAGTACTGCGTTTGCTGACCTGTACCGTCGTGATGGCGGCACTGGTCGGTGGCTGTGCCGACGTCCCACTCGATGGGGCTGCACCCGGCGGCAACCCGTCTGCGCCCACCAAAACCCCGACCAAGAAGCCGAGCAAGCCGCCCACGAGCCACACCCCCAGCCATACACCGAGCGTGACGCCGGATCCGTCGACCACGCTTCCGCCGGGAGTGAAGGCCCCGGCCGCCGCGCCGGTCACGCGGAGGTTCCCGAAGACGCTGAGGAACGGCAAGCCACCGCTGTTCGTGGTCATCTCGTTCGACGGCGCCGGCGATCTGCCGCTCTGGGCGCACTGGCGGGCCGTCGCCAAGCAGGTCAACGCCCGGATGACGTTCTTCCTGTCCGGCCCGTACCTCTACCCGCAGTCGCACAAGACCAACTACAAGCCGCCGTACAAGAAGCCCGGCTCGTCCGACATCGGCTGGGGCGATCCCGAGAAGATCCTGCGCCGGGCGGTCGTACTGCGCCAGGCGATCGCCGAGGGCCACGAGATCGGTACGCACGCCAACGGGCACTTCTGCGGCAAGGACGGCATCGACCGCTGGACCGGCCCGCAGTGGACCAAGGAGCTGACCGCCTTCGACGCGATGGTGCGCACCGGCCCGACCGTGGCCGCGGGCAAGACGCTCGCGCCGCCGTTCGATCCGAGCACGGTCAAGGGGATGCGAACTCCATGCCTGGAGGGCAACAGGCCGGCGTACCGGGCAGTGATGAAGCAGCGCGGGATGCTGTACGACGCCTCCGAGCCCGGCTACATCGCCTGGCCGAAGAAGGAGGACGGGCTGTGGAACTTCCCACTGCAGTCCGTGCAGCTCGCGGGCACGCACAAGAACACGCTGACGATGGACTACAACCTCTGGTACAGCCAGACAGAGGCGCATGAGGCACCGGCTGCGCATGCGCCCGCCCTCAAGGCACAGGTGCTCGCCACCTACCGCATGGCGCTGGCCCGCTCCCGGGCGGGCGGCAACCCGCCGCTGTTCCTCGGCAACCACTTCAACCGCTGGAACAACAGCGTGTACTCCGATGCGCTCACCAGCTTCGTCCAGGAGACCTGCACGCAGCAGGACGTCCGCTGCGTCTCCAACATCGAACTGGTCAACTGGCTGACCCGGTACGGCGTACCTAAAGCCTGAGGTAGCCGAACGCGTTCTGCCAGGTGCCGCCGGCCTTGATGCGGGCGACGATCAGGCGCTGCAGGGTGGTGTCCTGCGGGAAGTCGTCCAGGTGGTCGAGGTCATGGCTGCGGAAGGTGAAGAAGATCGCGCTGTCCTGCGAGTCGCGCGGTACGCCGTACGGGGTGAAGCGGCGGCCGAAGCGAACCATGTTGGAGTCCTGCGGCAGGTTGTCGAGCAGGTACGGATCGAGCAGCCAGGAGCCGAGCGTCGCGGTCTTGACCGGGTACTCCGGGAAGACGCGCGGGAAGAACTCACGAGCCTGCGCGAAGCTGTCGTCGATCGCCTCGGGTGTCAGCGGGCCGGTCTCCGGGATGTGGACGCCGATCACCCATTCGCCGGGCTCGGTCCCCGGCACCGGGTTGCTGTCCGGCACCTGGTGGAGCATGAACTGCAGCCGGCCGAGCGCGAAGATCATCCCGGTCCAGTGGATGCCCAGCCACCAGTGCGTGGCCAGCCCGTACTCCCCGAAGGTGCGGCGATGGACGTCCAACTGCTTGCCGAGGTCGGCCAGGGTCGCCCAGCTGATCTCGTCGCTGATGCCGCGCTGCTGGTGGTACCGCCTGATGTCGGGCAGCGTCTCCAGGAGCGCCGCCACCGTGTTCCGCGGGTCGTCCGGCATCTTGACGGACTCACCCTCCGCCGGGAACGTCCCGATCGCGGCCCGGATCTGCCCGGCCAGCTCCGCGACGACGACCGGATCAGCCTCGAACTTCTCCGCGTCCTCCCGATCGGCATCGGTGAAACCCAGCAGTCGGTACTCCTCAACGGTGGTCACGCCCCAACCGTAGTCGTTGGATAGTTACGAGTCCCCGCCATTTCCCGCCAGTCCGCCCGCCAAGACGGCGGCGGGCGGCGGGCTCACGGTCCCTAGGATCGGATCCATGGTTGAGTTCCGGCCGGCGGATGCCGGCGATGCCGAGCAGGTCGCAAGGCTGCACGCGGACAGTTGGCGGCGGCATTATCGCGGGGCGTTCGCTGACGCGTTCCTCGATGGGGAGCTGGTCGCGGAGCGGGTAGGGGTGTGGTCGAAGCGACTGGGGGATCCGGAGGGGACGGCGACGATCGTCGCGGAGGTTGATGGGGAGTTCGTCGGGTTCGTGCATGTGATGTTCGATCTCGACCCGGTGTGGGGAAGCCTGGTCGACAACCTGCATGTGGATCACAGGCAGCAGCGGGGTGGGATCGGCAGGCAGTTGCTGGCGCGGGCGGCGCGGGCTGTGGTCGAGCAGGCGCGGGGCGACGCGATGTATCTGTGGGTGCTGGAGCAGAACGTTGCGGCGCAGCAGTTCTACATTGCGGTCGGAGCCAAGCATGTGGAGACCGCGCCGGTGGCACCGCCCGGCGGCGATCCGGCCCGCCTCAACGGAGAGCCCAACGGCTTCCGCATGGCGTGGCCGGACGCGGCGTCCTTCGGCTCCGCCTGACCGGCGCAGGCCGGCTCCGGCTGAGCTGCGGTAGAGGGTGCGCGGGTCAGCCTGCGGCGGTGTCGATGTGGCGGGCGAGGACCAGGTCGTCGTCGGTGAGGCCGCCGGCCTCGTGGTTGGTGACCCGGAAGGTGATCGTGGTGTAGCGGATGTCGATGTCGGGGTGGTGGTTCATCGACTCGGCCAGCTGGGCGACGGTCGCGACCAGCCGGATGCCGTCCATGAACGAGTCCTTCTTCACGCTGCGCACCAGCGCGTTGTCCACGACCTTCCACTCCGGCAGGTGGTCGCGCAACGCGGCATCGATCTGGTCATCGGTCAGCAGCTCAGACATGAGCCACACTCTAGTCCTACTTACTGTTTGGTACGGATACGGTTTGCGGCTCCAAGCGCGGCGAGGGCCAGGCCCGCGCTCGTCGCGATGATGGCGCCGAAGACCCAGGCGCCCGGGGCGTCGGCCTCGAGGGCGAGCAGGGTGCCGCTGACGGCGAGCGCGGTGGCGATGCTCATCGTGCCGGCCATCTGCGCGGCGCTGACGTTGCGGCCGGAGTTGTTGTCGTCGGACAGGCCGAGGGTGAGCACCGACAGGCTGGACGAGCTGAGCCCCATGCCGATGCCGGCGACCGTCCAGCCGATCAGACCGAGCCAGATGAGGCCGTCGGTCCAGGCGAGGAGCGACGTGCCGGCCAGTCCAACCGTCATCAGGGTCAGGCCTGTTCGGAGTACCGTCACTCGCTGGATGCCGTGGTCGCGGCCTTGCAGCCAAGAGCCGAAGGCCCAGCTGATGCCGGTGATCGACAGTGTGACGCCTGCGTGCGACGGGCTGAAGTCGTACCGCAGGGTCAGCAGCAGCGGTAGATAGGCGCCGGTTCCGGCGAAAGCCGCGCCGGTCAGTCCCCGTACTGCGACGACCGAAGGAAACCCGCGCCGGAGTACGAAGGTGCCGGCCGGCATCACCCGGACCGCAGCGACGCCTAGCACCAGCAAACTCACCAGAATCGTCAACCCTGCAAGGAAATGGTGCCGCTCCAGCTGATCGCCCGCCAGCGTCATCGAGAAGAGCGCGACGGACGCACCGAACGCCCACGGCATCGCCGCCCGCCACGCGGTCAGGGCCGCGGCATCCTCGGTACTCCGCTCAGGCGCGGGCGTCCGCTTGGAGAGCCGCATCGCCGGCTGGAGCAGGAACCAGCTCGGCACGAGCAGCGCGACCGCGCCGAGGAACACCCAGCGCCAGCCGACCTGCTCGGTCACGAACCCGGTCAGCACCGGACCGGCCACCGACGGGAGGATCCACATCGCCGCGAACAACGAGAACATCCGCGGGCGCAGTACGGCGGGAAGCGTCCGGGCGACGAGCACCATCAACGCGACGTCGAGCAGCCCTTCCGCCAGGCCGCTCAGCAACCGTCCGGCCACCACCATCGGCATCCCTTGCGCGGTACCGACGAGCAACTGGGCCAGAGCGAAAGCGATCGCGCCGGCCCGCAACGCCGGGATCGGCCCGCGACGATCGGCCCATTGACCGGCGATCGCGAGCGCGACCAGGTAGCTCGCGTTGGGAGCCGCGTTCGCCAGCCCGAACAGGCCCAGCGCGTCGAACTCCCGGACCATCGTCGGCAACGCGGTCCCGACCGCGCGGTTCTCGAACGCACCCAGCGTGACCAGCGCGACAGCGCCGAACACCAGTGGCAGATGTGGCCCGCTGAACAGTCGCGGCGGTTTCGTGGGGACCTCGGTCGCAGACATGGGCCCCATGGTTGAACTTAAAGTTCGCTTGAGGTCAATGGCGGGAACGGGTGTCGGGCAACCGGAAGACCAGGACGAGGACACGGAGTACCAGGACCGCGCAGACGACCAGCAAGTTGTAGGCGAAGAGCTGGTAGAGAGTCACGGTGTCGGTGACCTTGGGGCCACCTGGCGTGCCGAGCAGGAGCACTGCCATCAGGCCGGCGGTGGCGCCGAGGACAGCGAGCAAGGCCTGGTGGAGCAGTCCGGTCAGGTGGCGGCGGTCGCGTTCGTCGGCGAAGAGACGGACGTTGAGGCCGAGGCGGCCGCTCTCCGCGGCGGCGGCGATCCGGTCGATGCGGCGCGGGAGCCTGCGGAGCATCGGTAGCAAGGTGGCCAGTTCTTCGGTCGCGGTACGGCGAAGCGCGTCGGGCGCGAGCCGGTCGGTGACGCGGGCGGCCGCGAAGGAGCGGGACGCGGCGACGAGGTCGAAGGCGGGGAAGATCCGTGCGATCGTGCCCTCGACGGTCGCCAGTGCACGGAAGACAGCGGCGACCTCCGGCGGCACGCCCAGCTCATGCGTCGTGATGATCTTGAACAGGTCGTTGAACATGGCCGGCCCGATCGCCGCGCCGGCGCCCAGATGCCGGGCCATGAACTGCCCGACCGCGCGCTCCAGGCTCTGCTCGTCGATGACGTCCGGCCGGTAGACGATCTCCAGCAGCGCGTCGGTCGCGGCCACCGGATCGCCGTGGTCGACGGCGAGCAGGAACCGCTGCAACGACTCGCGGGTGGACGGGTCGAGTCGCCCGACGGAGCCGAGGTCGAGCATGCCGATCCGGCCGTCGGTGAGCAGCAGGAAGTTGCCCGGGTGCGGATCCGCGTGGAACACGCCGTCGATCGCGACCTGCCCGAGCAGGCAGTCGAACAGCACCTTCGCCAGCTTGGCCGCGTCCAGCCCGCGCTCGGCGATCGACTTGGCGGCGCTTCCGAGGCCGATCCCGTCGAGACGCTGCATGGTCAACACCCGGCGGGTGGAGTACTTGGGGTACAACTCCGGTACGACGATGTCGCGGTTGCCCACCACCGACTTGCCGGCCGCGACGCTGGCCATGTTGCCCGCCTCGACGGTGAAGTCGAGCTCCTCCCGCATCGCGTCGGCGAACCCGGTCGCGAGCGAGCGCACGCCCATCGACCGGCCCCAGTCGGTGTTGCGCTCGAGCAATCGCGCCAGCCGCTGGACGATGTCCAGATCCCGCTCGACGACGGACGCGATACCGGGGCGCTGAACCTTTACGACGACCGGTACGCCGTCGAGGTTGGCTGTGTAGACCTGAGCGACCGAGGCGGCGGCGAGCGGCTCGGTGGCGAAGTCGGCGAACACCTGTTGCGGTGGCGCGCCGAGTTCTTCAGTGAGTACAGACTCGATCTGACTCCACGGCGCGGGGGAGACCTGGTCCTGCAGGCGGCTGAGCTCCAGCGCGACGGATGGCGGGATCACATCACTGCGGGTGGACAGCACCTGGCCGAGCTTCACGAAGGTGACGCCGGCCTCGTCGAGGGCGAGCCTCAGCGATCGGGCGAGATCGGCCTGACCGGCCGCGTTCTCGTGGCCGGGGCGGCGGCGACCGCGCAGGTACGGGCCGAGGCCGTGCTTGATCGCGATCCGGAGGATCTGGAGGTACCGCCGGGTGCGGGCGAGCTTGCCGCCCAGGTCCCGCCGCAGATCACGGGCCCTGGGCAACGATCCGGTCGGGACCAGCGCCTCGGCCAGCACCAGGAAGATGAGTCCGGCAAGCATCGAGCACAACGCCGTCAACGCCAGCAGGGCGAAGGCCGCGCCGTTCGACCCGGTCCACGGCGGTGGTCCGGAGACCGCCTTCGCCAGCGGGCCGGCGAGCGCGAGTGTCAGCGCGGCACCGATCGCCAGCCGCCCCAACCCGAACCGAACCCCCAGCAACCGTTGCGATACCGGCACGAACAAGAACATGAAGATGCCGATATTGACCAGCCCGACCAACGCCACGTCCATGCCCGCACCCTAGAGCTCCGAACCGTCCACCCACCTCACCCACGCGGGGGAGGGCAACCATCGCTCAGGTGAGATCGCCGCGGCGGGTGGGCGCTGGGAGCGGTCTCCCCGCCCGGTATGGGCTGGGCGGGGAGACCGGATGGCGGGCGTCGAGGAACCCGCCTGCCCGGACCTACACAGTCCGGGCGGCCCCGGCCGACCCTGATTGCGGCCGAGGCTGCTGTTGGGTCAGTGCAAGGCCTCGTTGATCAACCTCGCCTGCTCTTCGGTGTGTTTCTTGGCCGAGCCGGTGGCCGGCGCCGCTGAGCGAGGACGCGAGACGACCTGGAGCGGCCTGGTCAGCAGTGGGTTGAGCTCCGAGTGGAGGAAGGTCCAGGCACCTTGGTTGCGCGGTTCGTCCTGCACCCAGAACGGCTCGGCGTTCGGGTAGGAGTCGAGGACCTCAGCCAGTTCGGTCGCCGGGAGTGGGTAGTACTGCTCGAGTCGAATCAGCGCGACGGCCTGGTCTGAAGTCTTCTCGAGTTCGTGCCGCAACTCGTAGTACAGCTTGCCGGAGACGACCAGGACTCGTTGGACGGACGACTTGTCGGTGATCCGGGGGTCGTCGATGACCGGTTCGAAGCGGCCTTCGGTGAGGTCGGCGATCGAGCTGGTCGCGTCGCGGGTGCGGAGCATCGACTTCGGCGTGAAGACGATCAGCGGCGTCGACGACTCGTGTGCCTGCCGGCGGAGCAGGTGGAAGTAGGAGGCAGGCGTCGACGGCTGTGCGACGGTGAGGTTGTTCTCGGCGCACAACTGAAGGAAGCGTTCGATCCGGGCCGACGAGTGATCGGGCCCACGCCCTTCGTGGCCGTGCGGGAGCAGCAGTACGAGCGACGACCGCTGGTTCCACTTCTGTTCGGCCGACGAGAGAAACTCGTCGACGACGATCTGCGCGCCGTTCGCGAAGTCCCCGAACTGCGCCTCCCACGCCACCAGCGCATCCGGCCGCTCAACCGAATACCCGTACTCGAAGCCCATCGCCGCGTATTCACTGAGCAACGAGTCGTACGCCGAGAACGCACCGAGCTTCTCCAACGGCACCCACTCCTGCCCGGTGACCCGGTCATGCAGCACCGCATGCCGCTGGACGAACGTCCCCCGGCGCGAGTCCTGCCCGGCCAGCCGGATCGGCGTCCCCTCCTGCAGCAGCGACCCGAATGCGAGCAACTCCCCGAACGCCCAGTCGACCCCACCGGCCTTGCTCATCTCCTGCCGCTTGGCCAGTAGCTGTCCGAGCTTGGGATGCACTGTGAACCCTGCTGGCAAGTTGGCGAACGCATCCCCGATCGCCCGGATCATGTCCTCCGATACTGCAGGTGTAGTACCAGTCTGTACGTCGACTACCTGGGTGCTCTCGATACCGGCGGTCTCACGTGTTTCCGCGAAGGCCTGATCGAGCCGGGCATGGAAGTCGTGGTCGGCCTGCTCGTACTCGGCCCGCGTGATGTCACCGCGCCCGACGAGCGTTTCGAGGTAGAGCGTGCGCACACTCTTCTTGCTCGCGATCAACGCGTACATCCGCGGCTGCGTCATCGACGGATCATCGGCCTCGTTGTGCCCACGCCGCCGATAGCAGACCAGGTCGATGACCACATCCCGATGGAACTCCTGCCGATAGGCGAGCGCCAGCTCCGCAACGCGCACCACCGCTTCCGGATCGTCGCCGTTGACGTGGAAGACCGGAGTCTGCGTCGCCTTGGTGACGTCGGTCGCGTAGACCGAACTCCGTGCGTGGGACGGCAACGTCGTGAAGCCGACCTGGTTGTTGAGGTTGATCCGGATCGTGCCGCCGGTCGTGTACCCCCGCAGCCGCGACATCTGCACGGTCTCGGCGACGATTCCCTGCCCCGCCATCGCGGCGTCGCCGTGGATGATGATCGGCAGCGTCGAAGACCCACGATCCTGCTTGCCCCGCGCGATCCCGAGCAGCACGCCGTCGACCGCGTCCAGATGCGACGGGTTGGCCGCCAGGACGACAGGCAGTTCCTCCCCCCGAGCGCCGCGATAGACGCCCTCGGTGCCCAGGTGATACTTCACATCGCCCGACCCGTCGACGTCGTCGGTGCCCTGGAACTCGCGGAACACCTGCGCGTACGTCTTGCCGGCGATGTTGGTGAGCACGTTCAGCCGGCCGCGGTGCGCCATCGCGATCGCGGCGCCGTCCAGCCCGGCCTCGGCGGCTCCCCCCAGCAGCGCGTCGAGCAGAGCGATCGCCGACTCACCGCCTTCGAGGCTGAACCGGGTCTGACCGATGTACTTGGTCTGCAGGAACGTCTCGAACGCCTCCGCCTCGTTGAGCTTGCCGAGGATCCGCAGTTGCCGGTCGTGCTCCGGTTTCGTATACGGCCGCTCCAGCCGTTCCTGGAACCAGAGTCGTTGCGCGGGGTCCTGGAGATGCATGTACTCGACGCCGACCGTGCGGGAGTAGGCGTCGCGGAGTACGCCGAGAATGTCGCGCAACGACATCGTCGGCTCCGCGCCGCCGAAGTCCCCGGTGACGAACTCGCGATCGAGATCCCAGAACGTCAGCCCGTGCCCGGACAGCTCCAGATCCGGATGCGACCGCTGCACGTACTCGAGCGGATCGGTGTCCGCCATCAGATGACCACGCACGCGGAACGCATTGATCAACGCCTGCACCCGAGCCGTCTTGTCGACCGCGCTCGCCTCGTCGACGTGGATGTCGCGCGCCCACTGGATCGGCGCGTAGGGGATCCGCAACGCGGTGAAGATGTCCTCGTAGAACTGGTTGCCCCCGGCCAATAACTCGTCGATCGTCCGCAGCAACTCGCCGGACGCCGCACCCTGGATCACCCGATGGTCGTAGGTGCTGGTCAGCGTCACGGTCCGCCCGATCGCCAGGTCCGCAAGGGCTGCTGGGCTCAGACCCTGGTACTGCGCCGGATACTCCAGCGCCCCGACCCCGATCACAGCGCCCTGCTGGTTCATCAGCCGCGGCATCGAGTGCGCTGTCCCGATTCCACCGGGGTTGGTCAGCGAGATCGTCGTTCCGGCGAAGTCGTCAACGGTCAGCTGATTGGCCCGCGCCTTCCCGACCAGTACTTCGTAGGCCGCCAAGTACTCCTGAAAGCCAAGACTCTCGGCCCCCTTCAGGTTGGGGACGACCAGCGTCCTGCTGCCATCCGGCTTGACCAGGTCGACGGCGATCCCGAGGTTGACGTGTGCCGGCGTCACCGCGACCGGCTTGCCGTCCGACTCGTCGTAGTACGTGTTGAGCACCGGGTTGGCTTTCACTGCCTGGATCAGCGCCCAGCCGATCAGGTGGGTGAAGCTGACCTTGCCGCCCCGGTTGCGGCGCAGGTGGTTGTTGATCACGATCCGGTTGTCGATCATCAGCTTGGCCGCGATCGTACGGACGCTGGTCGCGGTCGGCACGGTCAGGCTGCTCGTCATATGGGCAGCCAGGGCCTTCGCCGTTCCGCGCAGGGGTGATTCGGTCCCGGACTCAGGTCCGGTGACAATGGCCGTCACGGCCGATCGCCTTCTTTCGTTGAGGTTTCAGACGTCCTTGAGGGCGGCGTCGAGAATGCGGTTGAGCTGGGTGGGGTCGGCGCCGGACTTGGCCAGCACGCTGGTGCCGATGACGGCTGCCAGTAGAGCGCTCGCGGAGTCGGAGGGTGCGCGATCCCGGGTGAGCTCGCCGGTGGTCCGGGCTCGCTCGAGGGCGGCCCGGAAGGTGTGCTCGATCTGGAGGAAGAGGTCCTTGGCGACGTCGGCGACACCCTCGTCGGTGCTGCCGAGCTCGGCGACGGAGTTGACGATCAGGCAGCCGTAGCGGTGGTCGCCGATGCCGGCCAGGGTCCGCATCGCCTCACGGAGCCGCGGCAGGATCGGGCCAGGGCCTTCGAGTCCTGCTGCCAGGGCGGTGATGCGGCTCGCGGAGTACCGGTGCAGGGCCAGGTTGAACAGGTGATGTTTGCTCTTGAAGGTGTTGTAGAGACTGCCGCGGCCGATGCCGAGCTCGTCGGCCAGGGCCTGTGGAGTGGTCGCCGCGAAACCACGCTGCCAGAACACCTCGACCGCCTTGTCGAGCGCCTCGCCGGCCTCGAACTTCATCGGTCTGCCCATCGCCATGCGGCCATAGTAGGCACTTGTTGAACTCAAGGTCAAAAAGTCCGGTACGCTGGCAGCGAACCGTTCTGGAAGGAGAGCGATGTCGCTGATCGGCACCCATGTGGCTGTCGCGGGTGGGCTGGTGAAGACCGGGCTGGGTGAGGCGGACGAGGTCGGGGCCGAGATCATCCAGCTGTTCGCGGGCAACCCCCGGAGCTGGGCGCCGCGAGCGGCCGACCCCGCTGCCGACGAGGCCTTCCGGGCGGCGTGTGCCGAGCGCGCGCTACCCGTGGTGGTGCATGCTCCACACCTGATCAACCTCGGTGCTCCGTCGGAGCTGGTGCTGTCCCGCTCGCTGGCCGCCCTTGAGCTGACGCTGCAACGAGCCGCAGACCTCGGTGCCATCGCAGTCGTCGTCCACGCCGGCTCGTCGGTCACTCCAGGAAGACGTAAGACGGCCTTGGCTGCCCTGCCCAAGCTGATCCGCCCGCTCCTTGACCAGGCCCCGTCCGTCCGGCTGCTGATCGAGCCGACCGCCGGCGCGGGCGAATCGATGGCCTCGACGATCGCCGGCACGGTCGAGTATCTGCAGGCTGTGAACGACGAGCGGGTCGGCCTCTGCCTCGACACCTGCCACCTCCATGCGGCCGGTGAAGACCTCGCCGACCCGCACCTGCTCGATGACCTGGTGAGTACGGTCGCACTGGTCCATGTCAACGACAGTCGTGATCCCCGTGGTTCACACCGTGACCGGCACGAATCGCTCGGCGCCGGTACCATCGGGCTGCCGACCCTGGCAGCCTTCCTGGCCAATCCGGTGCTGGCGGAAGTACCGATGCTGGTCGAAACGCCCACTCACCAGCGCGATGTCGCCTTGCTCAAGAGCGTGAGGAGGCCCAGTGGTACTGGTGCTCCGGACGTCCTGTCGATCCGTACCGCAAGCTGAGGACCGCGCGTCCGTCGTCGACCAGGGCGGCTAGATACCGCTGAGCAGTCGCCCGCGAGATACCGAGTTGCGAAGCCAGATCAGCCGCTGTCCGTGGCTCCCCGGCCTTTCGCAAGGCGCTCGTCACCAGCCGGGCAGTCACTGGTGACTGGCCCTTGGGCGTCGGCGGGCGGTCGGCGTCGTGGAGGGCATCCACCGCGCGGTCGATGGCCTGCTGGGTCAGTTCCTCCAGTTGGCCACCCAGCAGGGTCCGGTAGCGGACGTACGCCCGCAGGCGCGAGGTCAGTTGCTCGGAGCTGAACGGCTTGATCAGGTAGTTCAGTGCACCTGCAGCGAAGGCAGCGCGGACCGACGTCGCCGACGAATCCGCGGTGACCATGAAGATGTCCGCGCTCAGCTCCGCCGCGACCTCGATCCCTGGCCGGTCGGGCAGATAGCTGTCGAGTAGCACCAGATCAGGCTTCACCTCGGCAGCAATCCGCAGCGCGTCAGCCGCCGTGTGCGCCACCCCGACGACCTCCAGACCGATGACCTGGGCGACGAACAGCGCGTGCACCTGCGCGACCCGGAAGTCGTCCTCCACCACCAGTACGCCGATCATGCGCCGGCCTCCTCGAGTACGTCGGGGAGTTGGGCGACGAAGACCGTCTCGCTGCCGTCGCAGCCCGGATTGGCCAAGGTGATGTCGCCGCCCAGTCCACGAGCCGTCTGCCGGGCGATCGCCAGACCGAGCCCGCGATCGGTGCCCCGGGTGGAGATGCCCTCGACGAAGATCGCCTCGGACTGCTCGGGCGAGACACCGTCACCGGTGTTGGCCACCGAGATCACCAGCCGCGTTCCGTCGGACAGCAGGTCGACCTCGACTCCACCAGGACGTCGGGTCGACACATGCGCGGCGTCCAAGGCGTTGTCGACGAGGTTGCCGAGCACGGTCACGACCTCGACCGGGGCGACCAGGCGCTGCTGGACCCAACTCGCCTCGGACAACTTCAGCGTCACGCCCAACTCGGCGGCCCGAGCGGTCTTGGCCGCCATGAACGACCGGATCGTCGCAGACCGGACAGCCGGTGACTCACTGATCGCATCGGCCTCCTGGAACTGGGTCACGGCCCGCAAATACTCCAGCGCATCGGCCTGAGCGTCCGCCTGCAGCAGCCCGAGGACCGTATGCATGCGATTGGCGAACTCATGCCGCTGAGCCCGAAGAGCTCCGGTCATACTCCGTACCGCGTCCAGCTCGCTGGTGAGCTGCTCGAGGTCGGTACGGTCCCGCAACGTCAGCACGCTGCCCAGATCGCGGCCGTCGCGGCTGACCGGCCGATGGTTGGCCACCAGCACCCGGTCGCCGGCCACGGTCAGAATGTTGTCCGCCCGGTCGCCGTCCAGCACGGATCTCAACCGAGGTGGAAGATCGAGGTCGTCCAACGGCATCCCCGCCCGCACCGGGCGACCCAGCAGCCGGACCGCCTCGTCGTTGCACATCGTCACCCGGCGATCGGTGTCGACGGCAAGTACTCCTTCGCCCACACCGTGCAGGACGGCCTCCCGCTCGCGGACCAGATCGGCCAGATCGGCCGGCTCGAGTCCGAACGTCCGGCGCTTCAGCACCCGGGACAGCCAGGTGGATCCGGCGACGCCGAGCGCGAGGGCGCCGACGGCGAAGGGAGCGGTCGCGCCGATCAGGTCCAGTAGGGCGTGCCGGATGTCGGCCGCGTCGAAGCCGACACTGACCTCCCCGACGATCGCGCCCGCTGTGTCACGTACCGGGACCTTGCCGCGGGCCGACAATCCGAGCGTGCCGCGCTCGATGTTCACGACCTCCTTCCCGGACAGCGCGCCCGACGGATCTGTACTGACCGGTTTGCCGATCTGGTCGGGGGTCGGATGGGCCAGCCGGATCCCGCGCGCGTCGGTCACCACGACGAACAGCGCGCCCGTGGCCCGCGAGGCGGCGATGGCGATCTCCTGAACAGCGGGCTGGTCGCCGTCGCGGACCAGGTCGCCCAGGTGCTGTTCGGCGGCGACCGTCCTGGCGACGTTGAGCGCGCGTTGCTCGTACTGGTGCTCCAGGCTCTGGTCGAGCAGCCAGGCGACCAGCCCGAAGCCGATCCCGACGACCAGCGTGACCAGGCCGATCTGCAGCAGCAGGAGCTGCCGCGTGAAGCGCATCCCGCGCAATCGAGCCATCATCCGCCCACCGTAAACCCGCTCGTGAGCGGAATGCGCAGAACGCGAACTATGGGGATTGGGCGGGTAACGACGGCAAGGGATCCGCTGCCGCCCGATCCTCCCTACCTTTCGAGCAACAGAGCTGTCATCCGCCGGTAACACCACAGGCGGGTTGGACGACAGGTAGGAGGCTCCATGACTTTCCTGGTCGACATCGACCACGCGACCAAGCGGTTCCTGACCAGCGCGGGGACCGCCCACACCGCAGTACAGGACATCACCCTGCAAGTGGACGCCGGTGAGTTCGTGGCCGTCGTCGGTCCGACCGGGTGCGGCAAGTCCACCACCTTGTCGCTGGTGTCGGGGCTGGAGCCGCCGTCCGAGGGCACCGTCACCGTCAACGGCCAGCCGGTCCGGGGCATCCCGGACGGAGTCGGGTACATGTTCCAGGCGGACGCGATGCTGCCCTGGCGGACCGTCCTGGCGAACGTTGCCTCCGGCCCGCTTTGGCGAGGCAAGCCGAAGGAGCAGGCAGAGGCGGCGGCCCGGGACTGGGTCGCTCGGGTCGGGCTGGCCGGGTTCGAGGACTACTACATGCACCAGCTGTCCGGCGGCATGCGCAAGCGGGTGGCGCTGGCTCAGACCCTCGTCAACGAGCCCTCGATCCTGCTGATGGACGAGCCGTTCTCGGCGCTGGACGTGCAGACGCGGGCGTTGATGCAGAACGAGCTGCTCGATCTGTGGTCCGGGACCAGCGCCGCGGTCATCTTCGTGACCCACGACCTGGAGGAGGCGATCACGCTGGCCGACCGGGTCGTCGTGATGACCGCCAGCCCGGCCCGGATCAAGGACACCTTCCCGATCGAGCTCGAGCGGCCCCGCAACGTCGAGGAGATCCGGATGACCCCCGCGTTCATCGCGATCTACCGCGAGGTGTGGAGCTCGCTGTCCGACGAGGTCGCGATCGCCCGCCAGACAGGAGCCACCCGTGTTGCGTAAAGCCCCCACCCGGACGGTCCAGTCCGCTGTCGTCGTACGGCGCAAGCACAAGGCCCTCGTCTACTCGCTCAGGTTGCTGTTGCTGCTGGTGATCCTCGGCGGCTGGGAACTGTCGGTCAGCCTGTGGCTCGATCCGTTCTTCTACTCCAAGCCCAGCCTGATCTGGGACAAGCTCGTCATCTGGTTCACCGACGGTACGGCCCAGGGCTCCATCTGGGCGCAGATCGCCGTCACGCTGGAGGAGGCGGCGGCCGGCTTCGTGCTCGGCTCGCTGGCGGGCGTCGTACTCGGCATCCTGCTCGGCCGGGCCCGGCTGCTCGCCGAGGTGGTGTCGCCTTACATCCAGGCGCTCAACGCCGTACCGCGGATCGTGCTGGCCGCGCTGTTCGTGATCTGGTTCGGGCTCGGGATGGAGTCCAAGATCGCGACAGCGTTCGTGCTGGTGTTCTTCCCGGTGTTCTTCAACGCCTTCCAGGGTGCTCGCGAGGTCGATCGGAACCTGGTGAACAACGCGCGCATCCTGGGCGCCGGCCGGGGCCAGGTGCTCTGGTCGATCGTGGTGCCGAGCTCGACCTCCTGGATCCTGGCGTCGCTGCACACCGCCTTCGGGTTCGCGCTGATCGGCGCCATCGTCGGTGAGTACACCGGCGCCACCCGCGGCCTGGGCCTGCTGATCAGCACCGCCCAAGGCTCCTTCGACGCGGCCGGCATCTACGCCGGAATGCTCATCACCACCGTGCTCGCACTACTGGCCGAGGTCGTCCTGGGCCTGGCCGAACGGCGGTTGCTGCGCTGGCGGCCACCCGCCCAGGCATCCTTCGCCGCCGCCATCTGACTTCCCTAGGAGACAACCATGAAGATCCGCCCTGCTGTACTCGCCGTCCCGGTCCTGGCAGCCCTCGTCCTGACCGGCTGCCAGACCCAGAACAAATCCGGTACTTCGGCCGGCCCGGGCTCGTCGTCGGACAAGGTGACCATCATGGTCGGTGGCGCCGCCAAGGTGATCTACATGCCGGCCAAGCTGACCGAGCAACTCGGCTACTTCAAGGACCAGGGGCTCAACGTCGAGCTCGTCGACACCCCGGCCGGCGTCACCGCCGAAACGGCACTGCTGGCCAACCAGGCCCAGGGCGTCGTCGGCTTCTACGACCACACGATCGACATGCAGGCCAAGGGCAAGTGCCTGCAGAGCGTCGTCCAGTTCGCGAACGTGCCGGGCGAGGTGGAGATGGTCTCCAAGGCCCAGGCCGGCACGATCAAGAGCCCCACCGACTTCAAGGGCCGCAAGCTGGGCGTGACGAGTCCCGGATCGTCGACCGACTTCCTCACCCAGTACCTGGCGGGCAACGCCGGAGTCGCCACCGCCGACTACACGACCGTGAAGGCCGGAGCCGACTCGACCTTCATCGCCGCGATGAACTCCGGCGGCATCGACGCGGGCATGACGACGGACCCGACGGTGGCCCGGCTGACCAAGACCGGCGACGGGCAGATCCTGCTCGACATGCGTACTGAACAGGGTACGAAGGCGGCACTTGGTGGGTTGTATCCGGCCAGCTCGCTCTACATGGCGTGCGACTATGTTGCCGCGCACAAGGACGTCGTACAGAAGCTCGCGAACGCCTTCGTCAAGACGCTGGCCTACATCACCGGCAACGACGCGGCGACCATCGCCGCCAAGATGCCGGCCGACTACGCGGGCACCGACAAGGAGCTGTACGTCAAGTCGATCAACGACTCCAAGGGCATGTTCACGGCCAACGGCGTGATGGATGCCAAGGGCGCCGAGAACGCGCTGGCGGTGCTCGGCAAGTTCTCCCCGGCGGTCAAGCCGAAGAGGGACAGCATCGACATCACCAAGACCTACACCACCGAGTTCGCCACCGCCGCCAAGAGCTGACAACGCGAAAGGCCGCCCGCAGCTTCTCGGCTACGGGCGGCCTTTGCCTGTACTACGTGCTCAGCCTTCGCGGCGGCGGATCTTGTTGCCGAGCCAGACCAGCGGGTCGTACTTGCGATCGGCGACGCGTTCCTTCATCGGGATGAGGGCGTTGTCGGTGATCTTGATGTGCTCGGGGCACACCTCGGTGCAGCACTTGGTGATGTTGCAGAAGCCGAGACCGTGGTCGTCCTGGGCCGACTTCTGCCGGTCCGCGGCGTCCAGCGGGTGCATGTCCAGCTCGGCGATCCGCATCAGGAAGCGCGGACCGGAGAAGGACTCCTTGTTCTCCTCGTGGTCCCGGATCACGTGGCAGGTGTCCTGGCACAGGAAGCACTCGATGCACTTGCGGAACTCCTGCGAGCGCTCCACGTCGACCTGCTGCATCCGGTACTCGCCCGGCTTCAGGTCGGCCGGCGGTGCGAACGCGGGCACCTCGCGTGCCTTCTGGTAGTTGAAGGACACGTCGGTGACCAGGTCCTTGATCACCGGGAACGTCCGCAGCGGGGTGACCGTGACGGTCTCGCCCTCCTCGAACGTGTTCATCCGGCACATGCACATCAGCTTCGGCATGCCGTTGATCTCGGCGCTGCAGGAGCCGCACTTGCCGGCCTTGCAGTTCCAGCGGACCGCCAGATCCGGGGTCTGGGTCGCCTGCAGCCGGTGGATGACGTCGAGGACGACCTCGCCCTCGTTCACCTCGACCTCGAAGTCCTCGAGGTCACCACCGTCGCTGTCCCCACGCCAGACCCGGAACTTCGCCAGATAACTCATGCCGGCAGCTCCTCTTGTGTCAGGTACTTCTTCAGCTCGTCCAGCTCGAACAGTTCCAGCAGGTCCTCGCGCATCGGGATCTGGTCCTTCCTGACCACGGTCACCCCGTCGCCGCTGCTCTCCAGCGAGCAGACCAGCAGCACCTTGCGCCACTCCGCGTTCATGCCCGGGAAGTCGTCGCGGGTGTGACCCCCACGGGACTCCTCGCGCAGCAACGCGGCCTTCGCGACGCACTCCGACACGGTCAGCATGTTGCGCAGGTCCAGCGCGAGGTGCCAGCCCGGGTTGAACTGCCGGTGCCCCTCGACCGTCATCTTCGCGATCCGGCCGCGGAACTCGGTCAGCCGCGCCAGCGCCTGCTCGATCTCGTCGGCCTTGCGGATGATGCCGACCAGGTCGTTCATCGACTGCTGCAGTTCCTGGTGGATCGTGTACGGGTTCTCGCCGCCCTCGAGCTCGAACGGCGCGAGCGCCGCCGTGGCCGCCGCGTCGACGTCGGCCTCGGAGATCTTCGGGCGGTTCTCGCCGAGCGACTCGACGTACATCGCCGCGCCCGCTCCGGCGCGACGCCCGAAGACGAGCAGGTCGGACAGCGAGTTGCCGCCCAGCCGGTTCGACCCGTGCATGCCACCGGCGACCTCACCGGCGGCGTACAGGCCCTTGACCGACGACTGCGCGGTGTCCGGCTCGACCTCGACGCCACCCATCACGTAGTGGCAGGTCGGGCCGACCTCCATCGGCTCGGCCGTGATGTCGACGTCGGCCAGCTCCTTGAACTGGTGGTACATCGACGGCAGCCGGCGCTGGATCTCCTCGGCGGGCAGCCGCGAGGAGACGTCCAGGAAGACGCCGCCGTGCGGGGTGCCGCGGCCGGCCTTGACCTCGGAGTTGATCGCCCGGGCGACCTCGTCGCGGGGCAGCAGCTCCGGTGGGCGCCGGTTGTTGTCGGCGTCCTTGTACCAGCGATCGGCTTCTTCTTCGGTCTCGGCGTACTGCGCCCGGAACACGTCCGGCACGTAGTCGAACATGAACCGCTTGCCCTCGGAGTTCTTCAGCACCCCGCCGTCACCGCGGACCGACTCGGTGACCAGGATGCCCTTCACCGACGGCGGCCAGACCATGCCGGTCGGGTGGAACTGGATGAACTCCATGTTGATCAGCGTCGCGCCGGCCCGCATCGCGAGGGCGTGACCGTCACCGGTGTACTCCCACGAGTTCGAGGTGACCTTGAACGACTTGCCGACGCCGCCGGTGGCCAGGATGACCGCGGGTGCGTCGAACAGGACGAAGCGGCCCGACTCACGCCAGTAGCCGAAGGCGCCGGAGATCGCGTCGCCGTCCTTCAGCAGCTCGGTGATCGTGCACTCGGCGTACACCTTGAGGTTGGCCTCGTAGTCGCCGGTGGCCTTGAAGTCCTCCTGCTGCAGCGAGACGATCTTCTGCTGCAGGGTGCGGATCAGCTCCAGGCCGGTCCGGTCGCCGACGTGCGCGAGCCGCGGGTAGGTGTGACCGCCGAAGTTGCGCTGGCTGATCTTGCCGTCCGGCGTCCGGTCGAACAATGCGCCGTACGTCTCCAGCTCCCAGACCCGGTCGGGGGCTTCCTGCGCGTGCAGTTCGGCCATCCGCCAGTTGTTCAGGAACTTGCCGCCACGCATGGTGTCGACGTAGTGGGTCTTCCAGTTGTCGTTGGAGTTCGCGTTGCCCATCGCCGCGGCACAGCCACCCTCGGCCATCACGGTGTGCGCTTTGCCGAACAGCGACTTGCAGATGATCGCGGTGCGCTTGCCCTGCTCACGGGCCTCGATCGCGGCCCGCAGACCGGCGCCGCCGGCGCCGATCACGATCACGTCGTACTGGTGTCGTTCCAGTTCAGTCATAAGTGTTCAGACGTCCGTATCAGTTGAAGAAGCGCAGATCGGAGAACCAGCCGGCCGAGACCGACATGATGTACGCGTCGGTGATGATCACGGTGAAGAGCGAGATCATCGCGTACGTGCCGTGCTTGGGGTTCAGCTTCGACACGAAAGTCCAGTACCGGTAGCGCAACGGGTGCTTGGAGAAGTTCTTCAGCCGGCCGCCGACGATGTGCCGGCAGGCGTGGCACGACAGCGTGTACATCCACAGCATCACCAGGTTGATCCAGATGATCAGCGTACCGAGGCCGATGCCGAAGCCGCCGTCCTTGCCGTGGAAGGCCTGGGTGCCGTCGTAGACGTTGAGCAGACCGAACAGCAGCGCGCCGTAGAAGAAGTACCGGTGCAGGTTCACCGCGGTGATCGGGAACTTGCGCTCACCGTTGTACTTCTTGTGCGGCTCCGGCACCGCGCAGGCGCCCGGGGCGATGAGCAGCGAACGCCAGCCCGCCTTGCGGTAGTAGTAGCAAGTGCCGCGGAAGCCGGCCAGCACGGCGAACGTGATGATGCTGAACGGAAGGACCCGGGGGAAGTCCCCGAACCAGGTGCCCAGGTGACTCGAGCCCTCGACGCAGGACGAGGTCACGCACGGCGAGTACAACGGGGTCAGGTAGTGGTACGCGTCGACCCAGTAGTACTTGTTCATGAAGATCCGGACCGTCGCGTAGACGACGAAGAAGCCCAGGATCACGCCGATCCGCAGCGGCGCGAGCCACCAGCGATCGGTTCGTAGAGTCTTCTGCTTGATCTGTGCGCGACCCGGCGCGCTAACTCCGGTCGCCATCAGGGAGCGCGCCGGTCAGGGGCGCCGAAGCCTTCATGCTCCGCGTCGGTCCACATGGACGCGTCGTATTCCACGTCGGGGATCTCCTCGAGTTCCTCCGGAACGGGTCCGGGTCTGTGATGAGGGTCGGGAGGGCCGAGCTCGGCCAGGTCGTCACTCAGCCTGGCCACGTCCGACACCAATCGGCGAACGCCGAGGGTGTCACCGTACTCCTGGCTCAGCTTGCCGACGCTGGCGTGTAGCGCTTCGAGCGCGCGCTGCACCGCTGCCACGGTGCTGTTGCCGTCACCCATACCGACTCCAGTGATGGTTTTGTCGCTGTAAGTATGGGCACACTTTGCCCTCGCGCGGCGCACAACGGAAGACCCCTCGGTACGGCGTGTTCCTACTTAGGTTTACCTCAGTTGCCGATGGCCGTCGGGTGGAGTAAAGGGGCGAATCCGGCCTTCAGGACAAGGAGATTCGCGGGCGGCGTCAGTACTTCGACCTCGCGCGGCCCGGCCGGCCGGGCCGGTGTGTTGTATCCCTCCCACGACCAGCCGAGCACTTTGCCGTCCAGTACCAGGGCAGGCCGGCCGTCGAGGCGGATCATCGCGCCGTCGGGCAGCTCGTCGAGCTCGGCGATCGTGGTGCGCTGCTGCCGGGTCCGCGGTTCGACCCGTTCGAGATGGAGCTGGGCGTCCATCGCGGTGGCCCGGGGCCGTTCGGGCAGACCACGGCCGGCGGCCCACGCACCGGCGTACAGGAGGTAGTCGCGGCGGCGGCAGTAGGCGCACGGGCGGTGGCCGGCGGCGAGGGCGACCGCCTCGTCGAAGAAGAACAGCGCGGTCCAGCGGCCGGGTGGCATCGGATCGCGCTGGACGCCCTTCCAGTCGAGGACACAGCAGATCCAGGCCTTCGACCGCCAGCGGGTGGCGCCGAGGGTGCGGTCGGGGTGGTGGATCGTGCCGCGGTTGCCCATCAGCAGGCCGCGACCGGCGTCGGCCACGATCTCCTGGGTCGGCAGCACTCTGTTCTGTAGCGGCACCCCGCCATCATCCCCGGCCGCGTCGACAAGTTCTGACAGAGTGCGGCCCATGAGCGAGCGGCAGGTGGTCGTCGGGGTGGCCCTGATCCGGGACGGGCTGGTGCTGGCCGCGCTGCGCCCCGGTCCGGACGGCGGCTGGGAGTTCCCGGGCGGCAAGGTCGAGCCGGGGGAGACCGATGCACAGGCCGCGATCAGGGAATTACGCGAAGAGTTGTCCGTCGAGATCGAGCCGGGGGCGTCATTGGGTCCGGCCCAGCCCATCGGAGATCGATACCAGTTGCGCGTGTACGCTGCGGCGCTGATACGTGGTGAACCGGTTTTGTCCGAACACAGCGCGATCCGATGGGTCGGCGCGGCCGAGTTGGCACTGCTGGATTGGTTGCCAGCTGACCGTCCGTTCCTTCCCGCTCTACGCCAAGTAGTCGAAAACGGCACATAAGTGCGGGTGGCACTGAATACCCCGGTAACCGTGGCACTAATCCGTCACGATTCCGTGACATCGGTGAGTGCCCGGTGGCGTCCACACTGCGAGATCCGTAGGGTTCCCGGCAACTCGACCGTCGGGGTGACGACGTGCGATTCAAGGGGAAGGGTAGGCAACAGCGATGACGCTGGGGGTTACAGAAGACCTGTCTCCGGACGGCGGTCTTCCGGCAGACGGCTTGGCCGAGACAACTGAGGCCAAGCAGATCGAAGGCCGGTCCCTAGGGCAGATCGCCTGGGCCCGGCTGAAGAAGGACAAGATCGCCGTGATCAGCGCGGTCATCATCCTGCTGATCATCGCGGTGGCGATCTTCGCGCCGCTGATCGTGAAGATCAACGGCTTCCCGCCGGACCAGTTCAACAAGCTGAACAAGGACGGCACGCCGCTGCTGAACACGCGCGACGGCAGCATCCCGATCGGCGGTCTGTTCGGCAGTGGCTCGAGCAGTGAGCACTGGCTCGGCGTCGAGCCGCAGAACGGCCGCGACGTGTTCTCCCGGCTGGTCTACGGCACCCGGGTCTCGCTGCTGGTCGCGCTCGGTGGCACGATCATCGCGATCGTGCTCGGCACGGTCATCGGCATGGTCTCCGGCTACTTCGGTGGCTGGATCGACACCGTGCTGAGCCGGCTGATGGACATCATGCTGAGCTTCCCCTCGCTGCTGTTCATCATGGCGCTGACGCCGGTGGTCGCCGACCGGGGCCAGGCCCTGTTCGGGATACCCGACGACAACAGGCTCCGATTAGGCGTGCTGATGTTCGTCCTCGGGTTCTTCGGCTGGGCCTATCTGGCCCGGATCGTGCGCGGGCAGACGCTCTCGCTGCGGGAACGCGAGTTCGTCGAGGCCGCCCGCTCGCTCGGGGCCGGCCCGATGTACGTGATCTTCAAGCAGATCCTGCCGAACATGCTGCCGACCCTGCTCGTCTACACGACGCTGCTGATCCCGAGCAACATCACCGCGGAGGCCGCGCTGTCCTTCCTCGGTGTCGGTATCAAGGAGCCCACCAGCTCGTGGGGCCGGATGATCAGCGACGCCTCGCAGTGGATCGAGAGCAACCCGCTGTACCTGTTCTTCCCGGGCATGGCGCTGTTCATCACCGTTCTGGCGTTCAACCTGCTCGGTGACTCCGTGCGTGACGCCCTCGACCCGCGCGCCGGGAGGAGCTGACCCATGGGCCGCTATCTGATCCGCCGCCTGCTGCAGACCGTCCTGATCCTCTGGGTGATCTCTGCCATCACGTTCTTCCTGTTCTGGATCACCCCGGCGAACCCCGCCCTGCTGATCTGCGGCAAGAACTGCGACACCGCGACGATCCAGACGGTGAACGAGACCTACGGTTTCGACGACCCGCTG
This sequence comes from Kribbella koreensis, assembly GCF_039525325.1. Taxonomy (NCBI): domain Bacteria; kingdom Bacillati; phylum Actinomycetota; class Actinomycetes; order Propionibacteriales; family Kribbellaceae; genus Kribbella; species Kribbella koreensis. Next base: position 102,929 of record NZ_BAAAHK010000022.1, read on the forward strand.
ATCGTCCAGTACGGCACGTACATGAAGGGCCTGGTCAACCCGGGCGGCCGCGACATCGGCACCGCCGGCAGCGAGCACAACTGCGCCTGGCCGTGCTTCGGCGAGTCGTACCAGAACGGCATTCCGGTCTGGACCTCGATCTCCGACGCCTTCCCGCCCACCCTGTGGCTGGCCGTCGGCGCCGCGGTGATCTGGCTGATCGGCGGCGTCCTGCTCGGATTGCTGGCCGCCCTGCGGAAGGGCAAATGGCTGGACAAGCTGAGTGTCGGGCTGGCGCTGTTCGGCGTCTCGTTCCCGACCATCGTGTTCGGTTATCTGCTGTTGTTCCTGTTCATCGTCAAGCTCAAATGGCTGCCGTTCCCGGACACGGCCAATTCCGAGTTGTTCACCGTCGGGCCGTTCAAGTGGCTGCAGTTCTACATCCTGCCCTGGCTGACGCTGGCGCTGGTCTACGCGGCGCTGTACACCCGGATCACCCGGGCGAACATGATCGACACGATGAACGAGGACTACATCCGCACCGCCCGGGCCAAGGGCCTGGGTGAGGGCACGGTGATCTTCAAGCACGGCCTGCGGTCGGCGCTGACGCCGATCGTGACGATCTTCGGCCTCGACCTCGGTGGCCTGCTCGGCGGCGCGGTGATCACCGAACAGGTCTTCAGCATCACCGGCCTGGGCAAGTTCTCGATCGACTCGGTGCTCGGCAACGACCTGCCCTCGATCATGGGCGTGGTGCTGTTCGCCGCCATCTTCGTGGTGCTGGCCAACGTGATCGTCGACGTCCTGTACGCCTTCATCGACCCGCGCGTGCGGTTGTCCTGACCCGTCGAGGAGACGACAAGTGACCGAGACTGTGACGACCACAGAGTCCACGGACCGTACCGGCAAGCCCTTCCTCGAGCTCAAGGACCTGCAGGTGCACTTCCCGACCGACGACGGCCTGGTCAAGGCCGTCAACGGTCTGAGCTTCACCCTCGAGCGCGGCAAGACGCTGGGCATCGTGGGCGAGTCCGGCTCCGGCAAGAGCGTGTCCAGCCTGGCCATCATGGGCCTGCACAAGGGCAGCCGGGCCCAGGTGAGCGGCGAGATCTGGCTGGACGGCGCCGAGCTGGTGGACATGTCCATCCCGGAGATCCGCCGGCTGCGCGGCCAGCAGGTCGCGATGATCTTCCAGGACCCGCTGTCGGCGATGCATCCCTTCTACCGGGTCGGCGACCAGCTGGTCGAGGCCTACCGGGTGCACAACGACGTGACCAAGGCGGTCGCCAAGAAGCGCGCGGTCGACCTGCTCGACCGGGTCGGCATCCCGTCGCCGGACAAGCGGTTCTACGACTACCCGCACCAGTTCTCCGGCGGTATGCGGCAGCGCGCGATGATCGCGATGGCGCTGATGTGCGACCCGCAGCTGCTGATCGCCGACGAGCCGACCACCGCCCTGGACGTCACCGTCCAGGCGCAGATCCTGGACCTGATGCAGGACCTGCAGAAGGAGTTCAACTCCGCGATCGTGATCATCACCCACGACCTCGGCGTCGTCGCCCAGATGGCGCAGGACGTGGTGGTCATGTACGGCGGCCGGGTGGTCGAGTCCGGCCCGGTCCGGGACATCTTCTACCGGCCCGAGATGCCCTACACCTGGGGCCTGCTCGGCTCGATCCCGCGGGTCAACCGCGGTGGCGATCACCGGCTGAAGGCCATCCGGGGTACTCCTCCGTCGCTGATCAACCTGCCCAAGGGCTGCCCGTTCCAGCCGCGCTGCGACTACCAGCAGTACGTCGAGGGGCACTCCTGCTCGGGTGAGGTACCGGAGCTGCTGCAGGTCGGCACGGATCCGCACCGGGTCCGCTGCCACATCGACCACGCGCAGCGCACAAAGCTGTTCACCGAGCAGATCAAGCCGAACCTGTGATGCCGGCCGTCAAGTTTGAGGAGCGATCGTGAGTACGTCGACGTCGGCCGAAGAGGTCGTCCGGCCTGAGCAGGGCGAGGCACTGCTCGAGGTGAAGGGGCTGCAGCGGTACTTCCCGGTCACCCGGGGCATCGTCTTCCAGCGGCAGACCGGCGCGGTCAAGGCGGTCGACGGGGTCGACTTCACCATCCGCTCCGGTGAGACGCTGGGCGTGGTCGGTGAGTCGGGCTGTGGCAAGACGACCACGGGCCGGCTGGTGACCAGGCTGGACGAGCCGACCGGCGGCTCGATCCGGTTCGAGGGTGTCGACATCACCCACCTGAACCGGCAGAAGATGCGGCCGATCCGGCGCCAGGTCCAGATGATCTTCCAGGACCCGTTCTCGTCGCTGAACCCGCGGCAGACGATCGGCACCATCATCGCGGCGCCGTTCGAGATCCAGGGCGTCAAGAGCGAGGGCGGCACGAAGAAGGCCGTCCAGGCGCTGATGGAGCGGGTCGGGCTGAACCCCGAGCACTACAACCGGTACCCGCACGAGTTCTCCGGTGGCCAGCGGCAGCGGATCGGGGTGGCCCGGGCGCTCGCGCTGCGGCCCAAGCTGATCGTCTGCGACGAGCCGGTCTCCGCGCTCGACGTCTCGATCCAGGCGCAGATCGTGAACCTGCTGGAGGACCTGCAGGACGAGTTCGAGCTCGCCTACATGTTCATCGCGCACGACCTGTCGGTGATCCGGCACATCTCGGACCGGGTCGCGGTGATGTACCTGGGCAAGGTCGTCGAGATCGCTGAGCGTGACGAGCTGTACAACCACGCCCGGCACCCGTACACCCACGCGCTGCTGTCGGCGGTACCGGAAGCGGACCCCGACGCGGTCGCCCATCGGGAGCGGATCCGGCTCACCGGTGACGTCCCCAGCCCACTGAATCCGCCGTCCGGGTGCCGATTCCGGACACGTTGCTGGAAAGCGCAGGACATCTGCGCCGAGCAGGAGCCTCAGTTGGTGCAGATCGGCGGGCCGGATCACCAGGCAGCCTGCCACTTCCCCGAGGAGCGCGATGTGATCTGAACATTGCGGAGAGTCACCATAAGTCTATCGATGGCAATGAACCAATCACGATCTGGTCACCGAGCCGCAAGCTCGTTGCACCACCTGTGAATCCGTGAGTTGATAACCGCGAATTGTGACGCCAGATGACCTATCCGGCCGCCGCGACCCGGCGTGGAACGTCATGACAAGGAAGGAATTACTGGCTATGAAGTACGCCAAACGAGTAGGACAGGTAGTTGCGGCAGGAGCCTCGGTGGCCCTGCTGGCGACTGCTTGCGGCGGCGGCAGCGATGACGCCGGCAGCAAGTCCACTGCAGGCAGCGACACCGGCACCGGGGCCAAGGGGGGCACCGTCACGGTTTACCACGTCAACGACGTCGAGCACTTGGACCCGGCGCGTAACTTCGTCACCGACTCCGGGATGATCGGCAAGCTGATCACCCGGACGCTGGTCGACTACCGTTACGACGCGAAGTCCAAGAAGATCGTTCTGGAGAACGACCTTGCGGCCAGCTACGAGGCCACGCCGGACTTCAAGACCTGGACCTTCAAGCTGAAGGACGGCCTGAAGTACGAGGACGGTTCGCCGATCGTTGCCGCCGACATCAAGTACGGCGCGGAGCGTTCGTTCGCCGCCGACATGGCAGAGGGTGCGCCGTACGCTCACCAGTACCTGGACTGCCCGGGCTACAAGGGCCCGTACGTGAACAACAACAACGGTGGCAAGGGCTGCACCGCGATCGAGGTGCCGGACGAGAAGACCATCGTCTTCAAGCTGAAGGAGCCGGTTGCCACCTTCGAGGGCGCGGCCAGCATGAAGATCTGGTCGCCGGTCCCGAAGGCCAAGGACACCCACACGGCCTACGACAACCACCCGGTCGCGACCGGCCCGTACAAGATCGAGTCCTACGTCCGCAAGAAGTCGCTGACGCTGGTCCGCAACACCAACTGGGACCAGAAGACCGACCCGCTGCGCAACGCGCTGCCGGACAAGTTCGTCTTCAAGTTCGGTGACGCCGAGGCGACCGTCGACCAGCGGCTGTTCGCCGACGGTACGGCCGACAAGAACTCGATCAGCTTCGCCGGTGTCCAGCCGGAGAACATCGCCAAGACCAACCAGCCGAACGTCAAGGACCGGGTCGTCACCGGTACCGACGTCTGCCGCCGCTACATCGCCTTCAACCAGCAGAAGCCGCTGTTGAAGAACCAGAAGCTGCGCGAGGCGCTGTACTACGGTCTGGACCGCACCAGCTACCGCGACGCCCGTGGTGGCGAGCGGCTGGCCGCGGTGGTCGACTCGATCATCCCGCAGGACCTGAACGGCTACACCAAGGAAAGCTTCTTCAACTCCCCGCCGGAAGGCGACCAGGCCAAGGCGAAGGCTGCCCTGCAGGAGTCTGGCTACAAGGGTGAGAAGCTGACCCTGGGCACCGCTGACTCGGGTCTGGCCACCAAGGCCGCCGAGGCCGCGCAGGCGTCCTGGAAGGCTGTCGGCATCAACGTCGACATCCGCAAGATCCCGGGCGACAACTACTACTCGACCCAGCAGCAGGACGCGTCGGCGACCGATCTGATCACCGCCGGCTGGTGCTACGACTGGGCGACCCTGGCCACCATCGTCCCGCCGGTCTTCGGACCGGACCTGACCGCCCCGAACAAGGCGGCTCAGAACAACTACGCTCGCAGCAACGCGGGCTGGGACAAGATGGCTGAGCTCTCCAAGGAGACCGACAAGCCGAAGATGGAGCAGGGCTACTCCGACCTGTACACCGAGATCATGAAGACGGCGCCGCTGGTGCCGACCGTTCAGGACCTCAACGTGTACGTCACCGGTTCGAACATCACCGACGCGGTGGCGGACCCGAACACCGGTGGAATCCTGGACCTGACGCAGATCGGCCTGAAGAAGCCGACCAACTGATCGACCAGGTAGCACCACCACCTGACAAGTGAGGAGGAGGCGGTTCCCTTCGAGGAGCCGCCTCCTTCGCTGTTGTGGTGCCGTGCTCAGGTGCCGCGGAGGAGCTGCTGCAGTGCCGCGGCGCCGTGGGCGTCGTGTTGTTCGTGGATGGAGAGGGCGATCCGCCATTCGCGCCGGGCCTCCGGGAGGTGGCCGCGGGCGTGGTGGACCTCGCCGAGGCTCTTGCGGATGTCGGCCTCGACCAGCCAGTCGCCGTACTGGCCGGCGATGGCCAGGCCCTCGCTCTGGGCGGCGATGGCTTCGTCGTACCGGCCCTCGGCCAGGCGCAGGCGGCCGAGCTCGTTCAGCACCTCGGCCTCCGGGATCGCGGCCCCTGCTGTCCGGTAGAGCTTGAGGCTCTCGCGCAGGGACTCGCCGGCGACCTCGTACTGCCCGGCCTCGCGATAGGCGACGCCGACGTTCTGGGCGATCATGCCGCGGTACTTCTCCAGGCCGGGCTCGACCAGGAGCTCCATCGCCTCGTCGAAGTGCCGTCGGGCGGACTTCGGCATCCCTGTCTTCAGGTACAGCATGCCGAGCGCCAGGCAGGCCCAGGCGGCTCGTGGCGGGATGCCCAGCCGCAGACCGATCTCGCGGGCTCGCTCGGCGTACGGGATGCCGTCGGTGGTGCGGCCGGTGCGCTCCAGTACGTGGCTGAGGCTGCTCAAGCAGAGCGCCTGGAGGTTGCCGTCGCCGGAGGCGTCAGCAGTGTCGACCGCCCGGCGCAGGGGAGCGACGGCCTGCTCGTACTGGCCTAGCTCGGCATGGGCTGCGCCGAGGTCGTGCAGGACGAGGCCTTCGGCGATCCGGTCGGGGCCGCCGCTGACCAGGCGTAGTACGGCCTCGTTGACCTGAAGCCACTCGAGCCAGGCCCGGCGGACCGCGTAGTACACGTTGAGACCGACCGCCAGCTGTACTGCGAGGCTGGGCTGGTCCACTGCGGCCTGCTGCACGATGCCGACCAGGTTGGCCCGCTCGTTGTCCAGCCAGTTGAGCACGTCGTCCTGGTTGACGAGGTCCTGGGCGCCGATCAGCCACTCCTTGTCCAGCCAGCCGTCGCGGGTCACGCCGTGTCCGGCGTACTCGCTGGCCTTCCAGACGACGGCGGAGACCCGCCTGATCCACCGGGTGTTCGCTGCTGCCTTGTCCTGCTCGCTCAGCATCTGGTCCGCAAGCTCGCGTGCTGCGACCCGCACCAGGTCGTGCAGCCTGTACCGCCCTGGTCCGGGCGTAGCGAGCAGATGCACGTCGACCAGCCGCTCCAGTACTACGACAGCCTCCGGCTCCGGGCTGTCCGACAGGGCCGCCGCCAGCGCGGAAGTGAGGTCAACGGAGTCCGACAACCCGAGCAGCGCGAACATCGTGACGGCCTGTACGTCGATCGGGTCGTCACTGCCGGCCAACTGCTCGATCGACAGCACCAGAGTCGCCCGTACGCCGGAATCGTCCAGCTGCAGCTCGTCGAGCCGGCGCCGGCCGTCGGCCAGCCGCTCGGCGAGGTGGGCCACCGGCCACGTCGGGCGGGATGCCAGCCTGGCGCCGGCCATCCGGATCGCCAGCGGGAGTCCGCCGCACTGGCGTACGACCTCGGCGCACTCGTCCTCTGGCGCGTCCGGGCGTTCTGAGATCCGCCGGAGCATCTCGATGGACTCCTCCAGCGGCGGCTCGCCCAGCTGGAACTGGCGACCGCCCAGGCCGGCCATACTGCGCCTGCTCGTCACGATGACCGCGCAGCCGCCCGAACCAGGGAGGAGCGGCCGGACCTGGTCCTGGTCGGAGGCGTTGTCGAGCACCAACGCCATGCGGCGCCCGGCGAGCGCAGTACGGAAGCGGGCGGTTGCTGTGGCCAGGTCGACGGGAGGTGTCTCGCCCAGGTCCTCCAGTAGGTAGGTCAGGGCGTCCAGTGGCTCTAGTGGCGGGCCGATGCCGAAGCCGCGCAGGTCCAGGTACAGCTGGCCGTCCGGGAAGTGGTCCGCGACCTGGTGGGCGGTGTGGATGGCGAGCGTTGTCTTGCCGATGCCACCCATGCCTGTGATGGCGGTCACGCTGACGCCCTTGGAAGTGGTCAGGTAGTTGGTGAGTAGCTCCATCTCCCGGACCCGGCCGGTGAAGTCGCCGCTGGCGAACGGCAGCTGCCTGGGGGAGGCCGCCAGGGACGGCTTCGGCGCCGGCTTCTCGGACTTGCCGCGGCGGGAGGCGGCAGCGGCCAGCGCTGCCGTCTGGTCGGCGTCGAGGTGGAGCGCCTCGGCCAGCGCGTCGACCGTGCTCAGCTGGGGGTAGCGCCGGGTCCCGCGCTCGAGGGTGCTGATCGCCTGGACGCTCACGCCGGAGCCTTCGGACAGCTCCTCCTGGGTCAGCCCGGCGGCCGCCCGGTGCCGCCGGAGCAGCGCCGCGAACTGCGAGTCCACTCCCGTACCTCCCGATCGACACTTTCGGCCAGGGCCTATTTGTATGGGTGAACTGTATGGGTTGTACCTGGTGACCCGGTTTGCAGCGGTCGAGAATTGAACTCGCACGACGACTGGGGAGGAGATGTGCATGTCGGTTTACCAGGCTGTTCCTGCGGTGCGACGCGAGGACTTCGCACCGGAGGTCGTCTGTGAGGTCTACGAGCTGGGCACGCATCGCAAGACGCAGGCCGCGGCCAACGAGCTCACCAGCCGCCAGGTCACCATCGGCCGGCTGATGGCCACGGGCGCCAAGGACGCCGCGATCGCCCGCCAGCTCGGGCTCTCGCTGCGGACCGTCCGGGCCGAGATCAGCGCGCTGATCGCCGGACTCGGCGCCCGGTCGCGCTTCCAGGCGGGCTGCCTGCTGGTCCGCCGGTTCGGGTGAGGACCGGTGGTCTAGCTACCCCGGGAACTGTCCGCCGGCCCACGTAGGCTGGCGGTATGAGTGAGCTTCCCGACCGCCGCCTGCTGCTGGTCCACGCCCATCCTGACGACGAGACGATCAACAACGGCGCGACGATGGCCCGGTACGTCGCCGAGGGCGCGCAGGTCACGCTGGTGACCTGCACCCTCGGTGAGGAGGGTGAGGTCCTGGTCCCCGAGCTGGCGCATCTGGCCGCGGACCAGACCGACGAGCTCGGCAAGCACCGGATCGGCGAGCTGGCCGCGGCGATGGCCGAGCTGGGCGTCACCGACCACCGGTTCCTCGGCGGGCCGGGCAAGTACCGCGACACCGGGATGATCTACAACGCCGAGGGCAACGCGGACGTCCCGCCGGACACCCGGCCGGACAGCTTCTGGAAGGCCGACCTGCTGGCCGCGGCGAACGATCTGGTCCCGGTCATCCGGGAGATCCGCCCGCAGGTCCTGGTCACCTACGACCAGTGGGGCAACTACGGCCACCCCGACCACATCCAGGCGCACCGGGTGGCGACCTACGCGGCCGCCCTGGCCGCGGCTCCGGCGTACCGGGAGGACCTGGGCGAGGCCTGGGAGATCACGAAGATCTACTGGCCGACGATCGCCGAGACGAGCATGCGGGAGAGCCTCCGCAAGCTCCGCGAGGCCGGCGACACCACCACCTTCGAGGGGATTGACCCCGAGGGTCCGATGCCGCCGATGATCACTCCGGACCGGCTGGTCGACTGCGTCATCTCGGCCGGTGAGTACCTCGACCGCAAGATGAACGCGATGAAGGCGCACGCCACCCAGATCACCGTCGACGGCCCGTTCTTCGCCCTGTCGAACAACACCGGCAACGAGATCTTCGGCGACGAGGCCTACCGCCTGGTCAAGGGCACCGCGGCCCCCGGCCCCAGCGGCGTCGAGACGGACCTCTTCGCCGGTCTCTGATCCGCACGACGTCCAGTCCGGCCGGCCGGGATTACCATCGCCGGTATGGCCTTCGCCCCGGGGTTCGGAGTGGTCTTGCGCGGCTTCCGCCGGGAAGCCGCGCTGACGCAGGAAGCACTGGCCGAGCGGGCTGGGCTGAGTGTCGAGGCGGTCCGTCTCCTCGAGGCGGGTCGCCGGCGTAATCCGCGGCCGAGCACGGTCCGGCAACTGGTCGAAGCGCTCGGACTGTCCGAGCAGGATGGCGCGCGTCTGCTGGAGGCCGCCCGTCGGCGGGTTGCGGCGACCGGCCACGAGCTGCCCCCGGACATCGACGACTTCTCCGGCCGGGCGACCGAACTCCAGGCGCTACTGGATTCGCTGACCAGTACCGCGCCCGCGGTCGCGCTCGTGTCTGTCGCGGGGATGGGCGGGATCGGAAAGACAGCGCTCGCGGTACGCGGGGCACGGCTCCTGAAAGGCACCTTCCCGGATGGCTTCCTGTATCTGAACCTCGGGGCGCATGGCGGCGGCGAACCGGCTCAGCCGCTGGAACTGCTGCAGAGGCTGCTCCGGGCACTCGGGGTCGACGAGGGGCAGATCCCGGACGAGGTCGAGATGGCGGCCGCGCGGTATCGCTCGGTTCTGGCCGGCCGGAGGGTCCTGGTTCTCCTCGACGATGCGGCCGGCACCTCTCAGGTCTCGCCACTCATTCCGGGCAAGGGTGGTTCGGCCGCGCTGATCACGAGCCGCAAACAGCTCACCGAGCTGCCAGGCCTACGGCAGCTGCGGCTGGATGTGTTGTCGGACGCCGAGGCGCTGGAGCTACTGGCGGCGCTGCTGGGCGAAGGCCGGGTCGAGGAGGAACAGGAAGCCGCGCTCGCGGTGGCCCGGTTGTGTGGGCATCTTCCGTTGGCGCTGCGGATCGCGGCCGGCTATCTGTCGGGGCAGCACGAGAAGAGCATCGGACACCTGGTGACCGAGCTCGAGTACTCACGCACGAGGGTTCTGTCCGCCGACGGAAACGGGGTTCGCGCGAGCGTCGACCTGTCCTTGCGGGCCCTCGCCGACGACCCGCGGCCGATCGCCCGGACGGCTGCCGAGGTGTTCCCGATCGCGGCCCTGCTCGGTGCCGATGACTTCGGACTGCCTGCGGCGGCAGCCGCGATGGACCGGCCGACGCGCGAGGTCGAGGACGCGCTCGAGCACCTGGTGGACATCAGCCTTCTCGAGACCCCGCAGCTGCATCGCTACCGGATGCACGACCTGGTCGCGGAGGTCGGCCGCGAGTTGGCGCAGGCGACTCTCGGGACGGCTGGTACCGAGGTTGTCCGGCTGCGGATCCTCGACCACTACCTGGCGCTGGTCTGGCGGATCGACGAGCATGCGGCACCACGTGAGGCGCTGGGCCAGTGGCCCGACCCACAATGGTCGTCGGCGGCCAAGGACCTCGATCTCGAGGCCGCGATCGAACTCCTCGACGCGGACCGCCACAGCTTGGTGGCCATCGCCCGCGCGGCGGCCGGCGGCTCCGAGGCCGAGCGTCGTGCGGTGATCCGGATCGCCGCCGGGATGAACAACTACGGCTTGTCCCGCAAACGGTGGAGCGAGTGGCGGGCGGTCCTGCAGGCCGCGGTCACCGTCGTCGGCGAGCTCGACGAGCCGGTCGCCGCGGGCATGGTGCATTTCGATCTGGGCATCGTCCACAAGGAGCTGGACGACTTCGAAGCCGGCGCCGCGCAGCTGGCTCAGGCGGTCGGCTATGCCCGCGAAATAGCAGTGGCGGCGTTCCAGGCGGCCGCCGAGCTGCATCTGAGTCACGCTCTGGAGCGAGCGAACCGGCTGGCCGAGGCCCGGGCGATCGTGGAACGAGTGCAGCAGCAGCAGTGGGACGAGCAGATCGCCTCCTGGATCGCCTTGATCCTGGGAATGGTCGCCGGCAAAGAGAAGGATCTGTCCGGGCAACGCGCGGCCTTCGATCGCTCGATCGAGCTGTACCGCGTGGCGGGGGCGCCCGCGCGTGCCCTGGCGATGCGTTATCGAACCATCGGCGAGTCATTGGCCGAGGCCGGCGAGTACGAGGAAGCCGAAGCGGCCTTCCACCAGGCGCTGTCCCTCTATCGTGCCGAGAACGACGCCATGGACATCGCCGCGATCCTCGAATGCCTGGGTACTGCCTATGTCGCCGCCGGTCGCTTCGACAAGGCGGAGGCGGTTCTGCTGGAGGCACTGCCGCTCGTCCGGGAGCAGCAACAGTGGGACTGCGAGGCCCGTGTCCAGGTTGCCATCGGCCGGCGTCTGGCCGCGCTGGGGCAGTTTGGCGAGGCCGAAGACGTCTGGCGGGAGGCGTTACGGATCTATCAGGACCACGGGGCGGCGGCAGCTGATGGCGTGCGTGAGTTGTTGGCGTAGGGGCAACTAGGATCGCTGGTATGAGCACCCGGCTGGGTGGATTGTTGCGGGCGCACCGGACTGCGGCTGGGTTGAGTCGGGAGGCGCTGGCTGAGCGGGCCGCTTTGAGTGTCGAGGCGATCCGGGCGCTGGAGAACGGGCGGCGGCGGTATCCGCGGGCCAGCACGATCGAGCACTTGGCCGGGGCGCTGGGGCTGCCGGAGGCCGAGCAGGAGTTGCTGGTGCAGGCCGCGCAGAGGCCGGTGGCGCAGGCTGTTCCGCGACAGATGCCGGCGGATCTCGCCGACTTCGTCGGCCGGGAGCAGGCGCTCGACGAGCTGGTCGATGCACTGACGGCTGTTCCGGGCCATCCGGGCGGAGCCGTGCTGGTGGCGATCGCCGGGATGGGTGGCATCGGCAAGACCTCGCTGGCGGTCCGCGCCGCCCAGCAGACCGTCGATGAGTTCCCCGATGGTCAGTTGTACGTCGACCTGCGTGGGCACGGTGGTGACCCGGTCCCGCCGCTGGAGGCGCTGGGCCGGGTGTTGTGGACCCTTGGCGTGCGCGACGTACCGGATGAGCTGGCGGCCGCGTCTGCGCGGTACCGGTCCCTGCTGGCCGGACGGCGCGTGCTGCTCATGCTCGACAACGCGGCCAGTACTACCCAAGTGGGACCGCTGCTGCCCGGTACTGCGGAGACGGTCACCCTGGTCACCAGCAGGCGAAGGTTGAGCGGGCTGGACGGAGCCAAGCATCTACCTCTCGACCTGCTCTCCGAGGCCGAGGGGCTGGAGCTCCTGGCGTCAGTGGCCGAGAACCGGACGGAGCAGGAGCCCGCTGCGGCCGCCGAGGTTGTCCGGCTGTGCGGGCGGCTGCCACTGGCCCTGCGGATCGCCGGCACCTACCTCGCCGACCGGCCCGGACTCTCAGTCAAGCAACTGGCTGCAGCACTGGCCGACGAGCAGTCCAAGCTCGGCGTGCTGTCGTCCACTGGGCTGGGCGATGGCGTGCGGTCGAGCCTTGGCGTCTCCATCGAGGCCCTAGCGGCGAGTACCCGCAAGGTCGATCAAACGGCTGCCCGGGCACTCCCGCTGGTGTCCCTGCTCGCGGGGGACGACTTCTCGCTGCGGGTTGCCGCTGCTGCGCTCGATCTGCCCGTGTTCGAGGTCGAGACGGCGCTCGAGCACCTGGTCGACGTCAATCTGCTCGAGACGCCGGCGCTGCGGCGGTACCGGATCCATGACCTGATCCGGGCTGTCGGGCACGATCTGGCCTTGTCGATGACGACCGAGGAGGACCGGGCCGCGCTGAGGCTCCGGGTGCTGGATCAGTACGTCGCGACGCTCTGGCGCGCGGATGAGCTGGACCCCCAGTCGCCGGTGCGGGTCAAGTGGCACGACTCGGCCTGGGTGGCCGGCGCGCTGGACCTGCCCGATCTGGAGAGCGCCCTCGAGGAGTTCGACGCGGACCGTAACAACCTCGTCCTGGCGACCCAGGCCGCGGCGGCCGGGTCAAGGGCAGAACGCGAGCGGGTCGTGCGGATCGCGGCCGGCGCCAGTCTGGCGTGCCGGTACCACCGGCGATGGCTGGAGTGGAAGCAGCTCAACCAGTTCGCGGTCGGGCTGGTCGACGAGCGATCGGATCCGATGGCCGCCTTCATGATCCATTTCGACCTGGGACTGGCACAGGCCGAGCTGGGCGACTTCGCCGGCGGAGCGGAGCATCTGGCCGTGGCTCGCCGGCTGGCCGCGGAGCTGGGGGACGGCGAATACCAGGCCAAGAGCCTGATGAACCTGGCGCACGTGCTCGAACAGGCCGACCGGCTGGAGGAGGGACGGCAGGCCGCGCAGGACTCGATGGCTCAGGCGATCAAGATCGGCAACGAGAACGTGGAGGCCTATTCGCGGCTGATCCTCGGCCAGATCGCCGGGAAGGAGGGCGAGTTCGAGGCTCAGCGGGCGGCCTTCGAGGCGGCGCTCGACGTGATCCGGCGGACGGATCGGCCGTCCCGGGTGGCGGCGCTGCAGTTGACGATCGCCGAGGCATACCGCACGACCGGCCGGTACGACGATGCCGTCGACGCGTTGCGGCAGGCCGAGGTGATCCATCGCGCGAGCGGTTCGGACGGCGGCGTGGCCGAGGTGCTCGATCATCTCGGCGCCGTGTGGTTCGAGCTCGGGCGCTATCAGGACGCCCTGAGAACCCAGCAGAACGCGCTGAAGCTGGCGGTGGAGGTCCAGGAGCAGGATCGGGAGGCGAGCGTGCGGCTGCGGATGGGACAGACGCTGGCCGCGCTCGGCCGGGCCGACGAGGCGCGCGCCGAGTGGCAGGCCGCGTTGCGCTTCTACGACAGCCACGGCAGCCCGCGATCGGAGCAGGCGAGGAAGCTGCTGGCCGGGCAGTGACTGGTTCCACAGCCGTGAGTTGAGGCGTCAACCTTCCCGGGGTCATAGAGTGCTGGAGTGACGACAGACCCCGGCGGCAGCATCGATTCCGGGGAGTTCCGTACGGCGATGGGCCGGTTCGCCTCCGGGATCACCATCATGAGCACCCTGCAGGACGGCGTCGCGCACGCGATGACCGCCAACGCCTTCACCTCCGTCTCGCTGGATCCGCCGCTGGTCCTGGTGTGCGTCGACCACGGGGTCCGGATGCACGATGCGGTCCTCGACTGCGGATACTGGGCGCTCTCGGTGCTGTCCGACGCGCACCGGGAGATCGCCGAGCGGTTCGCCAAGTCGGGCCGGGACCTCTACCGGCAGTTCGACGGGATCGCCACCCAGACCGGTCCGAAGACGGGCTGCACGCTGATCGAGGGAGCGCTCTCCTGGCTGGAGTGCCGGACCTGGGCGACCTATCCGGGCGGCGACCACACGATCGTCGTCGGCGAGGTTTTGAGCCTGGGTACCGGGCCGGCCAGTGACGCTTCGGCGCTGATCTACTACGCAGGCGGATATCGGGCACTCAAGGGCAGATAGGCCTGCCCCTTCCGGTAGTCTTTGCCGTTGCTGTTACCTGGTTACGAGCAGGAGGACTCTGTCCGGTGGGGAGAAACAAGCTCGCGGGGATCATCGCCGCGGCAGTGTTCGGGGTGCTCGTAGTCGCTTACGGTCTCGCGTTCGCGCTGACCGGCGACAAGGTACCGGGGGATACGACAGTCCTGGGGATTCCCCTCGGTGGCCTGTCCGAGAACGACGCGAAAGCCAAACTGCAGGCCGGGCTGAAGGATCGCCTGGTGCTGCCGATCAAGGTCAAGGCCGGTGAGTCGACCTTCGCGGTGAAGCCCGCCGACGCCGGACTGACCCTGGACGTCGACGCGACCGTCGCCGCGGCGGGTGCCGGGCGCAGCCTGAACCCGGCCCGGATCTGGCGCGCGATGACCGGTGGGGACGCGATCCAGCCGGTGATCGCCAAGGACGAGACCAAGCTGAAGGCCGCCGTCGAGACGCTGGCCAAGCAGGTCAACCGGCCGGCCACCGAAGGCACGATCACCTTCGTCCAGGCCAAGGCCGTCAAGCACCCGTCCGCCGACGGGCTGCAGCTGGACAACGACAAGGCCGCCGAGACCGTCGTCTCCGGCTTCCCGTCGGACGGCAACCCCAAGGATCTCCAGGTCAGCGTGACCAAGCCGAAGGCCGGTACCGAGGCCATCGACAAGGCGATGACCGAGTACGCCGTACCGGCGATGTCCGGCCCGGTCCGGCTGACCGTCGGGGACAAGAGCGCCGACCTGCAGCCCGAGGAGCTCGCTCCCGCGCTGACCCTGGTCGCCAAGGACGGCGGCTTCACGCCGAGCCTGAACGCCAAGCTGCTCGAGCCGCTGTTCGCTGAGCGGTTCAAGACGCTGGAGACGCTGCCCAAGGACGCGACGATCGGGATCGTGGCCGGCAAGGCCAAGGTGATCCCCGCCGTCGACGGCATGGTGGTCGCCCGCGACAAGGTGGTGCCGGCGATCCTGGAGATCCTGCCGAAGCCGGCCGGTCAGCGGACCGCCGCGGTCGGCCTGGCGCACACCAAGGCCAAGGTCACCACCGAGGCCGCGACCGCGCTCGGGGTCAAGGAGGTGATGGGGGAGTTCACCACGCACTTCCCCTACGCCGAGTACCGCAACGTCAACATCGGCACCGCCGCCCGCAAGATCAACGGCACGCTGCTGAAGCCGAACGAGATGTTCAGCCTGAACAAGATCGTCGGCGAGCGGACCCGGGAGAACGGCTTCACCGACGGCAACATCATCAGCGGCGGCAAGTTCGTGCTGGATCTGGGCGGCGGCGTCTCGCAGTCGGCCACCACCACCTTCAACGCGGCCTTCTTCGCCGGCCTGAAGGACGTCCAGCACAAGGCGCACAGCGTCTACATCGACCGCTACCCGGTCGGCCGCGAGGCGACCGTGGCCTGGCCGTCGGTCGACCTGAAGTTCCTCAACGACTCCGGTCACGGGATCTTCGTGCAGACCATCTTCACCGCCGCCAAGCCCGGTGGGCAGGGCACCCTGACGGTGAAGATCTGGGGCACCAAGGTCTGGGACATCACCGCGGGCAAGTCCGAGCGGACCAACTTCCGCGCGCCGGGCGAGGTCTGGGACACCGCCGCGAACTGCCGGCCGCAGGCGCCGACCGGTGGCTTCGACATCAAGATCTTCCGGTACTTCGCGAAGAACGGCGTCCGGGTCAAGACCGAGTCGTTCACCACGAACTACAACGCGGCCGACACGATCCACTGCGGCCCCAAGCCGGGCACGCCGCCGGCGACGCCGACCACTCCCGGTCCGCCCGGGATGGGCAAGCCGTCGGGCCCCAGCACCACGCGTCCGCCCAGCTGATCACTCTGTAGCGCGTTTCGGGCCGTCCCCATGCTTTGGGGGCGGCCCTTTCGCTTGGCCCGGGCGGTGCGGTTTCAGGCGCGGTGGAGTTCGTGCAGGTGGGCTGCGACGTCGTTGAAGATGTCCTCGCCGATCGCCGCGCCCTCGCGACGCACCTCGGCCGGGTCGATCCGTAGTACCCGATCGATGCGTACCTCGCTGTTGCGGCCGGCCTTGTCCCACGGGCCGCTGCCGATGTCGAGCCAGACCCGGCCCCAGCGGGCCTCGTCGGCGGCATCGCGGTCGTGGTCCTTGCTGGTCAGGATCAACGCGAGCAGCCACGGGCCGTCCGAGCCGACAACCAGTACCGGCCGGTCCTTGCCCTGGTGGTGGTCCTCCTCGAACGGCACCCAGGTCCAGACCACCTCGCCCGGATCGGCCACGCCGTCGTCGGGGTGCGGCGTGTACTCGACGTGCACCGTGCCCTCGTAGTCACCTGCGTACTCCGGTCGCACCTGCTCAGTCATGGGCCGACCCTACCGACTGCCTGCCCTCACACGACGGCGTCGCGACACGTTCCCTCCCTATGCAGATACTCACGGCGACCCGCGGCCGCACGGCGATCCTGGCGATCCTGCTGACCGGTCAGTTCATGGCCAACGTCGACACCGCGGTCGCCAACATCGCGGCTCCGTCGATCGGCGCGACGCTGGGCGCCTCGGAGGGGCAGGTCGCGCTGGTGGTCTCCGGGTACGTCGTCGCGTTCGCCGTCCTGCTGATCACGGGCGCGCGGCTCGGGTCTTCGCTGGGCTATCGCCGGGTGTTCCTGCTCGGCCTGCAGGTGTTCACGGTCGCCTCGCTGGCATGCGGGCTGGCGCCGGAGATCTACTCGCTGACCGTCGCGCGGTTCGTCCAGGGCGCCGGGGCAGCGCTGATGGTGCCGCAGGTCCTCAGCGGGATCCAGCTGTACTTCGCCGGCCGCGACCGCGTGAAAGCCCTCGGCTACTTCTCCATAGCCCTGTCCGGCGGAGCAGTAGCCGGACAGGTCGTCGGCGGCCTACTGATCGCCGCAGATCTCTTCGGTACTGCCTGGCGCCCGATCTTCTTGATCAATGTGCCCATCGGGGTCGCGCTGGCCTTAGTGGCCCGGCGGTACCTCCCCGCCGACGCCGCCGACGCCGCCGACGCCGCCGCGGGCGGCGCGGGCGGCGCCGGTGAGCAGCGGCAGGCGATTGATCTGCGCGGCGTGCTCACGCTGTCGATCACCGTGCTACTGCTGATCGTCCCGCTGCTGCTGGGCTCCGAGCGTGGCTGGCCCGCGTGGGCGTGGGGCTCGCTGGTCCTCAGCCTGCCCATGGCGTTGCTGTTCGAGCGCGGCGAGCGCCACACGGCAGCCCGCGGCGGTCGTCCGTTGATCGCTCGTCCTCTGCTGCGCACGCCGGCCGTCCGGGCCGGGTTGCTCGCTCATGCGCTGACCACTGGTGCGTACTTCGGGCTGCTGTTCGTGCTGGCGTTGTATCTCCAGCAGGGGCTGGGGAAGGGGCCGGCCTACTCGGGGTTCGCCATGGTGGTGTGGGTGGCCGCGTTCGGGCTGGCCGGGCCGATCCTGCCGCGGCTGCCGGAGAGCTTCCGCTGGATGCCTGTGATCGGCTGTCTCCTCCTGGTTGCGGGCTATCTGGCCGTGCTCGTCTATCTGCTGCTCGGTGGCTCGGCTGGGCCGTTGCTGTTCGCCCTGCTGGGGATCGGCGGGCTTGGGCTCGGGTTCAGCTCCAATACGCTCATCGGCGCCGTCACGTCGGCGGTGCCGACGCAGTACGCGGCTGATGCTTCCGGGGTCATTGCCACCAACGCGCAGCTGTCCGGGGCGCTAGGGGTGGCGGTGGGCGGTGCGGTCTACGTGGGGATCGCAGTGCCTGGGCGCGGGCTGAGCGTAGTACTGGCTGGGTTTGCCGGGCTTGCGCTGGCTGCGGCTTGGTCAGCTCGTCGGCTGGTTCGTTAGGTAGCGATAGCGGTACGCCATGGCGTACCCGAGGTTGGTGTAGGTCGTCATGGCCGGCTTGTTGTCCTCCACAACCTCCAGGTAGCTACGGCGGCCGCCCAACTGTCCAGACCAGCGCGCAAGCTCCTGCAGGATCGCTGTAGCGAGCCCACGTCTCCTGTACTCCGGATCGACCCGCACAGCATCCACACCGAGCCAGTGGCCGGTCATCGACCCGCGCCCAACCGCGACCACCCGGCCGTCCAGCTCCACCGAGGCGAAGGCCGCCTTGGGAGCGCCCTCCATCACAGCCGGCGCCACAGCCGGAGGAGCGCCTTCGAAGGCGGCCTCGTACCACGCAGCGTCCGGCTTATCGCTGACGGTGACCTCGTAGTCCGGGGACGCATTCACCAGCTCCAGCGTCGTGTGCATGACCTGTACGTCGGCCTGCTCCGGCCGAGCGTCGACCCAGCCCAACTGGCCTAGCTCCTGCGCCGCAGGGCTCTCCAGGCGGACCAGGGCCAACGGCTGCAGCCCCCGGTCGGTGTAGAACGCCTCAGCCAGCTTGAGAGCCTCCGAGACGGGCATCTCGGGGTCACCGGCCGGCAGGAGGGAGTTGGCGCGGCCAGTCCAGCCGTCAGAGGCCCGCAGGAGCCACTGGCCGACGTACGAGGTCTCTACTGCGGGGCGGCCCAGGGCAGTGGTGAGGAAGAGCTGCTCGACGTCCACGGGGCGCAACGGCATCGGCGGGATCCGCTTGGCTGCTGAGACGTCCTGCAAACGCACCCGGTGCAGCGTACTGTCGGAGTGCCGGACCACCAGCCAACCCGCGTCATAGCCCTGCAGCACCCCGATCACATCGGTCGACTGGCCGCCCGGAAGCCGGTGGCGGACGACGACACGGTGGCCGATATCACGGGCACTGAGGTCTGACACGATGCGGACTCCTGGCAGAGTGGGGCTGGTACTACCGTGATACTAGGTAGCCGCACCACCATATGAGCATCGGGAACACCGCACCGCAGCACCCAGTCCGCTGCGCCTGCTGGCTATAGGAGGAGTACCAGTGACCTACGTCATCGCGCAGCCGTGTGTTGACCTCAAGGACCTCGCCTGTGTCGAGGAGTGTCCGGTCGACTGCATCTACGAGGGCAACCGGATGCTTTACATCCACCCCGACGAGTGCGTCGACTGCGGAGCGTGCGAGCCGGTCTGCCCGGTAGAGGCGATCTACTACGAAGACGACACCCCGGAGCAGTGGAAGGACTACTACACCGCCAACGTCGACTTCTTCAACGACCTCGGCTCGCCGGGCGGCGCCTCCAAGATGGGCAAGATCGACAAGGACCACCCGTTCATCGCCGCGCTGCCCCCGCAGGAGCACGACGAGTAGAACCTGCCGGCCCCAGCCGACCACAAGTCGGCACCTCGAACACCCAGTGGCG
>NZ_BAAAHK010000022.1:122305-139027 GCF_039525325.1 Kribbella koreensis
GACCTCGAACACCCACCGGCGACCTTGAACACGCTATTTCATGTCCCAGGTCGCCGTTTGGTGTTCAAGGTCGCGTTCGGGGGTGGGGGACTACTGGTCGATGACGTCCACGTGGACGTGGTCGAGATGGCGGAGGGTGTCCTTGTTGCCGGGGCGGTCGGGGGCGGTGTAGTCGCGCCAGCCGTCGTCGGACTTGCCGCCCGCGGTCCAGATCTTGTCGCTGAAGATGACCGTGCGGATGCCGAGGTGGTCGGCCCGGGCGACCAGGTACTGCGCCATCGCCCAGCCCTTGACGGTGTTGGCCGCCGAGATGGGCTTCACGAAGATGTCGACGGCGCGGCCCTCGTAGTGCGCTGAGCCCTCCATGTGGCCGGTCGTCACGCCGCCGGGCTCGTAGCCCCCGGTGGAGACCTTCCCGAAGGTGGCGACCAAGTCCTTGCGGACCTTCTCGGCACGCGGCGTCAGGCCGTTCTTGCCCATCGGCTCGGACGGCATCGACTCGGTGTTGACCGTGCAACTGAGCGCGGCCTTCGACTGCCCGGTCAGTGCGGACGCCAGGATCCGTGCATCCGCCTCATGGTCGGCATACGCGTTGGGGAAGGCGCTCCGCTGCACCTTGTCGGCTGCGACCGTCACTGCGAGCTTCTGGTAGTTCGGCACCTTCACCAGTGCGTCGTAGAACTTGCCGGCCGCGTAGTGCGGGTCCTGCACCTGCTTGATCGTCCCCCAGCCCTGCGACGGCCGCTGCTGGAACAACCCGAGCGAGTCCCGGTCCCCATGCGCCAGGTTCCGCAGTCCGGACTCCTGGTACGCCGTAGCCAGCGCGACCGTAGCGGCCCGCGGCGGCAGCCCACGGCGTACAGCGACGCCCACGATGATCGCCGCCGACTCCGCCTGCTCCAGATCCAGTACTACGGACCCGGTGCTGACCGTGGCCTCGCACTGCTCGCGTGGCGGCAGCAGTGGGCCGAAGTCCTTGCCGCTGACCCAGTGGATCCCGACACCGACAGCGACCGCGAAAGCACCCACTGCTCCCACTGCGACCAAGGCGCCCCGGTTCATCGGCATACCGGTCCCAACGTGCGACGACGGCGTACTAGTGCCCCGAGTCCGAGGCGCACTTCCGGGATATGGGTCACGCTCTGTATGACGTGCTGCCTCTCACCTTGGTTGGCGTGATTTGTCACGCGTTGGCGTGCAGGGCCTCATTGAGCGTGATGCCCTCGCCCTTGCGCGGCCGTGCCTCGACCGCGCCGGTGATCGAGTTGCGCAGGAAGAGCAGGCCGGACTGGCCGGACAGCTCGATCGCCTTCACCACGGTGCCGTCGGGCAGCTTGAGCTTGGTACCGGGGGTCACGTAGAGGCCCGCCTCGACCACGCAGTCGTCGCCGAGCGAGATGCCGATGCCGCTGTTCGCGCCGAGCAGGCAGCGCTTGCCGATCGTGAGCACTGCCTTGCCGCCGCCCGACAGGGTGCCGAGGATCGACGAGCCGCCGCCGATGTCGCTGCCGTCGTCGACGACCACGCCGGCCACGATCCGGCCCTCGACCATCGAGGTGCCGAGCGTGCCGGCGTTGAAGTTCACGAAGCCCTCGTGCATGACCGTGGTGCCCGACGCCAGGTGCGCGCCCAGGCGGACCCGGTCGGCGTCGGCGATCCGGACACCGGACGGTACGACGTAGTCCGTCATCCGCGGGAACTTGTCGACGCTCGTCACGGACAGGTGCTGCCCGGCGGCCCGCGCGCGCAGCCGCACGTGCTCGATCTCGTCGACCGGGACCGGGCCGTGCGAGGTCCACGCGTTGTTCGGCAGGGAGGCGAAGATGCCGTCCAGGCTGAGGCCGTGCGGGCGGACCAGCCGGTGCGAGAGCAGGTGCAGCCGCAGATAGGCGTCGGCGACGTCGGCCGGGGCCTGGTCGAGCGTGATCGCGGTCTTCACGACGGTACGGCGTACCTGGCGCAGGTCGTCGTTGCCCTCGGCAGCGATCAGCTCCGCCGGCGCCTTCGCACCCTCGGGCGCCTCGCCCAGTTCGGGGGCCGGGTACCAGACGTCGAGCACGTTGCCCGAGGTCGTGACGGTGGCGAGGCCGAAGCCCCAGGCGCGAGTGGCGTTCTCAGTCATACCCCAAAGCCTGCCAGACGCGTGGTCGGCGGCCGACCACCGGTCTTGCCAGTCGATAACCTGCACACTCCGCCGCGGAAAGGATCGCCATGCAGGCCTCGCTCGTCCTGGACACCGACATCGGCACCGATGTCGACGACGTGCTCGCGCTCACCGCCATCCTCGGCTCGCCTGAACTGGACCTCGCGGGGGTGACCACGGTGTACGGCGATGTGCTGCTGCGCGCCCGGATGGTCGCGAGGCTCGCGCGCGTCGCCGGACGGTCGGTCGGGCCTGTCGTGCCTGGGCGTGGCGAGACCAGATCCGGGCGGGAGGTGTTCTGGGCGGGGCACGAGGGTGTGCTGATGCCTGATCTCGACCGGGAGACCGTTGATGGCGGTGGCGATCCGATCGGGTTGCTGGCCGGGTCGTCGACCGTGCTGGCGATCGGGCCGTTGACGAATCTGGCCGAGGCGGTGGAGGTCGAGGGGCGTGGGATCGAGCAGGTGTTCTTGATGGGTGGAGACTTCACGTCGGGGAAGGTCGAGCACAACATCAAGTGCGATGTCGCGGCGGCCGGGGTGGTGTTCGGGTCCGGCGTACCGGCGACGGTGATCGGGCTGGAGCAGACGACTCGGTTGCGGCTCGATGGTTTGATGCTGGCGGAGCTTGAGAGTGCGGGGGCTTTGGGGGAGTTGCTGGGCGGTGAGATCCGGCAGTACTGGGCTTATCGGTCGCAGGATTTCAATGTGCCGCATGATCCGGCGGCGGTGTTGATGATGGTCGAGCCGTCGCTGTTCTCGTTCGCCACCGGGCGGATCGTGGTCGAGGACGATGGGTTGACCCGGTTCAGTGCGGAGGAGGGTGGGCCGCACCGGATCGTGACCGATCTGGATCCGGTACGGGTCGCGCGACGGATCGTGGATCGGATGCTGGCGGCGATCAGCTGAAGCCTGGCCTTGCTGCTCGGCCGGCGAAACCCGCTTGGTTGCGGGCGCGTGGCTTGTCAGGATGGCTGCATGCTTCCCACCTGGCTCGACGTCATCGCCGGACCGGTTCTCGAGGCGACGCAGGCGGCGGCGGTCGGTGAGCTCAAGGGCGAGGTGCTGCGGGAGTGGGGTTCGTCGGAGGTTTGGCGCCTGTCCTATGGACTGCGCAGTGTGATCGTCAAGCGCGGCAGCGACGCCCAGCGGGGTGAGGGCGCGGCGTACCGGCGATTCGTCGTACCGCTCGAGTTGCCGGCGCCCCGGTTGATCCACAGCCTGGAGACGGACGACGCGGTACTGCTCGTCCTCGCCGACGTCGGCCGGGTCAATCTCGAGCAGGAGCCGTCGGCGGACGGCTTCCTGGCCGCGGCCGAACTGCTGGCCGGGATTCGTTCAAAGCCCGTCGATGCTCCGAGTGAGTTCACTTCCCGGCAACTCCTTGAGCTGGTACGCCGAAGTCCCGCCGCCCCTGCGCTTGCCGAGCGACTGTCGACCGCGGGCGTCGCGGCACTCGATCAGTTGCATGCGGCAACGGCTGCCCGCGTGGTCCACGGCGACTACGTACCGAAGAATCTGGTCAGTGACGGGACTCGGTGGTCCGTCGTTGACTGGCCGCTGGCGTACGTCGCGCCGCAGCTGAGTGATCTCTACACGCTGGTCCGCGATGCCGTTGCCGTCGGCCACCAAGCCGAACCGATCGTTGCCCGGTACGTCGATGCCGCGGGTGCCGATCCTTCGCTGGTGCAACGGCAACTGTCGGTGGGCGGGATCGCCTTCGTCTTGCGTGCGCTGACGTGGGTCGTCGAAGAGGGCGTGCGGACGGTGCCTTCTTCCAGGGAGTGGATCGAGCCCTTGCTGGCCGAGCTCGATGATGTCGTGAAGGGCCTGCGATGAGGCTGTTGGTGCTGGGCGGGACGAAGAACCTCGGCCGGCATGTGGTCGAGGCGGCACTCGCGGACGGTCACGAGGTGACGCTGTTCAATCGCGGGCTGACCAACCTGGGGTTGTTCCCGTCGGTCGAGCGGATTGTGGGGGAGCGTTCTGATCCCGGTGTGCTGGCTTCTGGGGTGTGGGATGCGGTGATCGATATGTCGGGGTTCTTGGTGCGGGATATCCGGCTCAGCCTTGACGTCTTGCGCGACCGGGTCGGGCACTACACGTTCATGTCGACGATCGGGGTCTACGCGAGCAGGACGACTCCCGGGATGACCGAGTCCGGTGAGCTGCTCGCCTGGCCTGACGGTGCTCCTGAGGACGAGTTCTCGATGGATCTGTACGGTCCGTCGAAGGCTCGGGCGGAGTTGCTGCTGGCCGAGGTGTTGGGGGAGCGGGCGGCTGCCGTGCGGTCGGGGTTCGTGGTGGGGCCGTACAACCCGGACTTCGGCAACTGGGGTGAGGCGTTGGCGACGGGCAAGGCCATGGAGTGCGCGGCTCGGCCCGAGCAGGCGATTCAGTACCTCGACGCGCGGGACTTGGCGGCGTTCCTGGTGCGGCTGAGTGTTGATGGCCGGGGTGGGGCGTTCAACGCGGTGAGTGGGTCGATGGCGATGGGCGACCTGGCCGAGGCGTGGCGTTCCGTCGTACCGGGAAGTCCGGCGGTCGACTGGGATCCGCCTGAGGACCGTTTTCACCTGACCCATGACGGGACCTTCCAGCTCGACAACCGCAAGGCGCTCGCGGCGGGGCTCGTCGTGCGGCCGGCTGAGGAGTCCGCGCGGGCCTGTGTCGAGTGGATCCGGGCCGGCAACACTCCGCCTCCGCCGCCGCATTAATAAGGTTGAAGTTGACGTAGCGGCAACACCTAGCGTCCTTGCCAGTGGCCGGAAGGACCGGCCGCGATGGTGGAGGGACGGTGGGCGAGGTGGCCTGGTCGATCGCCGAGGTGGCGCGGGAATCGGGGGTCACCTCGCGGACGCTGCGGCACTACCACGCGATCGGGCTGCTGATCCCGGCCCGGACCGCGCCCAACGGCCGCCGGTACTACGAGCAGGAACAGCTGCTCCGGTTGCAGCAGATCCTGCTGCTCCGCGACCTCGGACTCAGCCTCGACGTGGTCGGCGAAGTACTCGAACGTCGCAGCAGCACGAGCACGATCGAGGTACTCGGCCGGCACAAGGAATGGCTCCAGCGCGAGCAGCTGCGGCTCGCCCAGCTGATCCGGACCGTCGACACCACCATCGCCAACCTCACCGAAGGAGGCGAAATGAAACCCGAGAAGGTCTTCGAGGGATTCGAGCACAACCCGTACGAGGCCGAAGCGCGCGAACGCTGGGGCGACGCCCAGGTCGACGCGAGCTACGAGCGGATGCGGCGTTGGACCGAACAGGAGGCGGAGTTGGCGCGCACCGGCTTCACCCAGGTCCACGAAGGAATCACCACCCTGAAAGCCCAAGGAGCGGAAGTGCACGACCCCACGGTCCAGGAACTCATCCAGCTCCACCACCAGGTCATCAGCCTCTTCTGGACCCCAACCCGAGAGGCCTACAAGTCCCTCGGCCAGATGTACGTAGACGACCCCCGCTTCACCCAAACCATCAACCCCACCGACCCCACCGTCGCCGAATACCTCCGAGACGCCATGACGGTCTACGCGGACCAGAACCTGTCCGAGTAGGAAGTCAGTTACTTCTTGGGCGCCGAGGTGGCTCGGATGTGGAGTTCTGTGCGGAGGGTGACTGTGGAGGGGGGTCGGCCGGGGGAGGCTATCCGGTCTTTCAGGAGGAGGCCTGCGGTGCGGCCCAGTTCGTAGGTGGGTTGGGCGACTGTGGTCAGGGAAGGGACTACGAGGTCGGCCCAGGGGATGTCGTCGAAGCCGACGACGGCTATGTCGTCGGGGGCTCGGAGGCCTCGTTTGGCCAGGCATTCGAGGGCGCCGACG
This sequence comes from Kribbella koreensis, assembly GCF_039525325.1. Classification (NCBI taxonomy): domain Bacteria; kingdom Bacillati; phylum Actinomycetota; class Actinomycetes; order Propionibacteriales; family Kribbellaceae; genus Kribbella; species Kribbella koreensis. Next base: position 128,271 of record NZ_BAAAHK010000022.1, read on the forward strand.
GTCATCAGGTTGTTGGTGACGAAGAGAGCCTCGGGGGGCTCGGGTTGGTCCAGGAGGCTTTCCATGGCGGCGAAGCCGCCGGCTTCGCGGAAGTCGGCGTGGCGGACCAGGTCTTTGTTGTAGGGAATGCCGGCGGTGCGGAGAGCCGAGCGGTAGCCGGCCAGGCGGTCCATCGCGGTGCTGACCCGGCGCGGGCCGGTGATGCAGGCGATGCGTTGGTAGCCGCCGTCGATCAGGTGTTTGACGCCTTCGGCGGCGCCGTGTTCGTTGTCGACGAGGACGGTGTCCGCCTCGACGCCCTCGACCCGGCGGTCGATCAGGACCATCGGAGTCTTGGCGCCGTTGAGCAGCGCGACACCCTCCGCGGTCGACGTCGGGGAGATCACGACGCCCGCCATCTGCTCGGTCAGTACCGCGGAGGCGTACGCCTCTTCCTTGGCCGGATCCTCGTCGGAGTTGCACAGTACGACGTGGTAGCCCTCGGTCTGGGCGACGTCCTCGAGGCCACGGACGAGCGAGGTGAAGAACGGGTTCTCGATGTCGGAGATGACGACGGCCCACAGATTGGTGCTGGCCCGGCGCAGGTTGCGGGCCACGCCGTTCGGGCGGTAGCCGAGCTCCGCCACGGCCGCCCGGACCTTCTCGGACAGCTCCGGGTCCACGTTCCGGCGGCCGCTGAGCACCCGCGACACGGTGGCCGGCGATACGCCAGATCTACGCGCGACGTCGTAGATCGTCGTCATGCTCGCTCCCCGCTCGAGGCCTACCCGCCGTCTGGACGGCACAAGGATCTCACGAGTCCAGCAAGGCCAAAGCTGCAGATCGGTCCGGGCAGGAGGTGGCTGCTCCGTGCATCGTTGTAGACAGTGCCCCCGCCGCATTCGCGAGCCGTACGGCGTCCGCAAGCGGCGCTCCGGCGGCCAACGACGCGGCAAGCGAGCCGCAGAAGGCGTCGCCGGCGCCGACCGTGTCGACGGTCGCCACCGGGTGCGCGGGGATGCGAAGCTCCCGCCCGGAGCCGGCCCGGGCCGAGCGGTCGACGACGAAGGCGCCGGCCGGGGCTGAGCGGTCGATGACGAAGGCGCCGTCGCCTGAGCGGTCCAGGACGTAGGCGCCGCGGGAGCCGAGGGTGATGACGCAGCCGCGAAGGTCCCAGTCGTCGGCCAAGCGGCGGGCGATGACCGGTACCTGGGAATCGTTGCAGTCTAGGCCGGTGAGGGCGGCGGCCTCGACCTCGTTGGGGACGAGGATGTCGACGAAGGCGGCGAGCGAAGAGTCGACCGGCCCGGCGGGCGCTGGGGTGAGGATGGTGGTGACGCCGGCCGCCGAGGCGAGTTGGAGGGCTGCGCGACTGGCTTCGACCGGCAGTTCGAGCTGGACGCTGAGGACCGCGCTCGAGGTCAGTACAGGCGAAGCCGCCTCGATGTCAGCGGCGGTGATCGCGGAGTTCGCGCGGGACACGATGATGATCGAGTTGCTGCCGTCCGGGAGGACCAGCGGAAGCCCCACGCCGGTACCGAGTTCCGGATGCCGCACCACCCAATCGGTGTCCACGCCATCCGTCTTGAGCAGCTCGAGAAACTCCTCGCCGTAGCGATCGTCCCCGATCATCCCGACGATCGCGGTACGGGCTCCCATCCGCGCGGCGGCGATCGCCTGATTGACCCCCTTGCCGCCAAGGAATTCGGCGAAACCCGTGCCATGCAAGGTCTCTCCAGGCATCGGCCGCCGCTCGGCGCGCGCGACCAGATCCTTCATGAACGACCCGAGCACACACACGTCGTACCGCGTCATGCCTCCTCCCCGGCGTCGAGCAGCTTGCGCCCGAGCGCGCCGGAGGGATGGAACCGCGCGAAATCGTGATGCGTGAACTCCCGCAGTACGACGAGAGCGCACGCCAGCGCATCGCCCATCACCAGCGCCGCGGTCGTGGATGCCGTCGGCGCGAGGTTGAGCGGATCCGCCTCCCGCAACACCATCGTGTCCAGCGTGTACGTCGCAAGCCCAGCGAGCGTCGACTCTTCAGCCCCTGTCATCGCGATCACCGGGATCCCCCGATCGCGCAGCATCTGGGCGAAGGCGCACACCTCCGCCGTCTCGCCCGACGCCGACAACGCAAGCACCAGATCCCGCGCCGTCACCGCACCCGAGTCGCCATGCAACGCATCCCCTGCGTGGATGAAGGTCGCCGGCGTCCCCGTCGACGCCAACGTCGCCGCGATCTTCCGCCCGACCAGCCCCGACTTACCCAGACCTGTGACGACCAGATGCCCTTCGCAAGCAGCAACAGCGGTGAGGACGTCGAGGAACACCCCGTCGAGCCGGCCGGCCAAAGCGGAGACGGCCGCGGCCTCGGTCTCGATCGCATGGCGGGCTGCTGCCAAACCGCGCCCGACCAGGTCGCCGGGCAGCTCGTCAGCCGCGCGGTGGGCGGCCGCGCGGTTCGGCACTACTGGCATCCTCGACCTGCTTTCGAGTCCGGCTCAGAAATCGATTTCCAGCGAGGGTAGGCAAATCCACGCTCAGCTGTCAATGAAACCTTGACCGCTCCGGCCCTCGCTCGTACTTTGTGAGAAATCGATTGCCAAGGAGTCTCCGATGGCCGCACCATCCCCTGCACCTCAGTTGAGCCGACGGACCCTGCTGGGCGCGCTGGCCGCATCCGCCGTCGCCGCGCCGCTACTGACCGCCTGCGGTGGCGACGGCGCCGGTGGCGACGGCAAGGAGCTGTCGTTCTGGAACTTCTACGGCCCGTCCGACGACAACAGCCCGCAGAGCAAGTGGTTCGTCGCTCTGGCCGAGCAGTGGAACCAGAACAACGACGTCAAGGTCAAGCTGCGCTATATCCCCGGCAAGGACTACCTCAGCGGTACGACGCTGCAGACGGCCTTCCAGTCGGGGCAAGGCCCGGACATCTTCCTGATCAGCCCCGGCGACTTCCTCCGCTACTACAACGGCGGCGTACTGCAGGATCTGTCCGGCAACCTGAGCGATGAGACCAAGGCCGACTACCTGCCCGGCCTGCTCGAGGCCCGCAGCGTCGACGGCAAGATCTACGGCCTGCCGATGGAGATCGAGCCACTCGCCTTGTACTACAGCGAATCCGCCTTCGAGAAGGCCGGCCTGTCCGAGGCGGATCTGCCCAGGACGTGGGACCAGACCCTCGCGGTCGCGCAGAAACTGACCGGCAAGGATCGGTACGGGGTGATGTTCGAGACGCTGCCCGGCTACTACCAGAACTTCACCTGGTACCCGTTCCTCTGGCAGGGCGACGGTACGCCGATCAGGGACGGCAAGGTGGCTTTCGACTCACCGGCCGCCGTCCAGGCGCTGAAGTTCTGGCAGGACACGATCAAGAACAAGGTGGCTCCCCGCAAGGCACTCGGCGACGGCGGCGGTGATGTCGTCTCCAACCTCGGTTCGGGTGCGGCCGCGATGCAGCAGAGCGGGATCTGGGCCGTCGCCGACCTGCGGGCGAAGGCGAAGAACTTCAAGTACGGCGTGATTCCGCACCCGACTCCGGCGGGCGGCAAGCCGGCCACGGACCTCGGCGGGTGGGCGTTCGTCGCGAACTCGAAGGGCAAGAACCCGGAGGCCGCGGCCAAGTTCATCACCTGGGCGCTCGGGTCGACCGATGCCGAGGGGGTCGAGCGGCAGCGGCAGTGGAACACCGTGGTGAAGACGAATGTGCCGCCGCGTAAGTCGGTACAGACCGCCGCTGACGCGAAGGGGGCGTTCGCCGACGGCCCGCTGAAGAAGTTCGTCTCCGAGATCGCGCCGACCGGCAAGCCGGAGCCGCGCTTCCCGCCCGAGGTGTACCAGCCGATCGCCGACGCGATCCAGGCCTGCCAGCTGAACGGGTCCGACCCGGCGAAGGCGGCCGCTGATGCGGCGCAGAAGATCGACACCTTCCTGAAGACCTACCAGGGCGCGCCCATCACATGACAGCGACGATGACAGCCCCGCCGGCCAAGCCTGTGGTGAAGGCTCGGAAGCAGTCGATGACCAAGAAGCGGCGCGAGGCGCTCGCGGCCTACGCGTTCCTCGCGCCCGACGTGATCGGCCTGCTGATCTTCGTCGCGTTGCCGATGGTGCTGGCCTTCGGCGTCGCGTTCTTCAAGGTCGACGGTTTCGGCAACTACCGGTACGTCGGTCTGGGCAACTACCGGTTGATGGCGGGCGACGATCAGCTCTGGGCGTCGCTCAAGGTGACCGCGATCTACGTGGTCAGCTTCGTGCCGATCGCGTTCGTGGTGAGCTTCGCGCTCGCGATGCTGGTCCGCAACCACTTCAAGGGGATCGGCTGGGTCCGCTCGGCGTTCTTCCTGCCGAACGTGGTCAGCCTGGTCGTGGTCGGCCTGATCTGGCAGTTCCTGCTGGTCGACAAACGCGGCGCGCTCTCCAAGCTGCTGGCGCCGCTGGGGCTGGGCGACGTGTCGTTCCTCGGTACGCCGTCGCTTGCCCTGGGCACCTATGTGGTGATCTCGGTCTGGTTCCTGATGGGCTATCAGATGCTGGTCTTCCTGGCCGGGCTGAAGGATGTGCCGAAGGAGCTCGAGGACGCGGCGCAGATCGACGGCGCGAGCGCGTGGCAGCGGTTCCGGTACGTGATCTGGCCGCTGCTCCGGCCGACCAGCTTCTTCGTCGTGGTCAACTCGACGATCGGGGCGGTGACCGGGCTGCAGGCCTTCGACCTCGTCTACGTGCTGACCAAGGGCGGGCCGGCGCGCGCGACGAGCACGGTCGTCATCTACATCTACGAGCAGGCGTTCACCTTCAACAACATGGGGTACGCCGCTGCGCTGACCACCGTCGTCGTCGCCCTGCTCATTCTCTGCACCGGCGTGATGTTCGCCGTCACCCGAGGAGGCCGCTTCGATGAGGACTAGGTTCTTCCCGATCCTGGCGCACGTACTGGCTCTGCTCGCCGTTGCGCCGCTGCTCTGGGTGCTGATCAGTGTGCTGAAGCCTGCGGAGGATGTCTTCTCCTTCGGCTGGCCTTCGACCTGGACGCTCGACAACCTGCAGTACGTCCTGCTGAAGATCCCGCTGCCGCGCTTCCTGCTGAACAGTGCGATCGTCTCGGTCGTCGTCACCGTCGTCGCGCTGTTCTTCCACTCGATGGCTGCCTACGCCCTGGCCCGCTTGCGTTTCCCGGGCCGCGGGATCATCTTCTCCGGCATCATGTCGACGCTGCTCGTCTCGCTGCCGGTCATCCTCGTGCCGCTGTTCCTGGTCGCCAAGCAACTCGGCCTGCTGGACAGCTACGCCGGCTTGATCGTGCCGAGCATCTTCCATGCCTTCGGCATCTTCCTGCTCCGCCAGTACTACCTCAACATCCCGCGCGAACTCGAAGAGGCCGCCGACCTGGACGGCTGCGGCTACTGGCGCCGCTACTGGAGCGTCATCCTGCCGTTGAGTCGTCCGGTGCTCGCGAGTCTGTCGGTATTGTTCTTCCTGGCCAACTGGAACGCGTTCCTCTGGCCGCTGACGATCACTCGCAATCCAGACCTCCGGGTGATCCAGCTCGGCATCGCAGGCATGCAAGGTCAGTACGCCTCGGCCTGGAACCTCATCCTCGCCGCCGCTGTCATCGCGGCCATCCCCACGGTCATCGTCTTCGTGGCCGGCCAGAAACGCCTCGTCGACGCGATGAAAACCACCGGCCTGAAGTGAGTGCTCGACGGCCGGTTGATCAGGTCGCGCAGTCGATGCAGGTCCGGGCGGTCGGCCGGGCGATCAGCCGGCCGGCCGCGATCGGGTTGCCGCAGATCTCGCAGCGGCCGAAGTCGTCGGCTTCGAGGCGGTCGAGGGCGCTGTCGAGGTCGGCGAGGTGTTTGTGGGCGTCTTCGAGGAACGTGGTCGTCTGGGAGCGTTCGAAGGCGATCGTGGCGCCTTCGGGGTCGTGTTCGTCGTCGGTTGCGACCAGGCGGGAGGCCTCGACGATCGCTTCCAGGTCGGCGGTGAGCGCGGCGATGCGGTTCGCCGTACCGGCTCGGTCGGCGAGGAGTGCTGAGCGCAGCTCTGGATCCGGTCCCACGCTTCGATTGTCGCTCGCGGCAGAGCCGGAGATCACGGCCACGGCTTGAGCTCGGGGCGATCCCCGGTGATCTCGCGGACGAGCGGGCGGCCTGCGAGCCAGCTGGTGAGGTCGGTCAGCCTGCCTGCGAGCAGCCGGTCCTCGCCGGTGCCGTTCTCCCAGCGACTGGTGCCTGCGTCCAGGATCAGGTGGATCCCGTCGGGCGTCCGCGGCCGGAGGAAGTCGAGGAGGTGAAGGCAGAAGTCCTCGGACCAGTCGTCCGAGGTGGGCTCCAACGCGAGATCGACGGTGTGTACTTCGTACTCCCGCCAGCCCGCGTAGACGGTCGCCGCCAGATCGCTGTCCCGGTGCCGCACCGGCCGTGACCAGTCGTCGACCTTCTCCCACGCCGCCAGCAATCCAGCGCTCGCCGTCGCCACGTGATCCCTCAGCTCATCGGCGGACCGCCCGGCACCGGCCTCGATCGCAGCATCCCGGGCGGGTCGCCCGCCGTCGTACATCTCGATCAACCGGCCCGCTCGCGCCTCGTCGATCTGGCGCGTCATCGCCTCGCCGAAGTTCGCGATGTGGGTGAGGACGTGTCCGCGCGACCAGCCCGGCAGGGCGGAGGGTGCCCGGACCGTGGCGTCGTCGAGGTCGACGAGCAGGGCGTTGAGTCGGCTGATCGACGCTTCGATCGGAGGATTCACCGCAATCCCTTCCTGGCTAATGCTAGATCTGATTCTGCCGTTAGAGGCGATAGTATGCCGATCATGACCGTGCTCGCCTTCGAGATCGCCGCCACCATCCGGCACGACGGGCAAGGCGGAGTGGCGGACGGCCTCGCGACGGGGGAGCTGACCGGGGCGTGGATCCGGGCAAACGCTCCGCTCGTGGAGCAGGTGCTCGGTGGGCCGAGAGGCTTCGACGCGTCGGTGATCGCGGTTGACGACGAGGTTCGGGAGCGGCTCGTCGGCGTACGGCGGGCAGTGCGTTCGTTGTTTGCCCGGGCGGTCAGCCCGGCGCCGCCGAGCAAGGCTGATGCCGGCAGGCTGCTTGATCCGGTCACTGCGGTGCGGATGTTGAACGAGGCGGCGGACGGCCTTGGGAGTGCGCATCTGGAGTGGCCGGACGAGGGCGAGCCGGTCGTGCGCTGGACCGGCGGTGCGTCCGAGCCGGTCGGGCTGCTGCTGGGCGCAGTCGGGCGGTCGGGGATCGACTTCCTTGCGAGCCCCGAGCGACTGCGGCTGAGGGCGTGCCCGGCGGCGCGCTGCGTCAAGTACTTCCTGCAGGACGATCCGCGGCAGACCTGGTGTTCCCCGTCCTGCGGCAACCGTGAGCGCGTCAACCGTCACTATCAGCGAAAGCACGCGGGCTAGCCATTAGCCTCGAGCTATGAGTCTGGGGCGGTTCAAGGATCTGTGTATCGATGTGGCGTCCCCGAGTGTGATGACGTCGTTCTGGGGGCGGCTGCTCGGGTTGACCGCGCCGGCGGACAACCCGGAGGTGCTGGTCGGTGACCGGCCCGAGAAGACGATCTGGATCAATCGGGTGCCGGAGCCGCGGACGGTCAAGCAGCGGGTGCATCTGGACGTGCACACCAGCGCGATCGAGGACCTGGTACGAGCCGGCGCGACCGTGCTGAGCCCGATCTCGGAGCGACAGCACTGGGCGGTCCTGGCCGACCCCGAGGGCGGCGAGTTCTGCGGATTCGTGCGGGAGAAGGTTCCGGAGTACCGATTGATGGAGCTGGCCGTGGACTCGGCCGACCCGGAGGCGCAGGCGCGCTGGTGGGCCGGGGTGGTCGGGGGTGAGGTCGGGCACGAGCCGGGCAAGCCGTGGTACTGGCTGGAGAACGTACCCGGGCTGCCGTTCAGGTACTGGGTCTTCAACCCCGTGCCGGAGCCGAAGACGGTGAAGAACCGCATCCACTGGGACATCACCGCACCCGACCTCGACGCCGTCCTGACCGCGGGTGCGACACTGCTGCGACCCAAGGACGACGAAATCGGCTGGCACGTCTGCGCCGATCCAGAGGGCAATGAGTTCTGTGTGTTCCTACCAGCAGCAGTTGAGGATTCTGATGGCGAAGCTTGATCTGTCTCTGTCCGGCCCGGACCTTTGTGCTGCGCTCGTCGACGTCTCGTCGGTCAGCGGGACCGAGGAGGAGCTGGCCGACGCGGTCGAGTCGGCGCTGTCGGCGTACGCGCATCTGACCGTCTCGCGGCACGGCAACACCGTCGTCGCCCGGACCGAACTGGGGCGCCCGGAGCGGATCGTCGTCGCCGGGCATCTGGACACCGTGCCGCTGAACGACAACCTGCCGGCCCGGCGCGCGGACGGGCTGATCCACGGGCTCGGCGCCTGCGACATGAAAGGCGGCGTCGCGGTCGGACTGCGGCTGGCGGCGACGCTGACCGAGCCGAACCGCGACATCACCTATGTCTTCTACGACTGCGAAGAGATCGAGTCGGAGCGCAACGGGCTGTTCAAGCTGACGCGGACGCACCCCGAGCTGCTGGAGGGCGTGTTCGCGGTCGTGATGGAGCCGTCGAACGCGGTCGTCGAGGCGGGCTGCCAGGGCACGATGCGGGTCGAGGTGACAACGCATGGCGAGCGGGCCCACTCAGCGCGCTCATGGATGGGCAAGAACGCGATCCACGCGGCCGGGGAGATCCTCGACCGGCTGGCGGCGTACGAGCCGCGGCGGGTGCCGATCGACGGGCTCGAGTACCGCGAGGGGCTCAACGCGGTCGCGATCAGCGGCGGGGTCGCCGGGAACGTCGTACCGGATCTGTGCACGGTGTCGGTCAACTACCGGTTCGCGCCGAACCGGTCGGAGGCGGAGGCCGAGGCGCATGTGCGGGAGGTCTTCGCCGGGTACGACGTGGTGGTGACCGACTCGGCGCCGGGTGGACTGCCGGGGCTGGAGCGGCCGGCGGCGGCCGCGTTCCTGCAGGTGGTCGGGGGCGAACCGCAGCCGAAGTTCGGCTGGACCGACGTCGCGCGGTTCACGACGCTGGGGGTGCCGGCGGTGAACTACGGGCCGGGCGACCCGCTGTACGCGCACAAGCAGGACGAGTTCGTGCCGGAAGCGGAGATCGAGCAGTGTGAACAGCGGTTGAGGACTTGGTTGACGTCGTAGGGCGCGCTCGCGTTCGGCGGGCCTGGGTGGCTTGTCCGCACTAATCTTGGGGACATGGAAGAACCCTCGATCAAACCCGACCGTCCGCAGGGCTCGCAGCAGCGGGGGCCTGTCGTGATGCGCCGCAACCAGGTGCAGCACTCGACCTCCGAGCAGCGGCTGCTGGACAGCCGCGGTCCGTCGGACTGGGTGCACACCGACCCGTGGCGGGTGCTGCGGATCCAGTCGGAGTTCATCGAGGGCTTCGGGATGCTGGCCGAGCTCGGGCCGGCCATCAGCGTCTTCGGCTCGGCGCGGACCAAGCCCGAGGACCCGATGTACACGGCGGCGGAGGAGTTCGGGCGCAAGCTGGTCGGCGCCGGTTACGCGGTGATCACCGGTGGTGGACCGGGTGTGATGGAGGCGGCGAACAAGGGCGCCTCCGAGGCCGGTGGGGTGTCGGTCGGGCTGGGGATCGAGCTGCCGTTCGAGAACGGGCTGAACGAGTGGGTCGACATCGGGATGAACTTCCGGTACTTCTTCACCCGCAAGACGATGTTCGTGAAGTACGCGCAGGGGTTCGTCGTGATGCCGGGCGGGTTCGGCACGCTGGACGAGCTGTTCGAGGCGCTGACGCTGGCGCAGACGCGCAAGGTGACGTCGTTTCCGGTGGTGCTGTTCGGTACGTCGTACTGGAGCGGGCTGGCCGACTGGCTGCGCGAGACGATGCTTGCCGACGGCAAGATCTCGGCGGCGGACCTGGAGATGTTCACCATCACCGACGATGTGGACGAGGCGATCAGCTACATCGTGAAGGCCGGCGAGATGGCCGACGCGGCCGCTGAGGAAGCTGCCGCGGCCGCCGCCCGCGACGTCGCCGAGTCCGACAGCCCGGAGGCCCGGGAACGCCGGGAGACCCGCCGCCTCGGCTCCGACGGCATGTGAAACCTGTGCCGGTCCCGGCCCGGGCGGCGGGTGAAAGTGGGGGTTGACAACCGGCGACCGGCCCGTGGTTGTGCGGGGTTGTCCGTCGGCATGGCACGATCGGTCACGTGATGTGGTTCTTCGGGCTGATTGTCGTGCTCCTGATCGGGGCTGTTGCCGTCGTTGCCTCGGGACGGTGGGGCGCGATGGCCCCGGCGTACGACGACCGGCCGGATCTGACGGTGCCCGCGCGGCAAGCGCTCACCGCCGACGACCTCGAGACGGCCCGCTTCGGCGTCGGCCTGCGCGGTTACCGGATGGACGAGGTCGACACCCTGCTCGAACGGGTCGCCCGCGAGGTCGCCGAACGCGACCGCCGGATCGCCGACCTCGAACGAGCCGTCAGCCCGATCATCCACGGCCCCGAAGGCGCCGGCTTCACCGCCCGCGCCGACTACGAACCGGCCGACTTCGACGACACCGGCTACAACTTGCCCATCCTCGTAGGCGGCGACTTCCCGACGCCCGAAGAAGACGAAAAAGTCGTCGCCGAGGCGCCGGTGGCTACCCAGCCACCGGCTGAACCGCAGCCCGAACAGCCTGCTCAACCCACGGCAGCAACCCCCGCCGAGGCACCTCCTGCACCGGCGGCCACCGACGTACCGGCTGTACCGGCGGCCACCGACGTAC
>NZ_BAAAHK010000022.1:139092-194111 GCF_039525325.1 Kribbella koreensis
GTACCGGCTGTACCGGCGGCCACCGACGTACCGGCCGTACCGGCGGCCGACGAAGCAACGGCTGAGCCTTGGTTCGAGGAAGAGCCGGCTTCTGTGCTCGATGCGCGACCGCAGGCTCCCGTGCCACTCCCGCCGATGCTGCAAGAGCTCGTCCACACCAGCGAGGAAGCCGAACCGGAGTCCTGGTTCCAGGCGAAAGAGCCACCCCCGGAGTACTCCGAGGAGACCCTCGCCGAGATGGCCGCCGCCACCCCACCCACCGACGCCACCGACGCTGACGCCACCGACTCCGATTCCGGCGCGGACGACGACTCGGACGAGGACGGGCAGCCCCGCGGCCGGCACAGTGCCGCGCCCGACGTGAGCGCCGTCCAGCGTCCGAACTGATGTCCTGCCACGCCGAAGCCGCCATCGACCTGCCGCTCGACCCGCAGGCCGCCTGGGACGCGGTGATGGACTGGAACGGTCAGTCCGCCTGGATGCTGTTCACCCGCGTCTGGTCCACCGACAACGACGGCCAGGGCGTCGGCGGGGGAGTAGCGGCGCGAACAAGTGTCGGTCCCTTGGGATTCACTGACGACATGGTCATCACCCACTGGGACCCACCCCACGAATGCACGGTGAAACACCTCGGCACGATCGTCCGCGGCACCGGTACGTTCGCAGTCCGCCCCACGACGGGTGGCAGCACGTTCACCTGGTCCGAGGACGTCATCCCACCCCTGGGCGCCCTCGGCCGGATCTCCTGGCCGCTCGTCCGCCCCGCGTTCGAGCTGATGATGCGCATCTCGCTCAAGCGCCTCGCCGCGGTGGTCGCGCGATGACGGCCGTGACCGGCCCCGACGGGCTGCTGCGGTGCAGCTGGGCCACCTCCGCGCCGGAGTACATCGCGTACCACGACGACGAGTGGGGCAAGGAGATCCGCGACGACCACGGCCTGTACGAGCGGATGACGCTCGAGGGGTTCCAGTCCGGATTGTCGTGGATCACGATCCTGCGCAAGCGGGAGAACTTCCGCAAAGCCTTCGACCAGTTCGATCCGGAGCGGATCGCGGCGTACGGCGAGCAGGACTTCGACCGGCTGATGGCCGACGCGGGGATCGTCCGCAACCGGCTGAAGATCAACGCCACCATCACCAACGCCCGCGCCCTGCTCGAGCTGGAGCCCGGCGAGCTGACCGACCTGCTCTGGTCGTTCCAGCCCGCCGATCGCCCGGCCCCGAAGACGATGAGCGACGTCCCGGCCACCACCCCGGAGTCGATCGCGATGGCCAAAGCCCTGAAGAAGAAGGGGTTCGTCTTCATCGGCCCCACCACCAGCTATGCCCTCATGCAGGCCACCGGCATCGTCAACGACCACCTCGCCGACTGCATCGCCCGCTAACTGTGGTCGGCGCAGAGGCAGCGAACTCCTGACGTGATCCAGTCCTGGCCGGTCCAGTCGGGGTGGCGTTTCAGCATGACGTCGGTGACCTCGGCGACGATCGTCTCCTCGTCCATCGCGGAGTCGCGGCGGCGCCAGGTCTCGTCGCGGAGCAGTTCGAGGTAGTCGCGGGTGTCGGCCAGCAGCTGAGCACCACCGACCTCGCCATGCCCCGGTACGACGGTGCGCACCGGCTCCGCATCGACCAGCCGCTGCATCACCGCCAGCCACCGAGTGCCCGACACGTCGACATCATGCGGCGGGAACCACGGGAAGATCGCGAACTGCCCAGCCTCGACCAGGTCGCCGGTGAAGAGCACGTCATCCACCCTCACCACCTGATCACCCTTGCTGTGCGCGCGACCGGTCGCCCGCAACTCAACCACCCGATCACCGAGATCCAGCGAGTGTGCCGATGCGTAGACCGTGTCCGGCGCGACGAGCTCGACTCCGTCCAACGCCTGCGCGACCGTCTCGCCCAACCCGCGGAACATCTGCAGGTACCCAGCTCCCTTGACCGCCAGGTCGTCGGCCTGCGCCTGGTTGACGAGGTATGTCGCCTCGCCCGCGAAGACCGCGGCCCCGAACGCGTGCTCGGGATGAAAGTGCGTCGTAGTCAGATACAGGCGTCGCCCAGCGGCGTACTCGAGCGCGAACTCCAGCACCCGTTCGGCATTCCGCGGCCCCATCCCGGTGTCCACGACAAGCACCGCCTCGCTACCACCGATCACCCCGATATTGGGCACCAGCGGCACACTCCGGTCGGGGATGACCACCAGGTCGCGGCCGATCTCCCGCGCACCGCCGACGTCGACAACAGGCTCAGGTAATTCCATTCGAAGGACTCCTTTCGTGTCCCGTTCAGTCCAGCGCGGGGGAGCGGCCGGCGTCCAAGCCCGATCCTGATGGCCCGATACCTTCCGGGTATCGTCGCTGGTGATGGACCTGCGCAGCCTCAACTACTTCGTCGCCGTCGCCGAGGAACTCCACTTCGGCCGCGCCGCCGCGCGGCTCGCGATGACCCAGCCCCCACTGAGCCGCGCGATCAAGCAACTCGAGACCGACCTCGACGCCATCCTCCTGACCCGCTCCCCGGCGGGCGTCGCCCTCACCCCGGCCGGCACCGCCCTGTACGACGAAACGCGCCTACTCCTCAAGCAGGTCGACCAACTCAGATCGCGCGTCGCCATCGCCGCCGGCGCCGACACGATCACCATCGGCACCCTCGGCGGCAGCGTCGAGCAGGCCGGCCCCGCCCTCATCGCCGCCTTCCGCGAACAACACCCCGGTATCACCGTGCTGATCCACGAAGCCGACTTCACCGACCCGACCATCGGCCTCCGCACCGGCCTCGTCGACGTAGCCATCACCCGCTCCCCCTTCGACGACACCGGCATCTCGACCCAGCTCCTCCGCTCCGACCCGGTCGGCGCCGTACTCCGAACCGACGACCCCCTCGCCGACCACGAATCGCTCGCCCTGACCGATCTGGCCGACCGCCCGTGGTTCCGCCTCCCCGACGGCACCGACCCGATCTGGCGCGCCTACTGGACTACGAACGACAGCACAGGACCAGTCGTGCGGACGGTCCAGGAATGCGTTCAATCAGTGCTCTGGAACGGAACTGTCGGCATCGCGCCACTCGGGCACGACCTTCCGCCCGGCCTCACCGTGGTGCCACTCAGCGATCGCCCACCGAGCCATCTCGTGCTCGCCTGGTCCAGCACCAACAAGACCGCGCCGATCCGCTCTCTGGCCCGCATCGCCGCCACCCTCTATCAGTGACAACCCCAACTCTGTCAGCGATCTCAAACGCCGGGTTACCCGGCCGGTTTTCAGATTCAACCGAGGGTGCGTGCAGGAATACCCTCGGTTATTTGCCGCCCTGGTGCGGAAAATGCCGCCCCTTGGTATCACTGCGGGGTCAGTCGCTTTCGGTAGTCCACCGATCGCTCTCCGCCCCAAGATCTGAATGAGGCCCGCCCATGCCCCATCGCAAGCTCATTTCCTCCCTGGCCGTCCTGGCCACCGCCGCCCTCGGCTTCTCGGCCGCGGCGGCCGGCCAGGCGACCGCCGCTCCCGCCCCCGAGCGCGCGGAGGCGACCACCGTCTCGACCTACGCCGGTTCGCCGGCCGAAGCCGCCGCCAACAAGGCGTTCTACGACGCGGTGATGAAGTCCGCCACGGCCAAGCAGGCCAAGAGCGGCAACAAGCTCGCGGCCGTCACGGTCCGGTACCGGAACAACGCGTCGTCGTTCTCCAGCCAGATCTCCCAGTCGACGTCGATCTGGAACTCCTCCGTCAGCAACGTCAAGCTGCAGCAGGTGACCAGCGGCTCGTACGACTTCTACTACACCCAGGGCAACGACCCGCGCGGTTCGTACGCGTCCACCAACGGCCACGGCCGGGGCTACATCTTCCTCGACTTCGCCCAGGCGCAGCAGTACAACCCGACCCGGATCGTCGCCCACGAGACCGGTCACGTGCTCGGCCTGCCGGACCACTACTCCGGTCCGTGCAGCGAGCTGATGTCCGGTGGCGGCCCCGGCCCGTCCTGCACCAACGCCTACCCGAACTCGACCGAGCGCAGCCGGGTCAACCAGCTGTGGGCCAACGGCAAGACCGGTCTGAGCACCTTCCAGACCATCCGCTGATCCTCAGCTGAACAAGCAGCGGCCCGGAAACCCTCAGGTGGGGTTTCCGGGCCGCGGCGCGTCCGGGACCTACTTGCCGTGGAAGGTCGGCTTCTCCTTCGCGACGAAGGACGCGACCGCGTTGCGGTGGTCCTCGGTGTCGCCGGTGAGCTGCATCTTGCCGCCCTCGAAGGCGAGCGACTCGGCCAGCGTGTGCGTCGCGGAGTACGCGATCGACTGCCGGATCGACCCGTACGCGACGGTCGGCCCGTTGGCCAGCTTGGCCGCCAGCTCAGCAGTCGCGCCGGCGAGTTCCTCAGCCGGTACGACGGAAGTCGCCAACCCCAGCGTCAGCGCCTCAGCGGCCGGGATCGTCCGCGGGAAGTAGAGCAGCTCGGTCGCCCGCGCCGTACCGATCAGCCGCGGCAGCGTCCACGAGACTCCCGTGTCGCACGACAGCGCGATCCCCGCGAAGGCGAAGTTGAAGCCGGCCGTCTCCGCGACGATCCGGAAGTCGCAGGCGAAGGCCATCGACGCGCCGGCCCCGGCGGCCACCCCGTTCACCGCGGCGATCACCGGCTTCGGCATCTCGGCCAGCGCCAGCGCGATCGGCGCGTAGTGGTCGGGGACCGTGCTCCACAGCGCGTCCGTGTCGTTCGCCTCGAGCAGCCGGATGTGCTCCTTCAGGTCCTGCCCGACGCCGAAGGCGCGCCCGGTGCCGGTCAGCACGACACACCGGACGGCGTCGTCCGCGGCCGCCGCCTGGACGGTGTCCCGCAACGCCACCTTGGTCGGGGTGTCGAACGCGTTCATCGCGTCCGGCCGGTTCAGGGTGATCGTCGCGACGCCGTCGGCCACGTCGTACAGAACAGAGTCACTCATCGTTGCTGGCTCCCAACACTCGGTGAAGATAGTCAGTGAATCGTCAGGCAGTTGTCCACGAAACGCCCGGCCGCGTGGCCCAGCCGGGTGGCGTGGAAGTCGAAGAACGCGGCCGCCCTGGTACCGGCCCAGTCGGCCGGCAGCAGCTCGGCCGGCAGCCCCGGATCGAGGAACAGGAACTTGCGCCATTCGTGCAGCAGTTCCGACCGTACTGCGAACGCCTGCTCGTCGGTGAGGTCGTCCCCGGCGTCGTCCACCAGCGCCTTCGCGTCCTTCAGCCAGGAGTCGTACGACGCGCCTAGCTCGTCCAGCTTCCAGACCCGGCGGGCGAACTCCGCCGCGTCGTCCTCGACCGGCGCGCGGAACCGGTCCACGGCGATCCCTTCCAGACCGAGGATCTGGTCCACCTCGGCGTCGTTGCGCAGGCCGACCCAGGCCGCGTCGGACAGCGGAGCCCAACCCAGGAAGGCGAGTTGGCTCGCCAGCTGCTCGCGCCGGCGGGCGTTCGGGACCTCCCGCAGGATGCCCAGATGCCAGTGCCCGTCCCAGCCGCCGGGTGCCTCGCCGTTGCTGCCCGGCCCGTCTGGCCGGTCCGGTGGGAGGTTGCCGTCGGCCTCTGTCCGGTAGATCCGGACGGCGGCATCATCGAGGCGGCGACGCGCCCGGGACGTGAGCGCGTAACCGGGTTGCCCGTCGATCCGGACCGGCTCCAGCCAGCCCTGCCGGACCATCCGCGACACGGCGGTGCGGACGGCCGGAGGATGCACGCCCAGCGGGGCAAGCAGCCGAACCAGGGCGGCCACCGGTGCACGCGCTCCACGCGCGCGCAGGTGGTCGCCGTACAGGTCGAAGAGGGCTGAACGGGCGTGCACGAGACCTGAGTCTGCCGTATGGTGCACGGCTCTGGCCTGGGATCGGGGATAATGGGTCGAGATACACACTTTGCGATGCGCGCCGACGGCGCATCACCGTGCGGGCGCCGGGGACTCCAGCGCCCGTGTGGTGTCGTCGCTCAACACCGAAGAGGGCAGTATCCAATGAGGGAAGGGGTGCGCGCATGGCGGCGATGAAGCCGCGGACGGGCGATGGTCCGCTCGAGGTCACCAAGGAGGGCCGGGGCATCGTGATGCGGGTTCCGCTCGAGGGCGGCGGTCGGCTCGTCGTCGAGCTGAACGCCGATGAGGCGACCGAGCTGGGGAACGCGCTCAAAGCCGTTGTCGGCTGATCCGATTCTCCGGTGTGCTCCAGGCGGGCGCACCCACAACCACTCCACGACCCCGGTGGGTGCCTTTTCCGGCACCGGCCGGGGTCGTTACGGTGACATCGACATTTTCATCTGATCAAAACAGTGAGGACGACCAAGGTGGCTCGCCGCAGCAGCGCCCGCAACAGCTTCCCGACTCTGCCTGCCGTCGTCTGGCAGCCGGGGCTCCCCGTGCACGGGTCGCGGACCTGGGTCATCGTGATCGGCGAGGCGGGTCTGCCGGCCGCTGCCAAGGAGGCCGGCGAGCGGCTCGGGGTCGACCTCGGCAAACTGCTCGAGGCGCAGCGCGCGTCCGGCTTCAGCGCCGCGGCGGGTGCGACCGCGGCGTACCCGCTGCTGACCGGTGAGGTCGCCGAGGTGCTGCTGGTCGGCGCCGGTGACGGGACCGCCCGGGAGCTGCGACACGCCGGTGCGGCGATCGCGCGGTTCGGCCGGGGCAAGGACGAGCTGACCACGGTCGTTGCCGAGGGCATCGACGACGAGGCGCTCCAGGCGTTCGCCGAGGGGATCGCGCTCGGGTCGTTCACGTTCACCCGCAAGACGGTCGACGTGGGCAAGCCGCTGGTCGAGCGGGTCGTACTGACCGACGGGACCGAGCTGGACCGCTCCGCTGTGCTGGAGCGCGGGTTGGTGATCGGCCGGACCGGGTGGCTGGCGCGGCAGTTCGCCACCACGCCGTCCAACGAGAAGGACCCGGCCTGGATGGCCGCTCGTGCCACCGAGCTCGCGGCGCAGACCGGGCTCGAGGTCAAGGTCTGGGACGAGAAGCAACTGGCGGCCGATGGCTTCGGTGGCATCCTCGCGGTCGGCAAGGGGTCGACCCGGCCGCCGCGGTTCATCCGGCTCGACTATGTGCCGGCGGGCGCGACCAAGAACACGCCGTACGTCGTGCTGGTGGGTAAGGGCATCACCTATGACACCGGTGGCCTGTCGCTGAAGCCGCGCGAGGGCATGGTGTCGATGAAGCGGGACATGACCGGCGGCGGCTCGGTGATCGCGACGATGTCGGCCCTGCGCGACCTGGGGGCGCAGGTCAAGGTCACGGGGTTGATCTGCTCGGCGGAGAACATGCCGTCGGGGACGGCGTACCGGCCGGACGACGTGATCCGGCACTACGGCGGGCGGACGACGGAGGTCAAGAACACCGACGCCGAGGGGCGGCTGGTGCTCGCCGACGGGCTCGCTTATGCGGTCAACGAACTGAAGCCGGACGCGATCGTCGACATCGCGACGCTGACCGGCGCGATCAAGGTGTCGCTCGGCTCGATGCTGTACGGCGGCCTGTTCGCCACCGACGACGGCCTCGCGTCGCAACTGGCCGACGCCGGCGAGACCTCGGGCGAGCGCCTTTGGCGGATGCCGCTGCCGGACGAGTACGCCGACCTGATCTCCACGCCAGTCGCCGACTCGGTCAACAGCTCGAAGGGCCCCGGCTCCATCACCGCCGCCCTCTTCCTGAAGGCCTTCACCGGCGGCCTCCCGTGGGCCCACCTCGACCTGTCGAGCATCGCCGAGTCCCCCCGCGACGAGTACGAATACTCGTTGGGCGCCACCGGCGCCGGCGCCCGCCTCCTCACCACCTGGCTCACCAGCGAATCCCCAACCGCCGGCATCGGCTAGGACCAGCGCGCCCACCACACACCAACCTCGCCGACTCAGCTGGCTCACGCTCAGCGCGGCCGCCGGCACCCCACTCTTGCCGGGTTGGCGTGTGGTGGCGGCTCGCTGTCTAGATCAGCGACTGGTAGAGCTCGACGGTGCGGTTGGCTACGGCGTCCCAGCCGAAGTCGGCGATGGCTCGGGTGCGGCCGGCCTTGCCCATCGCCTCGGCCTTGGCGGGGTTGGCGACGAGGGCGTTGATGCCTTCGGCGAGTTGGCGTTCGAAGGTGGTGGGGTCGTTCTCGTCGTACGCGACGAGCGTGCCGGTCTCGCCGTCGACGACGACATCCGGGATGCCGCCGACCGCGCTGGCGACGACGGCCGTCTCGCAGGCCATCGCTTCCAGGTTGACGATGCCGAGTGGCTCGTAGATCGACGGGCAGCAGAACGCGAGCGCGTGGGTGAGCACCTGGCGGACCTCTTCGCGCGGCAGCATTTCGGAGACGATGAAGACGCCGTCGCGACTCGTCTTCAGCTCGTCGACGAGGGCGTCGGTCTCGGCCTTCAGTTCGGGGGTGTCGGCGGCGCCTGCCAGCAGTACGAGCTGTACCGACGGATCCAGCTGCAGCCCCGCGCGGAGCAGATGCGGCACCCCCTTCTGGCGAGTGATCCGGCCGACGAACGTCACGTACGGACGGCTGAGGTCGACGCCGAGCCGCTCGAGCACGGCCGTCGACGGGTCCGGGTGGTAGAAGTCCGCGTCGATCCCGTTGGTGATGATGTGGACCTTGGCCGGGTCGATCGCCGGGTAGCTGGCGAGGATGTCGTCGCGGGTCGCGTTGCTGACCGCGACGACGGCATCAGCAGCCTCGTACGCCGTACGCTCGGCCCAACTCGACAGCCGGTACCCGCCGCCGAGTTGCTCGGCCTTCCACGGGCGCAGCGGTTCGAGGGAGTGCGCGGTCACCACGTGCGGGATGCCGTACAGGAGCTTGGCCCAGTGGCCGGCCATGTTCGCGTACCAGGTGTGGGAGTGGACGAGCTGGGCCTCGCCGACCGCCGCCGTCATGGTCAGGTCGGTCGAGAGAATGCGCAGCGCCGCGTTCGCGTGCGGGATCCGCGGGTCGTCCTCGGAGTGCGCGATCGCGCCGGCTCGTGGTTCGCCCATGCAGTGCACCTCGACCTCGAGCAGCTTGCGCAACTCCCGGACCAGAAAGTCGACATGCACCCCGGCCCCGCCGTACACATCCGGCGGAAACTCACGCGTCAGAATCGCGATCCTCATCCCCCGACCATAAGCCACACCACCCCCTCCCCTCCCGCCCCCAGCCCCCTCTCCCGCCACCATCTGAGGGGTTAACCCCTCAGACGGTGGGTTGCCCAGCGAGTATCTGAGCAGGCAACCCACCAACTCAGGGGTTAACCCCTCAGATGGTGGCGGGGGAGGGGGCGGGCGGGAGAGGGGGCGGGCGGGAGAGGGGCGGGCTTCAGGATGTGTGGGTTGCTACCCAGAAGCGGAGTTTGCCGTGGCGTTCGTCTTCTTGTTCGCCGCCGGCGGCGAGGATGACCTTGCGGGATGCGTCGTTGTCGGCGTCGCAGGTGACCAGGGCGGGATCGATGCCGAGCCGGGCGGCGATCGGCAGCGACTGGTGCAGCATCTGGGTGGCGTGGCCGCGGCGGCGGGCGGACGGGCGTACGCAGTACCCGATGTGCCCGCCGAGCTCGAGCAGCGGCGGTGTGAGGGTATGTCGGATCGCGAGCCGGCCGAGCCACTCGACCCCGTCGTCGACGAACCAGAGCGTCGTCTGATGCACCAGATCGGGCGGCGGCGGGATGCTCTCGTCGGCGTCCGCGCGGATCGCCTCGACCATCCGCGCGAACTCGCCCGGGTCCTCGGCCTGCTCCCGGGTCCACCGCTCGCGGAACCCGCTCGCCCCCATCCACCGCTCCTCCGAAGACCGCAACTCGTCCCAAGCTTCGAGGAAGGATCGGTGAACAGAAGTGGTGGGTTCGACGAGCATCGGCATGCCCCCAGTGTGGCGACACTCGCAACCGTCTTATGCAAAGGGGAATCGAAAGCTAAGGTGCGGACATGGCGAAGGCACCCAGAATTCTCGGAATCGTGCTGGCCGGTGGCGAGGGGAAGCGGCTGATGCCGCTCACGGCGGACCGGGCCAAACCGGCCGTGCCGTTCGGGGGCAGTTATCGGCTGATCGACTTCGTACTGTCCAACCTGGTCAACGCGGGCATCCGCAGCTTGTGCGTCCTGACGCAGTACAAGTCGCACTCGCTCGACAGACACGTCACGGTCACCTGGCGGATGTCGACCTTCCTGGGCAACTACGTCACCTGTGTGCCGGCTCAGCAACGGCTCGGCCCGCAGTGGTACCAGGGCAGCGCGGACGCGATCTACCAGTCGATGAACCTGATCAACGACGCCAAGCCCGAGATCATCGTGGTGTTCGGCGCGGATCACGTGTACCGGATGGATGCCTCGCAGATGGTCGCCGACCACATCGCCCGCGGCAATGGGGTGACGGTGGCCGGGATCCGGGTACCGCGCGCCGAGGCGTCCGAGTTCGGCGTGATCAAGACCGCCGAGGACGGGCACACGATCGCCGAGTTCCTGGAGAAGCCGGCCGACCCGCCGGGGCTGCCGGACTCGCCGGACGAGACGTTCGCCTCGATGGGCAACTACGTGTTCAGCGCCGACGTCCTGGTGGAGGCGCTGCGCAAGGACGCGGCCAACCCGGCGTCGCGGCACGACATGGGTGGCGACATCGTGCCGATGCTGGTTGCCGAGGGCAAGGCCGGGGTGTACGACTTCAAGGACAACGACGTACCGGGGGCGCTGGACCGCGACCGGTCGTACTGGCGCGACGTCGGTTCGCTCGACTCGTACCACGAGGCGCACATGGATCTGGTCTCGATCCAGCCGGTGTTCAACCTGTACAACTCCGACTGGCCGATCTTCACCTCGCACCCGCAGCTGCCCGGCGCCAAGTTCACCGACAACGCGACCGTCGGTGAGTCGATCGTCTGCGCCGGCTCGATCATCTCCGGCGCGACCGTGGACCACTCGGTGCTCGGCGCCAACGTGATCGTCAGCGCGGGCGCGAACATCAAGAACGCGGTCATCATGGACAACTGCAAGATCGGCGCGAACGCGGTGCTGAAGAACGTCATCCTGGACAAGAACGTGATCGTGCCCGACGGCGTCGAGGTCGGCGTCGACCCGGACCGCGACCGCGAACGCGGCTTCACCGTCAGCAAGGGCGGCGTGACAGCAGTCGGAAAAGACACGGTCATCGAGTCGTGAGCCCAGACAAGCTGACGCCGGACGAGGACCAGCCCGGCCCGCTGGAGTCAGACTCGGAGAAGGCCGGCTCGGCGGGGTCGCAGAGCGTGGGGTCGGACTCGGCGGGGCCGGACGGCGTGGGGTTGGGCTCGGTGAAGCGGGGGTGGGTGCGGCCGGGGTGGATCGTGGATCCGGGGGAGGCCGAGGCGGCCGCTATCGCGCTCGACGAGGGCGACCCTGGGTGGCGGGAGTTGTTTGATGTTCCGCCGGTGCACTCCGGGGGGTATCCGGAGGTCGCGTACTTCGCGGGTAACTCGCTCGGGTTGCGGCCGAAGGCGACGCGGGTGGAACTGCTCGAGGACCTCGACTCCTGGGGACGCTGGGGTGTCGACGGGCATCACGATGCCGACCGGCCCTGGCTTCCGTACCACGCTCTGCTGACCGAGCCCGCGGCCCGGCTGGTCGGCGCGCTGCCGGCCGAGACCGTCGTGATGAACTCGCTGACGGTCAACCTGCACCTGCTGATGGTGTCGTTCTACCGGCCGACCGCCGACCGCTTCAAGATCGTCATCGAGGACGCGGCATTCCCGTCGGACAGCTACGCCGTACGGTCGCAGGCCGCGTTCCACGGCTACTCACCCGACGACGCGGTGGTGCGACTCCGGCCGCGCGACGGCGAGGACGTACTGCGGACTCCCGACGTCATCGAGGCCATCGGCCCCGACGTAGCGCTGGTGCTGCTGGGTGGGGTCAACTACCTGACCGGCGAGCTGATGGACATCCCGGCGATCACCGCGGCCGGTCATGCGGCCGGCGCGGTCGTCGGGTGGGATCTCGCACACGCGGTCGGCAACGTGCCGTTGTCGCTGCACGAGTGGGACGTCGACTTCGCCGCCTGGTGCTCGTACAAGTATCTGAACTCGGGTCCGGGCGCGCTCGCGGGCGCCTTTGTGCACGAGCGCCACCTGGATGCGGGATTGCCGCGCTTCGAGGGCTGGTGGAGCACGGAGGAGGCATCCCGCTTCGAGATGGCACCCGAGTCGCGCCCGCCGGCGTCGGCCGATGCGTGGCAGGTGTCCAACCCGCCGATCTTCTCGATGAGCCCGGTGCGGACCTCGCTGGAGATCTTCGACAAGGTCGGTATCTCGGTACTCCGGGAGCGCAGCCTGCGACTCACGGCGTACCTGGAGAAATTGCTGGCCGGGATCACCGCGACCCGTCCGTTGACCGTGATCACGCCGACCGATCCGCTGCGGCGGGGTGCCCAGTTGTCGCTCCGCATCGGCGGCGGGCTGCGGGCCGGCGCGTTGTCCGAGACGCTGCGCTTCGAGCACGGCGTCATCGCGGACGCGCGCGAACCCGACGTACTGCGGCTGGCCCCTGTGCCGCTCTATTCGCTGTACCACGACTGCTGGCGCGCGGTTGAGGCGCTGGCCGAAGCCGTTCCGGAGAATGCATGACTGAGCGTGTAGCCATCGTCGGTGCCGGCCTGGCGGGGAGTCTGCTCGGGTGTTATCTGGCGCGGCGTGGGCTGTCGGTCGACCTGTACGAACGCCGGCCGGACCCGCGAGTGGGGCAACCCGAGCGGGGGCGGTCGATCAACCTGGCGATCTCCGAGCGCGGGCTGGACGCGTTGCGCCGGATCGGGCTGGTCGACTCGGTGATGGCCGACGCGCTGCCGATGAAGGGGCGGATGATCCATCCGGTCGCCGGCCCGCTGGACTTCCAGCAGTACAGCGCGTCGGGGGATCGGGCGATCAACTCGATCAGCCGGGGGACGCTGAACAACGCGCTGCTCGACGCGGCGGCCGCGGCGCCTGGGGTCTCGGTGCATTTCGAGCATCGGTTGGCCGAGCTGGATTCGTGCACCGGGTCGATGGTCTTCGAGACACCCGGCGGCAAGGTGAAGGTGTCCGCGGACGTGGTACTGGGCGCTGACGGCGCCGGCTCGGCGGTCCGCGAACAACTGCTGGCGGAGGGTGCCGTGGGGGAATCGGTCGACTTCCTCGACTACGGTTACAAGGAACTGAGCATCCCCGCGGTGAATGCTGATTTTGCTTTGGACCCCGGCGCCTTGCACATCTGGCCGCGTGGTACCTCGATGATGATCGCCCTCCCGAACCCGGACCGCTCCTTCACCTGCACGCTTTTCTGGCCGGCCGGCGACTTCGATGCCCTGAGCAACGCAGCCTCCATCGAGGCCCACTTCCGCACCCACTACCCAGATTTGTTGCCCCTAGCACCAACTTTGGTCGACGACTATCTCCACAACCCCGTCGGTGTCCTGGGCACAGTCCACACCCAACCCTGGCAAGCCCACGGCCGTACGGCGTTGATCGGCGACGCCGCCCACGCCATCGTCCCCTTCTACGGCCAAGGCGCCAACTGCGCCTTCGAAGACGTAGTCGAGCTGGACCGCTGCCTCGCCGACACCGGCGGCTCCTGGGCACGGGCCTTGCCCTTGTACGAACACCGCCGCCGGGAAAACACCGAGGCGATCGCCGCCATGGCCCTCGACAACTTCGTAGAAATGCGCGACAAGGTCACCAGCCCCGTCTTCCGCCTGGGCAAACGCATCGAACACACCCTCGAACGCCTCCTCCCGGGCCGCTACGTCTCCCGCTACGAGCTGGTCTCCTTCTCCACCACCCCGTACGCCGAAGTCCAACAACGCGTCCACCGCCAACACCAATTCCTGGCAGCCGCCGTTCTGCTAGGAGCCGGCGTCCTAGGCGCAGCCGCCCGCATCGCCCGCTCAGGAGCAAGACGATGACCTCCATCGGTCGCGACGAAGCGAGGTGGCGCCGATGAGCGCCGGATTGTGGCAACCCGGTCTGCTGACCGGCAAACCTTCGTCGGTCGGGCTGCTGCGCAACTTTGTTGGTGGTTCGTTTGTCGACGGGGGCTCGACGTTTGCGAAGGTCAGTCCGGTGACGGGGGAGCAGATCTTCGACGTTGCCGAGGCCGACTCCGGTGTTGTGGATGCTGCTGTGACTGCTGCTCGGGCTGCTCTCGACGGGCCTTGGGGGCGGATGAGTGAGCAGGAGCGGGCGGGGGTGTTGCGGCGGGTCGCGGATGAGTTGGAGCGGCGGTTCGAGGATCTGGTGGCCGCGGAGGTGGGGGATACGGGGAAGTCCATAAGTCAGGCTCGGACGTTGGATATTCCTCGGGGGGCGGCCAACTTCAGGGCGTTTGCGGACTTTGCGACTACTGCCTCGACGGAGTCGTTTGCTACGACGCTGGCTGACGGGCGGCGGGCGCTGAACTACGCGGTGCGCAAGCCGGTGGGCGTCGTCGCGATCATCGTGCCGTGGAATCTGCCGTTGCTGCTACTCACCTGGAAGGTGGCGCCGGCGCTTGCCTGCGGCAACACTGTGGTGGTGAAGCCTTCCGAGGAGACGCCCTCGTCGGCGACCGTCCTCGCCGAGGTGATGGCGGCTGCCGGCGTACCGGACGGGGTTTTCAATCTGGTGCACGGCTTCGGTCCGTCGTCGGCCGGTGAGTTCC
Organism: Kribbella koreensis; assembly: GCF_039525325.1. NCBI lineage: Bacteria > Bacillati > Actinomycetota > Actinomycetes > Propionibacteriales > Kribbellaceae > Kribbella > Kribbella koreensis. The sequence goes on from NZ_BAAAHK010000022.1 coordinate 153,699, forward strand.
TGACCAAGCATCCGGGCGTCGACGCGATCACCTTCACCGGCGAGTCCGCCACCGGCAGCGCGATCGCCAAGGTCGCCGCCGACGGCGTGAAAGCGGTGTCGTTCGAGCTCGGCGGCAAGAACGCCGGTCTGGTCTTCGCCGACGCCGACCTCGACGCGGCCGTCGAGGGATCGGTCCGCTCGGTCTTCACCAACGGCGGCCAAGTCTGCTTGTGCACCGAACGCCTGTACGTCGAACGCCCGGTCATCGAGGAGTTCAGCACCCGCCTCGCCGCCCGCGCCGCCGAACTCACCTTCGGCTGGCCGGCCGACGAGGCCACCGTCAACATGCCGCTGATCTCCAAGACCCACCGCGACAAGGTTCTCTCGTACTACGACCTCGCCCGGGCCGAAGGCGCCGACGTCCTCACCGGCGGCGGCGTACCGTCCTTCGGCGACGCCCGCGACAATGGTTGCTATGTGCAACCGACCGTGGTGACCGGTCTGCCCCCGACCGCCCGGACGAACACCGAGGAGATCTTCGGCCCGATCTGCCACATCGCGCCGTTCGACACCGAGGACGAGGCGTTCGCCCTGGCCAACGATTCGCAGTACGGGCTCGCGGCAACTGTCTGGACGCGGGACGTCGGCCGGGCGCATCGGGCCGGCGCGGCGCTCGACGTCGGCATCGTCTGGGTCAACACGTGGTTCCTGCGCGATCTGCGTACGCCATTCGGTGGTACCAAACTCTCCGGCATCGGCCGCGAGGGCGGGAACCACTCGCTCCACTTCTACTCGGAGCTGACCAACGTCTGTGTGGAGCTGTCGTGAGCGACGCGAAGGTGGTCGCCGGGAAGGCGACACCGCGGGGGCGGTTTCCGCATGTGAAGGTGGCCAACGGATTCGCCTTCGTATCGGGGACCTCGAGCCGGTTGCCGGACAACACGATCGCGGGCGCGTCGGTGGACGAGTTCGGGACGACGACGCTGGACATCCGGGTGCAGACGCGGGCGGTGCTGGAGAACATCCGGGACATCCTGGTGGCGGTCGGTGCCGGGCTCGACGATCTGGTGAGCGTTACGGCGTACCTGGTGTCGATGAACGACTTCGGTGGGTACAACGAGGTCTACGGCGAGTTCTTCGACGAGACCGGGCCGGCCCGGACGACGGTCGCCGTGCATCAGCTGCCGCATCCGCAGCTCCTGATCGAGATCCAAGCAGTCGCCGCTGTCAAGGCGCAGCCGTAAAGGAGAGGTGAAGACGATGGCGAACCTGGAGTCGACGAACTTCCCCGAGTGGGTCGAGCAGAACAAGCACCTGCTCAAGCCGCCGGTGGGCAACAAGCAGATGTTCCCGACCGGCGACGACTTCATCACGATGGTGGTCGGCGGGCCGAACCAGCGCAACGACTTCCACGTCGATCCGTACGAGGAGTTCTTCTACCAGATCAAGGGCACGATGCACGTCGACGTGATGACGGAGGACGGGCCGGCCCGGGTGGACATCAACGAGGGCGAGATGTGGATGCTGCCGCGCAACATGCCGCACTCCCCGCAGCGCGACGCGGACTCGATCGGCCTGGTGATCGAGCGGGTCCGCGAACAGGGCACGCTGGAGAAGTTCCGCTGGTACTGCGCCAACTGCAACGCGATCGTCCACGAGGTCGAGCTCCAGGTCAACGACATCGTCGAAGACCTCCCACCCGTCTTCAAAGCCTTCTACGACAGCGAAGACGCCAGGACTTGTCCGTCCTGTGGAACCCTCCATCCAGGCAAGGCCTGATGCCAGAAGCAAGGAACCGCGCGCATCGCCGCCGCGCGGCGATGCGCGCGGTGGGGAAGCGGGCGGAGCCCACACGGCGGGGGTGTTGGAGTTGAGCGGGGCGGTGGATGTGCACACCCACCTCGTGCCGAAGGGGTGGCCGGATCTGGCTGTTGCTTGTGGTGGGGAGGGGTGGCCTTGGTTGCGGGTGGATTCTGAGCGGGACGCGATGATCATGGTCGGGGAGACGGAGTTCCGGCCGGTGGGGGCGCAGGCCTGGGATCCGGGGACCCGGCGGGCGGATATGGATGCTGATGGCATCGATCTTCAGGTGGTTTCGCCTACGCCGGTGTTCTTCGCGTACGAGCGGCCGGCGGATCAGGCGATCAAGGTTTCGCGGATCTTCAACGATCTGACGCTGGAGACGCTGGCGGGGGACAGCAGGCTGGTGCCGTTCTGCCAGGTGCCGTTGCAGGATCCGGATGCGGCTTGTGAAGAGCTGGATCGGTGTCTGGCGGCGGGGCACGTGGGGGTCGAGATCGGCAACCACGTGGGGGACAAGGATCTCGACGACGCCGGGATCGTTGCCTTCCTCAAGCACTGCGCCGAGGTCGGAGCGCCGGTGCTGGTGCATCCGTGGGACATGCCGGGCGGACCTCGGCTGGATCGATGGATGGCGCGCTGGCTGACCGGGATGCCTGCGGAGACACATCTCTCGCTGCTGGCGATGATCCTCGGCGGCGCCTTCGACGAGCTGCCCGAATCGTTGCGGATCTGCTTCGCCCACGGCGGCGGGAGCTTCGCCTTCTGGTTGGGGCGAGTGGAGAACGCCTGGAATCGCCGCGGCGACGTAGTACGGGGCAAGTCGCAGTACCCGCCCAGCCACTACCTCGGCCGCTTCTCCGTCGACACCGTCGTGTTTGAGCAACCAGCGTTGCGGTTACTGGTCGATACCCTCGGCGAGGACCAGGTGATGGTCGGCAGTGACTATCCGTATCCACTGGGTGAGCGACCCGTCGGGGAGGTCGTCCGGCGGGCCGACTGGCTCTCGGAGGCCCAGCAGGTCAAGCTGCTGTCAGACAACGCCTTACGTTTCCTGGGGGACCGAACTGGGAGGTCTTGATGCTGGGAGGCCCGCAATGACTGAGGACCGCTCTGTACTGACCCGCGAGGCCCGCGACCCGGACGAGGAGCTGAGCTACGGCACCTACCCGGAGCAGATGGTCGACGTCTGGCATGCGCAGGAGCAGCGCCCGGTGATCATCTTCATCCACGGCGGCTTCTGGCGCCCGGAGTACGACCGGGTGCACGCCCGCCCGCTCGGTGAGGCACTGGCCGAGGAGGGGTGGCCGGTGGCATCCATCGACTACCGCCGCGAGCCCGGCAACCCCGACGCTACCGCCACCGACGTCCGCGACGCCCTGGAGCGGCTGGAGGACCTGATGGACCTCCGGGCAGGCTTCGTACTGGCTGGCCACTCCGCAGGCGGCCACCTAGCCCTGTGGGCGGCAGCGACGTTCAACCCCATCCGCCTCCGCGGAGTAGTTGCCCTGGCCCCAGTGGCCGACCTCCTCCTGGCCGACCAACTAGAGCTCGACAAGACCGCCGTACAAGACTTCCTGGGCGGCGGAGTCCGCAACGACCTGGACCCCACCCACCTACCAGCCCCGATCATGCCGGTATCGATCGTCCACGGCACAGCCGACGCCCGGGTCCCCATCGCAGTCTCCGAGTCCTACGCCACCGCCCACCCCACCGCCCGACTCGTCCGAGTGGAAGACACCGGCCACTACGAACTAATCGACCCCCTGAGCACCGCCTGGCCCCACGTAACAGCCGAAATCACCAGATACGCCGGCTGGGCCCAGGAGTAAGGGTTTCAGCGGTCGTCCGCCTCAAGTGAGCCAGTGAAACGATGGTCAGTTGAAAGCAGCAACGATGGGAGGGGTCTCGTCCGCTTCCGCGACGCTCTCCTCCAGGAGGGAAAGTTGCTCCCGAGACACGAGACCGACTTCGGACAGTTGTTCGCTCAGCGTCATCAGACCGATAGGGCTGTCCAGCCCCTGGGTGACATCGGCAGCGGCCAGCCAATGGCAAAGTCTGACCGCATTCGGGATGGCGGAAAGGCTGCTGTCATCGGCTGCGATGGTCGGCTCGTCGTGCTTGCCGTAATGCTGTCCTTGCCGGACATCAATCGCGGGAATACGGGCCAGTTCTCTGGCAGGTACCACCCAACACCAGTGACAGAACCACGGTTGCAAACGGACATGCACCGGCGCGGTGGCGATGTGCGACTTCGTACCGCTCCACTTTCGGTCCTGCCAGACACTCGAGTTGCGGCAGAACAGGCAGTGCGGTTCACCCAAGCAATCGCCTAGTTGGCAATCAGCACGCCACCAAGGTGATTCAGGCCAGGGCGGCTTTGCCGGGAGCAGGTACAGCACGTTCAAGCCGCGGAGGAACGCGAACTGTTGCAGTTGCATCTTCCGGACCGGTAGTACCCAAGGTTGGGACGGATCTCTTCGTGCGTCGCTGATGACGGCCTTGGCCTCGAAGATCGCGAATCTCGAACCTGTAGCGATCTGATGGTCCCAGGAGCCGGCAAACTGCGAGGGGGACCAGATCAATGCATCCTGTAGATGCAGGACGACCTCGGCGGCGAACAGTGAATCTATGGTTCTCTCCGGAACGAGGCGTTTGAACCCAGCGCTCATCGGCGGTCCTCGACTCGTTCAATCACAAGGTTGCGCATCCTGGGGCTACTCTCCGGGTGACTAGAGCCCAGGACAGTCAGAGGCGCTTCGAAGTACCCAAAACAAGCAACAAACGTACTAATCGGTGGCCGGATTAGCGCCATTGTCGGTTCTTTGGGTAGTTCGAGGTGTGGTCGGGCGACGCTCAGGCGCGTTTGACGGCGGCTAGGAGGCCGTCGCTGGTGGGGAGTAGGGCTGAGGTGAGGTCGTCGTTGTCGCGGATGGCTCGGATGAGGTCGCGGACGGCGGTGGTGTCGGGGTCGCGGTGGGAGGGGTCGGCTACCCGGCCGCGGAGTAGGGCGTTGTCGAAGGCGACCACGCCGCCGGGGCGGAGCAGGCGGAGGGCCTCGTGGAGGTACGCCGTGTACTCGCGCTTGTCGGCGTCGCAGAAGACCAGGTCGTAGTGGCCGTCCGTCAGCCGGGTGACGACGTCCAGGGCCGAGCCTGCGATCAGGCGGAAGCGGTTGGACGCTACGCCGGCGTCCAGGAAGGTCTTGCGGGCCAGCCGCTGGTTCTCCGCGTCCAGGTCGACCGTGGTCAGCGTGCCGTCGGCGCGCATGCCGCGCAGTAGCGCCAGGCCGGAGACACCGGTGCCGGTACCGATCTCCACGACCGCCTTGGCGCCCACCGCGGCCGCCAGCATGCTCAGCGCGGAGGCGGCACCTGGGCCGATCGAGGAGATGCCACTGTCCTCAGCGCTCGCCCGTGCACCGGTGACGACTTCGTCCTCACCGGTGTAGTCCTCGGCGTAGGCCCAGGACGTGGGGTCGATGCCCGTGGCGATGATGCCCTCCCTGATCGATGCCGCTGCGGTACTCATCTACGCCGAAGCCTAGCGTCCCGCACCTGCCAGACCGCGCCTCCCGCGCTGAGGTTGCGCACTCTTGCTCGTAACTTCTGGCCCTGAGCAGATATGATCGTGTTGACTAGGCAGCAAAGACCCAGCGAAGGAGGTGCGGAGAGATGTCGGGCCAGTGCTCAGGAGCGGATGACGTCGATCCCGGCTTCCTTGAAGATCGACAGCTGCGACTCGTCGGCCTGCGCGTCGGTGACGAGCGTGTCGATCTCGCTCAGCTCGCAGATCCGGGCGAAGGCGCGCTGGCCGAGCTTGCTGGAGTCGGCCACCACGACCACCTTGGCGGCCCGGCTGACGATCAGCTGGTTGATGTTCGCCTCGCCCTCGTGATGGGCGGTGGCGCCGGTCTCGTCGATCCCGTCGACGCCGATGAAGGCGATGTCCAGCGACAGGTCGGCCAGGATCCGGTGCGACAGCGGGCCGATCATCTCGTACGACTGCGGCCGGGCGACGCCGCCGGTCAGCACCATCTTGACGTGCGGGCGGACGATCAGCTCGTTGGCGATGTTCAGCGCGTTGGTGACGAGCGTGAAGGCCGGCTCACCGTGCTCGGCCGACAGCTCCGGCCGGGTCGCCAGCGTGCGCGCCACCTCGGAGATCGTCGTCCCGCCGTTCATCCCGATCACCATGCCGCGCCGGACCAGCGTCGCCGCGGCCTGCGCGATCCGCTGCTTCTCGGACGCGAAACGCGCAGTCTTGTAGCGCAGCGGCAGGTCGTAGGAGACCGCGTTGGCGACCGCGCCGCCGCGGGTCCGGGTCAGGAGCTGCTGTTTTCCCAGGTGGTCCAGGTCGCGCCGGATCGTCGCCGCGGAGACGTGCAACTGTTCCGCGAGCTCGTCGACATCGATCGCGCCCTTTTCCGCGAGCGACTCGAGCAACGTATTCAGGCGTTCATAACGCTTCACCCGGGGCTCCTCCTTCACACAATCGGTCAGCGGGATAGCTGCCGGTTGGCACCATTCGATCACGTTCGAGCAGTTTCGACCATTACAAGTCCGGAGACGACATGACCGACACGCCATTCGTGAGCACTGAGATCGCCACTCAGCCCGAGCTGTGGCGGCAGGTGTCAGCCGGTTTCGCGCAGTACGGTGGCGCTTTGCCCACCGCCGGACAGCGCGTTGCGGCGGTCGGCTGCGGCACCTCGTGGTTCATGGCGATGGCGTACGCCGCGCTGCGCGAGGACCTCGGCCAGGGCCTGACCGACGCGTTCGCCGGGTCGGAGTTCCCGGCCGGCCGCGAGTACGACGCGATCGTGGTGATCAGCCGGTCCGGTACGACGACCGAGGTGCTCGACCTGATCCGCGACACCCAGTTGCCGACGATCGCGATCACCGCGACGCCGGGCTCGCCGATCGTCGACCTCGCCGATCACACGATCATGCTCGACTTCGCCGATGAGCAGTCCGTCGTACAGACCCGGTTCGCGACCACCACGCTGGCGCTGCTGCGGGCGTCCCTCGGGCAGGACCTGTCGCAGGCCGCTGCGGATGCCGAGGTCGCCCTGACCATCGACGTCGACGAGCTGGCCAAACTGGAGCAGGTCACGTACCTGGGCACCCGCTGGACCATCGGCCTGGCGCATGAGGCCGGCCTGAAGCAGCGCGAGGCAGCGTCGGCCTGGACCGAGGCCTACCCGGCCATGGACTACCGGCACGGCCCGATCGCCATCGCCCAGCCCGGCCGCGGCGTCTGGATCTTCGGAGAGCCGCCGGCGGACCTGCTCGACGACGTGACCGCCACCGGCGCCACGATCGTCCACCACCCGGACCTGGACCCGATGGCCTCCCTGGTCGTCGCCCAGCGGGTAGCGGTCGCCAAGGCCCTCTCCCTGGGGCTCAACCCCGACCAGCCCCGCAGCTTGACCCGTTCTGTCATCCTCGGCGGGTGACTGACAAAGAACGCTTCGAAGTACGGCGACAGATCGCTGCCTCACCCGCGGAGATCTTCGCCGTACTACGAGAGCCCAGCGGCCATGTGGCGATCGACAGCTCCGGCATGCTCCAATCGGCCGAGGGGAAGCAGGTCACGGCGGTCGGCGACGAGTTCGTCGTCCACATGGACCGGGAGGCGCTGAACGACCTCCCCATGGGCAAGTACGACGTCACGGTGATCATCACCCGCTTCATCGAGGACACCGAGATCGAGTGGACCATCTCCGGCTCCATCCAGCCGCCCATCAAGCACCTGTACGGCTACCAGCTGCAGCCGAGCGCCGTGGGCAGCCTGGTGACGTCGTACTACGACTGGAGCCAGATCGAGGAGCGCTACCGGGGCCGGGTGAACTTCCCGATCATCCCCGAGGCGGGTCTGCGCGCAACTCTGGGCATTCTTGCGCGCACAGTCGAGCAGCGGTCATAGGAGACACCAGCACCCAGCCCAGCCGGTCGTAGAGCTGCTGCCCTTGCTCAGTAGCGACCAGTACTCCGGTACGCGCGCCACTGCGGCTCGCTGCCTGGCTGAGCGCTCGCATGACGGTGGTACCGAGTCCCCGGCGCTGGTGGCCGGGCTCGGTGACCACCTGATCGATCACCGCGTACTCGCGGCTCACCGCCGCCTTGCCACGCGCTGCCAGTGCACCGTCCTTGCTGACGACTACGTCGATGACCTCGCCGACGCTGACCTCCAGCTCGTACTCCGGTGGGCAGATCGGTGCTGTGGTGGTCAACTGCGCGCTCATCAGGTACTCCGGCGCCTGGACCTCCCACCGCCCATCTAGGCGCGGTGCCGCCGCGCAGATCTTCAACCAGGTGTCTGGCGCTGTCAGTCGAGCTGCTAGCTCCGGTGCATGGGTGGGCAGCACATAACGCGTGAGGTGTCCCGGCCTGTTGACGTCGATGCGGTAGCCCTCTGGGACCTCCACCGGCGCCGGTGTTGCGCGCGCTATTGCCCAGCCGTCGGCCCAGGCTTTAACCAGCATGTGCGACCGCCTTGAAGCTCGATAGGTAGCCAAGGGCTGAAGCGCCGACCAGGCTTGCCGCGATGAGTAGGAGAGCGGTGTCGGTGCCGATAGCTGGGACTAGCAGGCCAGCGGCCGCTTGGCCGACAGCGGCGGCACCTATTCGGAGGCTGGCGGCTGTGGTGCTGACCCGGCCTTGTAGAGCTAGTGGGCTGTAGACCTGGCGGGCGGCGAACATGGCGGGCAGCGTCGGACCCTCCAGGAGGCCCGTGACGGCGGCGAACACCAGCAGCACAGCGAAGCTGCTCGCCAATGGCCAAGCGGTGAAGGCGACGCCGTAGGCGGCTATCGACAGCATCACGACGTGCTCTGGGCGCCAGCGGGTCTGGAAATGACCTAGCAGAAGGGCTGTCGTCACGCTGCCCAGCTCCAGTGCAGTCCAGAGGTAGCCGGCGGCAGAGCGTGGCATGCCGAGCGAGGCCATGTGCAGCGGCAGCGTGATGAGCAGCATGCCGATCACGCCCATCAGGAGCGTCGTGGTCACCGTGGAGGCTCGCAGACGCGGAGTGCGGGCTAGGTGGGTAAGGCCGCCTACTACTGAAGCCAGGAAGGGTTCCTGGACTTTATGGGCGGGCGGTAGTGCAGGTAGGCGGCCGATGGCCAGGATGCTGAGCGTGGCGGTCAGGGCGATCACTACGGCGGCCGCTTCTACCGATACGGCTGCGGCGATGGTGGCGGCTGCCGCAGGGCCGGTGATGGTGGCGGTGCCGAAGCTGGCTGCCTCCAGCGAGTTGGCCCGGGGGAGACGCTCCGGCGGGACCAGGCTCGGGAGCATGCTGGTGAATCCGCCGCTGACCAGTGGCAGGGTCATACCGGCGAGTGCTGCGAGCGTGGGAGTGACCCAGTGCGGGCTATGGCCCACGACGGCGAGCATGGCGACCATGACGGCGCCTACGACGGTCTGGTTGAGGGCTAGCGCAGTACGGCGGTACGGCGTTCTGTCGAGCCACGCGCCGAGCAGGGGACCGGTGACGATTGCGGGGAGCGCGTAGGCGGCTCCCGTGATGCCGGCCAGCGCAGCGCTGTCGGTGCGGTCCAGGACGAGCAGGACGAGGGTGAACACGACCATCTCGGCGCCGACCCGCGCGATGGTCGCGGCGGTCAGGTAGCGGGCCAGCATCGTCGCTCCTCAGTGTCGTAACGGATAAGTGGTCGTTACGCGTTACGTTAACAAAGGCGTTACGATCGGTCGAGTGGATAGTTTGACGACGCCGGACCGGATGATCCGGATCGCGGTCGACCTGGTGAACACCAAGTCGCTCGATCCGGAGCAGCTGACGTCGGTCGAGGCGCTGCGCGAGTTCCTGCTCGAGCACGGCGAGCCGACGGCGACAGTCGACGACGGGGACCTCGCCGCCGTCAAGGCGGTCCGGGAGCGGATCCGGCCGGTCTTCCACGCCGATCCGCGGGAGGCGGCCCGCATCCTGAATGAGTTGCTGAGCGACTACGCAGTACGGCCGTACCTGTCGGATCACGACGGGTCGCCGTGGCACCTGCACGTGGCCAAGCCGGAGGCGACCTGGGCCGAGTGGGTGGCGGCGGGTGCGGCGCTCGGGCTGTCCGGATTCGTGGCCGGTCATGGTTTCGACGCGATCGCCACCTGCGCCGCGGCGGATTGCGAGCGGGTCTTCGTCAACGCGGCGGAGCGACGCCCACGACGGTTCTGCACGCCGACGTGCGCCGGCCGGACCCGCGTTGCGTCGTACCGGGCCCGCACCAAGGCATCCGGGGCTTAGTGTCCCGTGAGCGACGTAGCTCGACCACGGGACACTAGGATCAACTGCGAGGACCCCCGGCAACAGAGGAGCGCGCGTGAGTCACACCGTGGTGGCAGAGCTGGTGGCGAACGTCCAGACGATCATCGCCAAGGCCGGGGACACGGTGGGGCCGGAGGACACCCTCGTCATCCTCGAGTCGATGAAGATGGAGATCCCGGTGCTCGCCGAGGTGGCCGGCACGATCACCGAACTGAAGGTCGCCGAGGGCGAAGTGGTCCGCGACGGCGACCCCATCGCCGTGATCGAAGAGAAGTAGCGTTCAACCTTCATGGCCGTTCGTGCGTCTTGTAGATGAGAGTTCCATGAGAGCTACCGAGGCGGGGAACTTCCCGTCAGCGGGGGCCGTTGACTCGTCGTACTGGCATCCCAGGGTCGAACCAGGGTGTACCCGACGTGCGAAGAGGACGGTGAACGCGGCACCATGGTGTTCTCACTCGTTGCCGAGCGGACCCAGGGAGGCGTTGCCGTGAAACCGGTCGACACTCCCGTGGTGCCCGCTGCGAGCACCCCGAAGGTCCAGCTGGAGATCGAGGCGCTGCCGTCCTGGGACGAGATCGTCCGCGCCCACTCGGCCCGCGTCTACCGGCTCGCGTACCGGCTCACCGGCAACAAGCACGACGCCGAGGACCTGACCCAGGAGGTCTTCGTCCGGGTCTTCCGGTCGCTGTCGTCCTACACGCCCGGCACCTTCGAGGGCTGGCTCTACCGGATCACCACGAACCTGTTCCTGGACGGCGCCCGGCGCAAGCAGCGGATCCGGTTCGACGGGCTGCCCGAGGACGCGCACGACCGGCTGCCCGCCAAGGGCTCCGGCCCGGCCGAGAAGCTCGACCACGACCTGTTCGACCACGACGTGCAGTACGCGCTGGACGCGCTGCCCGAGGACTTCCGGGCGGCCGTGGTGCTCTGCGACATCGAGGGCATGACGTACGACGAGATCGCCGACGTGCTGGATGTGAAGCTCGGCACCGTCCGCAGCCGGATCCACCGCGGCCGCTCGATGCTGCGCAAGCACCTCGAGCACCGCGCGCCGCGGTCAGGTCAGACCCGTATCAGCGGCCCGCCCACGGACGGGCCTGGCATTGCCGGAGGTGGCGACCGGTGACCGTGCAACACCCCTTGGACAAGCTGAGCGCCGTCGTCGACGGTGAGCTCGACCACGACTCGCGCGACAAGGTGCTGAGCCACCTGGTCGGCTGCGACACCTGCCGCTCCGAGGTGGACGCCCAGCGGCGGCTCAAGGCCCGGCTGGCCGCGACGGCCGCTCCGGACCCCTCGATGGACCTGATGCAGCGCCTGATGGGCGTCTCGTCGTTCGGCACGGAGCCGCGCGAAGAGATCCGCCCGGTGCTCACCCCGGCCGCCTTCACGCTCAGCCCGCAGCGGTCGGCCTTCCCGGCGGCTCGGAGCGACGCAACGCGACCAGGGTCCCGTACTGCGGTCCGCAGCCGCCGGCGTACCGGCGTACTGGGTGCAGCCGGCTCTGCCGCCGCCATGGCCTCCCTGCTCGGTACTGCGTTCGTGCTGGGCGACCCGGCTCGGTCGGAGCAACCGCCGTCACTGCAACCGCCGGTCACGAGCTTCAGCGTCGACCACGCGGCTGCAACCGCCGGCGCTCCGTTCGCGGACCCGGTAGCGCTGATGAACTCCTTCAACGGGGCTGGCTACGCCGGGCTGAGCCCGACGCTGCAGCCGGTGGCTCTGACAGGCCGCTGACCGATGAGCCTCTCCCGGCTCGCCGTACTGGTCGGCACTGCGCTGATCGGCTTCGGCCTGCCCATGCCTGCTGCTGCGGCGCCTGTCCCGGTGGCGCAGCGCGAGGACAATCCGAACGCTGTCGCCTGGCTGGAGCGTGCGGCGGCAGCGCCGGACCACGTGTCGTACCACGGCACCCAGATCATCACCTCCTGGGGATCGCAGGGGTCGAGCTCCGCGATGCTCGACATCGTCCACGCGGCATCGCAGGGGTCTGAGATCAGCGTGGTCGGGTCGTCCGCGTCACCGGGCGCCAAGGCGTTCGTACAGCGCGCCAGCCACGCAGTGGGGCCGACTGTCGACGGTGGGCCGCTCTCGCTGCTCAAGGCGACGTACGAGCTCGCCTTCAAGTGCTGCACGGACACGATCGGGCGGGCGGCGGTACTGATCGAGGCGCTCCGGGGTGACCGGACGCTGGCGGCGCGGTTCTGGATCGACCAGGCGACCGGGTTGCTGCTGCAGCGGCAGTTGTTCAGCGACGACGGCAAGACGCTGGTCCGGGCGACCGTGTTCACCGACCTGGAGATCGAGGAGTCCGAGTTCATCGGCCACCTGCCTCCGATGGCTCCGGGCAGCGTCGAGGCGGTCGGGATGGGCAGTGTCGACGGGCTGCGCTCGCAGGGCTGGACGTGCTCGCCCGTGCTGCCGGCGTCGCTGCAGCTGTACGACGTGCACCAGGACCAGGCGACCAAGTCGCTGCAGTTCTCGTACTCCGACGGGCTGTTCAACGTCTCGCTCTTCGAGCAGCGCGGGGAGCTCGACCCGGCCGCAGTGGCGGGCTACACGGCGTCGACGACGCCTGAGGGGGCTCGGGTCTACCAGCGGTACGGGATGCCGTCGTACGTCGTCTGGTCGTCCGATGGGATCGTCTACACGATGGTCGGCGACCTGCCGTTCGAGACGCTCGGCAAGGTGGTCGCGGCGTTCCCGCATGTGCCGCCGCCGAAGGTGACGGCGGTCCAGCGGATGGGCACCGGGTTGGCTAAAATCGCCTCTTGGCTCACACCGATGGGTGCGCTTTCCCACAAGCTGGGATAATGAATTGTGGGACTACCTGCCGGCACCCCGGTGCGGGCGGCTCCCGACTCCAAGATGACGACGACGTGAGGCGGGCACCGTGAGCTGGGATGACGCCGAACCGACGCCCCGGAACCCTGCGGTTCCGGAGAGCAGCCAGGAGGGTGGGGCGCCGGCGGGCGACTCGACCCTCGCCGAGGCGGCGGCAGGTCTGACTGCGCCGACGCCGGTTACTCCTGCGCCTGCCCCTGCGCCCACACCTGCCCCTGCCGTGCCTCCGGCGGGCACGGGCTTCTTCGGGGCGGCTCCTTCGGCCAACGGGCACGTGGGGAGTCCGGCGGTCTCCGCACTGACTCCGCCGAACACGATGGCGGGGTCGCAGCCGTTGCCGGCGCCGGGGAGCAGCAGTTCGGCGTACCGGCAGAGCAACGGGCGGTCGACGACCCAGCGCAGCTTCGGGCGGCCCGAGCCGCAGGAGAACGGGTTCCGGCCCACGTACTCCGCTGGGCAGGCCATGCAGGGGACATATGTGCCTCCGCCGCCGCTGGACTGGCACCAGCAGCAGGCGCGCGCCTACACCCCGGCACCGCCGGAGAAGCGCAACAAGATCATCAGCCTGGCCGCCGTGGTCGCGCTGCTGGTCGGTCTGGTCGCAGGCGGAGGTGCGGCCGTGGCGGTGGTGGCTCTGGACAAGAACAGCGTCGACGACTCCGGTCCGGAGATCGGTACCGGCGCCGACCCGAAGATCAAGACCGGCTCCGTCTCGGCCGTCGCCCAGACGCTGCTGCCGAGCGTGGTCCAGCTCAAGGTGGAGGGGTCGGACGACTCCAGCGCCACCGGCTCCGGCTTCGTCATCGACGGCTCTGGGCACATCCTGACCAACAACCACGTCGTCGCGGCCGCGGCGGACGGCGGTTCGATCCAGGTGGTGACGCAGAAGGGCAAGGTCGCCACGGCTCGCCTGGTCGGCCGCTCACCGGCGTACGACCTGGCTGTGGTCCAGGTGTTCGGGGTCGACGCGCCGTCGGTGCAGTTCGGCGAGTCCGCGAAGGCTGTCGTCGGGCAGGACGTGGTGGCGATCGGTTCGCCGCTCGGCCTGGCCGGAACGGTCACCTCGGGCATCGTGTCGGCCAAGAACCGCCCGGTCAGCGCCGGCGGCGACGGCGAGCAGACCTCGTACATCAACGCGCTGCAGACCGACGCGGCGATCAACCCGGGCAACTCGGGCGGGCCGTTGGTCGACATGGACGCTCATGTGATCGGCGTGAACTCGGCGATCGCTACGGTGCGTGGTGCTGAGCCGGGTTCGAGTGGAAACATCGGGCTCGGTTTCGCGATCCCGATCGACCAGGCGCGGCGTACCGCGCAGCAACTGATCGCCTCCGGCCACGCGTCGTACCCGGTGATCGGCGCGAACGTGGACATGCAGTTCGAGGGCGGCGCCCGGGTGAGCGAGATCCTGCCGAAGAGCGCGGCCCAGCGAGCCGGACTGCGGACCGGTGACGTGATCACCCAGATCAACAGTCAGCCGGTGGACACCGCCGAGGCGCTGATCGTCGCGATCCGCACGCACCAGCCCGGCGAGAACGTCCGGCTCGTCTTCGAGCGCGGCGGCAAACCGCGCGAGGTGACGCTCAAGCTGACCGCCCAGGAAGGCTGAGCGACCCGGACTGGTTGTCGACCAGCAGCGGGCTAGGCTGTCCGCGGCGCAACGGAACCTCGGAAAAGGTGGGGCATGTTCAACATCGGTCCGCTCGAGATAGCGGTGATCGCCATCGTCGCGATTCTCGTCTTCGGCCCAGACCGGCTCCCGGAGTTCGTCCGCACCGCCGCCAAGCTGCTCGGCCAGGTCCGCGGGATGGTCAGCAAGGCCCAGAACGACCTCCGCGAGGAGCTCGGCCCGGAGTTCGCCGACCTGGACGTCCGCGACCTCAACCCCCGCAGCTTCGTCCGCAAACACCTCCTCGACGGCATCGACGGCATCGACGGCGACTTCGACGACAAGCCCGTCTCCAACGGCTACACCGCCCCCGAACGCCTCCCAGCCGGCACCCGAGCCCCCTTCGACCCCGAAGCCACGTAGCACCCACCAGCCACCAGGTACCACCCCACGCCGGCGCCACGCTCGCTCCTACGTCGCTCCCACGGCGCTGAGCTCCCGCCCGCCCTGGTGCGCGGGCTGCTTCGCCGCCCGCTTGGTGAGAGCAGCGTGATCGTCGCAGGCACCGTACGGGTGAGGTGACTGTCAGGTCGTATGCCGGGGCTGGCTGGTGCATGTGTGAGGTGACTGCGAGGTCGCTGGCCAGGCTGGTGTCACCTGTCGAGGTGCCCGCCTGAACCGGCTGGCGTGTAGCGCTAGCTCCTCAGACGGAGCCGAATGCCGCTCGACTCGGCTACCGCGGAGTCCATGTAGGCGTTGCCTTCTCGCAGTTCTGTGTCGGCCGCCTCATAGGTACACCAGTCGACGGTTGCGGTCCATCGCTGGGCGAAGTCCAGTACCGAGTGAAGGGTCTGGCCGTCGCCGGCGCCGTTGCTGACGCCGACCAGTCCGGCGAGATAGTTGTTTCGAAAGACGGTCGGGATCACTATCCGGATCTGCCCCGCGGTGCTGAGTTCGGCGTTGGCGAACAACCGGGCGATCCGTCCGTTGCCGTCGTCGAACGGATGTACCTCGGTTAGCAACAGCATGATCGCGACCGCGCGCTGAAATGGATCGATGACAGAGGAGATGGCATCGAAGCCGCGGCGAAGTGTGCCAAGAACCATCTCGGGCGCCACGAAGGCGTAGCCGCCTGCGTAGTTCTGCTGTTCTTTGAACTGTCCGGGCCGCTTGTCTTCGCGGGCAGCCATCAACGTGGCGTGCCTTTCGACCAGAAGGTCCAGTAGTTTCTCCCCGGACATCGGCACTTCGGCGGACAGCTCCGGATCCGAGGCGATCCGGTAGGTCGCCGCGACATC
Organism: Kribbella koreensis; assembly: GCF_039525325.1. Lineage (NCBI taxonomy): Bacteria > Bacillati > Actinomycetota > Actinomycetes > Propionibacteriales > Kribbellaceae > Kribbella > Kribbella koreensis. The sequence continues at coordinate 169,514 of NZ_BAAAHK010000022.1, forward strand.
GTGGGCGTCTTGTGGTCTCGCGACGGGCACATCGCCGTCGATCGCGATACGCCGGGCTTCCTCGACGCCGAACTGGGTGCCTTCGATGAAATTGGAGAAGTACGACTCGAAGAACGGCAGCCACTGCCATTGCTGTGTTCCACCGAGGGCAGGTCTGGGCACGGGAGGGACCGTGTGGAGATAGTCGACCAGACGGCCGAGCAATTGCAGCCGGTGCTCGTCATAGGGCTGCCCCTCGAGCCGTGCCGCGAACTTGGCTGACTTGAACTCCGTCTCGGCGCGGGTGCCGATCAACGCCGCCAGCCGGCTTCGAACAGCCTCGACGGAACGATCGTTGAAGTGGCCGGAGATCACGTCCAACTGTTGAAGCAGAGCGCGAACTCGACCTGCTCCGCCGACCCGGGCCTGCTCGTCCATCTGGTCCTCGACGGTGGCGATTCCAGCTTGCCTGGCGGGCTTACCTTCCCTGGGACGACCTCGAGTCTCCGCGTTCTCGATCAGAACTCTGGCGCGGCCAGAGAGAAACAAGCCGGATGGCATGGCCATATCGCCCGGCAAGTGCCCTGGTCCGATCCGGACCGAGAAGGTGAGTCCAGGCACCGTCAGATCCGCCCGGCGTTGAGGATCCGGATGACAGAGGAAGAGCCACCCGTCGACTGGCTCACCGCCACTCAGCGCCGTGCGGTCGCACAGCACCGCGCCAGGCCACAGATGGGCCGCGATGGCAAAGCGGTGCTGATAGGCGACCTTCTCCGGCGGAAGGGTCGCATCGATCGCGTAAAGCCCTGGCGCCAGGCGAATCGCCCGACCAGACTTGTGCCACCGGGACAGGCGTGAGCGAGTGCTCTCGGTTGCGAACTCAAGGTGGCCCGCAGGATGCGCAGTCTGTGCAACGTTCATCAGCAAAGTCCACTCGTCTACGGCCCCTGTGCAACATCTAGCGCATAAATAATGCCACCCTTGCAACAAATGCACCATAATTGTTGTCTGTGCAGGCTCTTGGTGCCCCTGCCTCGTAGGCACGGCTTTCGTAAGCCCGCGCTTGATCAGAGTTTGCCGGGGTTGAAGCGAAGGATGACGGCGCGTTGGTAGAACGGGCCTTTGCTGGGGGAGGTGGCGTCGTAGGCGCTGATGCCGACGTAGCCGACGGCCCAGATGGTTTTCGTTCGCGGGTCGGGGGACAGCGCGGACACGCTCGGCTTCTGGGCGCGGTCGGCGGGGGTGAGCTTGCCGGTGGGGCCGGGCAGCAGCTGGGGTGGGCCGATTCGGCGGAGTTGGCCGTCGGCTGTTCGCTGCGTACTGATGTCCGGCAGGATGACGCCGCCTTCGCCGTCGACGCCGAGAGTCCAGCTGTGCAGGGACTTCGGCGCCTCCTCCCAGCGGTCGCCGGTCCAGTGCAGGACGATCTTCTCCTCCGGCGGGTTGTCCTCCGCGATGCCGGCGCTGCCGGTATGGCTGCCGACGGCCCAGACATCGTCGGGTCCGACGGCGACCACCTTGGTGAGGCTGGTGGATTCGCTCTCCAGCGACTTGGTCTTGAAGTGGTACGGCCGGACCGGGACCGTCCGCCAGGTCCGCCCGTCGAAGTGCCTGGCCGCCGGCTGCAGGACGCCGGCCGTGACGGTCGCGCCGACCGCCCAGATGTCGTCCGGGGCAACCGTTGAGAACGTGGTGGCCTGGAAGTTCTTCAGCCCGGCGTCGTTCCAGCGTCGTCCGTTCCAGTGGCGGACCACCGCGCCGAAGGAGTCGACGGCCCAGATGTCGTCCGGTGCCAGCACCAGTACTGCCAGCGGGCTGATGGCACCGGGTGCGGCCAGCCATCGGCTGCCGTCCCAGCGCCAGGCGTACGGCTTGCTCTTGACCGCGGCGTACAGCCAGACGTCGTTCGAATCAGGAGCCGCGGCGAACTGCACATTGGAAAGGTCTGTCGTGCCGGCGTACGCCGGTGGCAGCGCAACCGGCTCCCACTTGCCATCGCGCAGCCGCATCAGCAGCTCGCGCCCGGGCCGCACGCCGCTGGGGTCTTGCGCGCCGAGCGCCCACACCTCGCTCGCTGTCACGGCGACGGAGAAGAACGACGAGTCCACCGACTTGCTGGAGTAGGCAACCTCCCACTTGGGCGGCACCGGCTTCTCCGGCGACACACTCGCGCTCTGCCTAGGCGCTGCGTCGCCCGATGGCATCCACCGGCCAAACCCGCTCTCGCGGAGGCCGGCAACCCACTGAGGACCTAGCGGCCGGCTGGGGAGAGGCCTAGTTGGCGGCCGAGGAGGCCTCGGGGCTTGCCGCCCAGGCGGTCGGCTATTTCGTTGAGGACCAGGGCGGCGGGAGTCTCCGGGTCGGCCATCACCAGGGGCTGGCCGATGTCGCCGCCGCTGCGGAGACGTTCGTCGAGGGGGACCTCGCCGAGCAGCGGGATCTCGTAGCCGAGGCGCTGGGACAGGGTCGACGCGACGCGGGCTCCACCGCCCGAGCCGAAGATCTCGATGCGGTGGGAAGGGCCGCAGTGCGGGCAGGGGAGGAACGACATGTTCTCGATCACGCCGGCCACCCGCTGGTGGACCATCTGCGCCATCGTGCCGGCCCGCTCGGCCACCTCGGCGGCAGCCTCCTGCGGGGTGGTCACCACGATGACCTCCGCGCTGGTCAGCCGCTGGCCGACCGAGATCGCGATGTCGCCGGTACCCGGCGGCAGGTCGAGCAGCAGGACGTCGAGGTCGCCCCAGTAGACGTCGGCCAGCATCTGTACCAGCGCGCGGTCCAGGATCGGCCCACGCCAGGCGACGACCTGGTCGCGCTTGGGCTTGAGCATGCCGATCGAGATCACCTTCACGCCGTGCGCGGGCACCGGCATGATCATGTCGTCCACGGCGGTCGGCCGCTCGTCCGCGACGCCGAACATCGCGGGGATCGAGTGGCCGTAGATGTCGGCGTCCAGTACGCCGACCGACAGCCCCTTGGCCGCCATCGCGACGGCCAGGTTCACCGTCACCGACGACTTGCCGACGCCACCCTTGCCGGACGCGATCGCGAACACCTTGGTCAGCGAGTCGGCCCGTGCGAACGGGATCTCCTTCTCGGCCACCCCGCCACGCAGCTGGGTCTGCAGGGCGGCGCGCTGCTCGGTCGACATCACGCCGAGCTCGATCTCCACCCCGGTCACGCCGTCGAGGGCGCTGACGGCGGCGGTGGTGTCGCGGCGCAGGGTGTCCTTCATCGGGCAGCCGGCGACGGTCAGCAGGATCTTCACCGCGACCACGCCGTCGGTTTTCACCACGACGGATTCGACCATGCCGAGTTCAGTGATCGGCTTCTTGATCTCCGGGTCGATGACGCCACCCAGTGCGGCGGTCACTTGGTCAGCAGTTGGGGCCATGTCCACAAGGCTACGTGCTGCGCAACCCCCACCGGACCCCAGTCCACTGTGACCTAGGCCCGGCAAGGCGAACCTAACCGATCACGCGGGCCCCAGACCTACCTCAGACGCGGTCGTCCTCGCGGTCCTTGAGGTCGAGCTCGGCCAGCAGCGAGCGCAGTTCCGAGCGGAGGAAGTCGCGGGTGGCGACCTCGCCGACGGACATCCGCAGGGCGGCCATCTCGCGGGCCAGGAACTCCATGTCCGCCCGGGTCCGGGCGTCGACGTCGCGATCGCGCTCGTACTGGACCCGGTCGCGGGCCTCCTGCCGGTTCTGCGCGAGCAGGATCAGCGGAGCGGCGTACGAGGCCTGGAGGCTCAGGGCCAGCGTCAGGAAGATGAACGGGTACTGGTCCCAGCGCATGTTCTCCGGCGCGAAGATGTTCCAGAGCACCCAGAGCACGATCGTCAGGGTCATGTAGACCAGGAACTGCCCGGTGCCGAGGAACCGGGCGATCCGCTCCGACAGCCGGCCGAACGCGTCCGCGTCGTACGCCCGCCGCCGCACGATCGTCCGCCGCAGCTCGCGCGGGATGTCCAGCCGGTCGGCGGCCGGCCGGGTCAACCGGCGCTCGTCGGTACTGCGGTCGTCACGGGGCATGGCCGTCCACCTCCTGCTGATCGGGTTCGCGCCAGTCGTCGGGGAGCAGATGGTCGAGTACGTCGTCCACGGTGACCGCGCCGAGCAAGCGGCCCTCGTCGTCGAGCACAGGTGCCGCCACCAGGTTGTAGGTAGCGAGGTACTTGCTCACGGCATGCAGGCTGTCATCCGGCCGCAGCCCGTCGAGGTCGGTGTCCAGCACCCCGGACACCAGCGCTGACGGCGGCTCGCGCAGCAGCCGCTGGATGTGGCCGATGCCGATGAACCGGCCGGTCGGGGTCTCCAGCGGCGGTCGGCAGACGTAGATCATCGCGGCCAGTGCCGGGCTCAATTCGGCATTCCGCACATGCGCCAGCGCGTCGGCGACAGTGGCGTCCGCAGGCAGGATCACCGGCTCCGACGTCATCAGACCACCAGCGGTCCGCTCCTCGTACGTCAGCAGCCGCCGGACGTCCTCAGCCTCGTCCGGCTCCATCAACGTCAGCAGCGCCTCGGCGGTCTCCGTCGGTAGCTCGGCGATCAGGTCGGCCGCATCGTCCGGCGACATCTCCTCGAGCACGTCCGCGGCCCGCTCGGTATCCAGGCCGGCCAGGATCTCCACCTGGTCGTCCTCGGGCAGCTCTTCCAGTACGTCGGCCAGCCGCTCGTCGTCCAGCGCCGCAGCGATCTCCTTGCGCCGCTTGGGCGACAGCTCATGCAGTACGCCGGCCAGGTCCGCCGCCTTCATCGAGTCGAAGGCCGCCAGGATGTGGGTGGCGCCCTGACCCTCCTCCACCGAAGCGAACCCGCTCACGTCGGCCCAGTCGAGCACATGCGACTGCCCCCTGCGTCGCCGGAACCGCTTGCCGCCCTCAGTGACGGCCACCTTCGTCAGCACCCAGTCGCGGGTCCGCCACTGCTCCATCGCGAGGTCGAACACAGTGGCCTGCGCACCCGACTCGACGATCGTCACCGTCCGGTCCAGCAGCTCGCCGAGCACCAGTACTTCGGTACTGCGCTGTTCGAACCGGCGCATGTTGACCAGCCCGGTCGTGATCACGTGCCCCACGTCCACCGAGGTCACCCGGGTCATCGGCAGGAAGATTCGCCGCCGGGTGAACACCTCGACCACCAGCCCGAGCACCCGCGGCGGCTGGGTCCCCTGCCGGAGCATGACGACGACGTCGCGGACCTTGCCGACCTGGTCCCCGTTCGGGTCGTACACGGGAAGACCAGCCAGCCGGGCCACGTAGACGCGCGTAGGAGGGCCGCTCATAACTCGAAGGCTAGTGCCCCCGGCTAGCTCTCCCCGCCTAAGACATGTTTCAGGTGAGCTTGGGGCGGCGTTTGGAGCGCCGGTGGAAGGTGATCGGCCGCTTGCCCCGGGTGGTCGCAGTGCTCCCTGTAGGCGTCTCCAGCCGGGACTGCCCGTCGTACCGGCCGACAGTCTCGGTGATCTCGCCAGTGGGCTCCAGGATGAGCAGGTCGGCCTCCACCCGCCAGCGGTCGAGCTGGGTGTCCAGGCCGTCCGCGTTGAGGCGCTCCGTGCGCAGTACCAGCGCAGCGGCCGTCCACTCCTCGCTAGCGGGATCCAGGCGCCGTACCGACGCCTTCCACCCGGCCAGCCGGTTAGTCGCGGGCTTAGCCGGTACTACGACCTCAGCCGTCCCCGCCTCAGCCAACCCAGGCAGCGGCTGCTCGGCACTCCCAGCCCTGTCGGCCAGTACTACGTACGCCCCCTCCACCGTCGCAAACCAAGCCGGTGCAGGCCGTCCGCCGTTCCAGGACAACCAGACGAGCCCGGCCTTCTTCATCACCCCGGCGATCTCCGCAACAGCCTCGTCAGTCGTCACCCGCCTAGGTTGTCACACCACCTGGGCAAGCGGTCAGAGGTCGCGCAGAGCCGCCTGTGCCCCGGCCTGGAACCGGGTCTGCGCGCCCAGCTCCTGCATCAGCCCAGCGAGCTTCCGCTGCGCCGTCCGCGGGCTCACCCCGAGTTCACGAGCGATCTGCCCGTCCGAGAGCCCCGACAGCAGCAGCGAGGTCAGCAAGCGAGCCTCTGCCTCCTCGTCGGGCACAGCAGGCAGCGCCCGCTCCCACAGCCGCTCGAACAGCTCTTGGTACGCATCGAGCAACCCACACGGCTGAAGAATCGCAGCGCGGTCCTCGCCGAGCATGATCAACGCCATGCGGTCGTCGACGAGGTAGAGCTCCACCGGCAGCGTCGGCACCACCCGCACCTCGCCACACGGATCCGGCTGCAACGCTGCTGTCTCGTAGATCGTCCGGCATTCGACGTGAACCTCAAGAGGCACCTGCGGAGTCCGGATCAGCCGACGCACCTCCAGCCGCGCCGCCTGCTGGACCTGCACGATCCGCTGTCGCACAGCAGCGGCATCCCCGACGTATTCGAGCAGCGTCGGCCGTGGCGCCGTCACATGCTTGCGATAGGCAGCCATGAGCGACGAGATGTGCTCGCGGGCCTCCCGCAGCTGCCGCTCCCGGTCGAGGATCAGCACCTCCAGCGCGATGTCCGGCGCCACCGCCTCATGCCCGCCGTCGACAGGCGTCGCCAACCCCTTGTCCACCAGGGCCGTCAACACCTCACCGGCCGGTACAGGCTGATGCGCGATCAGCGCCCGGTACGCCGCCTGCTCGGCCGGCGTCAGGCCGAGTACTGCGAGGTCATCCGTCATGTGAGTCCAGCCATCCCCGGAGTACGGCCTGGTGGCCCGCCTGGAACCTGGTGTCGGCGCCAAGCCGCTGACGCATCCGCTCGATCCGGGAGCGGACATTGCGCTCGGTCCAGCCCAACTGAGTCGCCGTCTCACTGTCCGTGAGCCCTGACATCAGCAGGGCGAGCAACTCCCGCTCCTGCTCGGTCGGACGGTCCGTACGGCCAGACTGCCCGGCGTACGTGGCCAGTGGGACGGCCCTGCTCCACAGCAGCTCGAACAGCGCCTGCAGAGTCGCCACCAGCGTCGGGTCGTGGATCAGCAGCGCTGCGGAGTACTGGCTGGCGCCGATGTCGATCGGCACGAACGCCATCGGCCCGTCGGTCAGGATCAGCTTGAGCGGTACCTCGCCCACCCGGGCCCGCTCGCCGTCGTTGACGCCGCTGACCCGCGACGCCAGCCGCCCGGGCCGGTCGACGGACCCCTTCCGGTCGTAGAGGATCCGGAACGAGATGCCCTCGCGGAGGTGCTCCAGCTCGTTCTGGTGGACTTGACTCGGGTCAGCCATGAACGGCGGCGCGTCCGAGAAGCAGACCTCACTCCTGGCGCTCCGGACCAGCCGTTCGATGCCCGCTGCGATCTCAGGCTCACCCCGGAGTACTTCGATCAGCTCGGCCGGCTCGCTGCGCGTAGTACTGGTGTGGAAGCTGGTGGCGAGCAGCACCGTCTCCTGCCGCGCCTTGGCCAACTCCAGCTCGCGGTCCCGGAGCAGGAGTTCCAGGGCGATGTCTGGCGGCAGTACCAGGTAGCGAGGCGGGTTGGAGGGCATCAGGGAGAGCAGACCGAGCTCGACCAGGCGCTTCGCGGCAGCGGGGTCACTGACCTCCGCCTCGGTCACCGGCAGCCGCGATACCAGGTCTTCGTAGAGGTCCTGCTCAGCACGAGTTAGTCCGAGAGGCTCCAGCACAGCACCGATCATCGCTCACGCCTGGGGTCGTCCGGGAGCCGGTGACCCCGGACACATCCCCTTCGGGCGTGAGGGATGTCACCGAGGTACGGCCCGCGGTTTCGCCGTACGCTGCGAGTGACCGACGGGTAACCGGACTGAAGGATGCGGCGATGGCTGACGAGACGACCACCAGCAAGGCCCTCCGGAGCAGGCGTTCTTGCCTGGCGACACCGGGCTCGAACCCGCGTTTCCTGGAGAAGGCCAAGGGCCTGGACGCCGACCAGGTGTTCCTCGACCTGGAGGACTCGGTCGCGCCGATCGCGAAGGTGGACGCGCGCAAGAGCGTCGTCGCCGCGCTGAACGAGGGCGGCTGGGGGAACAAGATCCGCGTGGTCCGGGTGAACGACTGGACCACCGAGTGGACCTACGGCGACGTGATCGAGGTGGTGGCCGGGGCCGGCGCCAACCTCGACTGCATCATGCTGCCGAAGGTGCAGACCGCCGAGCAGGTGGTCGCGCTCGACCTGCTGCTGACCCAGCTGGAGAAGGTGCACGGCTACGAGCAGGGCCGGATCGGGATCGAGGCGCAGATCGAGAACGCGCTCGGGCTGACCAACGTGAACGCGATCGCGGCCGCCTCGCCGCGGGTCGAGACGATCATCTTCGGGCCGGCCGACTTCATGGCGTCGATCAACATGAAGTCGCTGGTGGTCGGCGAGCAGCCGCCCGGGTACGACGTCGGCGACGCCTACCACTACATCCTGATGCAGATCCTGATGGCGGCCCGCGCCTACGGCAAGCAGGCGATCGACGGCCCGTACCTGCAGATCAAGGACGTCGACGGCTTTCGTCGGGTGGCCGGCCGCGCCGCCGCCCTCGGCTTCGACGGCAAGTGGGTGCTGCACCCCGACCAGATCGCTGCCGCCAACGAGGTCTTCTCGCCGCGGCAGGAGGACTACGACCACTCCGAGAACATCCTCGACGCCTACGACCACTACACCTCGGCCGCCGGCGGTGCCCGCGGCGCGGTGATGCTGGGCGACGAGATGATCGACGAGGCCTCCCGCAAGATGGCCCTGGTCATCTCCGCCAAGGGCCGCGCCGCCGGGATGACCCGCACGGACGTCTGGAAGCCCGAAGACTAGACCTGGGACATCAGCGCCAGCAGATGTCCGTCGGGGTCGGGGAAGAACGCCATCCACTCCTCGACCCCGTCGTCATGTTTGTGGATCAGATGCGGCGCCGCCTCGAAGGTGACGCCGCGCGCGACCAGTTCGTCGTACGCCGCGTTGATGTCATCGACCCGGAAGTACAGGACCGAAGGTTCACCGACCGCCTCGTCGCTCGCGCTCAGGAAGAGCCGGGTCCCACCGCAGTCGAAGAACGCCAGGTCGCCGAAGGTGTAGAGATGCGGCAACCCGAGCACTTCCCCGTACCACCGAACGGCGACCTGGATGTCGCGGACAGGTCGCGAGATCTGCCCGATCACGCCTAGCTGGACTGCCATCCCGCAGACTCCCTCTCGCAGCGCGCTGCCGACTGGTATTCCACGCCAGCCGCGCAGCTCGGCCCGGCGATCCAGCCCGAGCTTCTGCAACGCGTTGGCGACGTGGAACTTGACCGCGTCGACGCTGATCCCGCGGCGGGCGGCGATCTGCCGGTTCGACAACCCGTGCCGGACCGCGTCCACCACCCGCCACTCGGCAGGAGTCAGTACGTCGGGATGCCGCGGGCGACCGCGTCGTGTGGTCACGCCTTCAAGCTAGCCCGCGGCCGCCCGAATTACCCTCCCCCAAGGGGACTCAGCCCAAGGTGAGGACCTTGAGGATGCGGATCGGGTAGGTGGGCGGGCCGTCCTGGTCCGGGTCGGCGATGCCGGCCTTGACCATCCGGTCGAAGGTGGACATCCCGAAGATCACGTGCCCGAGCACGGTGTAGTTCGGCGGGATGTTGGCGAACGAGTGCACGACGAAGAACTCACTGCCGTTGGTCCCCGGCCCTTGGTTGCCCATAGCAACGGTGCCGCGCGGGTAGGTCTCCTTGCCGGTCACCTCGTCGGGGAACTTGTACCCCGGCCCGCCCTCCTCCTGGCGGTAGATGTCACCGCATTGCAGGACGCCGAGCCGGGCCGAGTTCGTCAGCCGGAAGCACTGCGTCCGGTCGTAGAACCGGCTGTTCACCAGGTGGACGAAGCTGGACACCCCGCACGGCGCGTTGGCCCGGTCCATCCGCACCACGAACGGCCCGTAGTTGGTCACGAAGAACACGTCGACCGTGCCCTTCGCGAGCGCCTTCGCCTTCGGCACGGTGACCGGCTTGGCGGCCGGGTTCTCCGGCGTCGGCGTGAACTCGCACCGCACGGTCGGCCGCTGGTGCCCGGCCGGTACTGCGGACGCGGCGTTCGCGGTGGTGGACGTAAGGGTCGCGGCGGCAAGGCCGGCCACGACCAGCAAACTCAGTCTGCGCAACATGGTCGCCAACCTAGTCCTGACATGACAGCGCTGTCACCGGAAACCGGCGTGGTTTCCGGTGACAGGACGCTGGGTCAGCACTCCTCCAGGCCGTCGATGCTGTTCGTCGCGTTCTCGATGTAGTAGCTCGACATGTAGCCGCGGATGTTGTTCGGGGTCTCGACCCAGACCCAGTACGGGTTACCGCCGACGACGGTTCCGGCGCTGTTCTGGCAGAAGATCTTGACGACGCTCCACGAGTTGACGGTGTCGATGACGTTCGGGCAGTTGAACGGTCCGGGGTACAGGCTGCACTGCTCGCCGGTGACACCGCGGACGGCGACGCCGTCGGCCCAGACGCCGTAGAAGCCGGCCCCGTGGCCGGCCGCGGATGCGGTGGGCGCGCCGACGGTGACGAAGGTGGTGCCGGCGAGCAGCAGTCCGGTTCCCGCGGCAGCGATCCGCCGGGCGAAGCGAGAAAGAGTCAAGGACCTGTCCTTTCGTGAAGACGAGTCGTCGCGCACTGCGACGGTGGCGTCACGAAAGGTGCCAGTGTGAGCGTGCCGGAGCAATGCTTTTTGACGCTGGTCTAACCGAGCAGCTCAAAGGTTTGCTGAAGTAATTCGCTGTGGACTCGCACCTGATGGACGAGCCGCCTAGGGTGGGGCGGCGATCCGGCTGACTGTGAGGTGTTGGGTGTGAACGGCGAGGTACTCGCGGGGCGCTATCGATTGCTGGCTCCGTTGGGGCATGGCGGCGCAGGCGAGGTGTGGCGGGGCGAGGACTCGGTCCTGGCCCGTCCGGTGGCGGTGAAACTGCTGCGCCGGCTCGAAGGCGACCAGATGGACGCCGTCGAGCGATTCCGCACCGAGGCGCAGGCGGCGGCGCGGTTGACCCACCCCAACGTGGTCGCGACGTACGACGTCGGTACTGCGAACGGCCAGGTCTTCCTGGTGATGGAACTCGTCGACGGCCCCGACCTGGCGCAGTTGCTCCGCACCAAGGGCCTGCCGTCCGAGCGCTTCGTCGCCGACATCGCGATGCAGGGCGCGCGCGCATTGGACGCGGCCCATGCGGCCGGGATCGTGCACCGCGACGTCAAACCGGCCAACTTCCTGCTGGCCCCCGACGGCACGCTCAAGATCACCGACTTCGGCATCGCCCAGGCAAGCGGAGCAGACGGCGCCACCGGTCCGGTCCTGCTCGGTACTGCGGGCTACGTCTCGCCGGAGCAGGTCCGCGGCGAGCGCGCGACCCCTGCCAGCGACTGGTACGCACTGGGCTGCGTTCTCTACGAACTACTCGAGGGCACCACTCCCTTCGTCGGCGCAGACGTCATGGACGTCATGCACCAACACCTGGACGCGACCCCAGTCCCAGTACGCCGTACCGACACAGTGCCCGGTCTGGCCGACCTGGTCATGCACCTACTGGCCAAAGACCCAGCAGCCCGCCCTTCCTCCACCACAGCGCTAGCCGCCTACCTGGTGCCGACGGCTGCCGCGGCCCAAACAGTCGACAACAGCACTCGAGTCCTCCCACTCCCTGCGGGAGGAGTGGGAGTGGGACCGGCGAGCCCAGCCGATGCGCTGGCTGCCGGGGCCGGCTACGGAGATGGGCCGGCCGGTGCAGGCTCGGGGGACGGGCAGCCGCCGGCTGCTGCGGGGCTGCTGCCTGCGGGAGCGTTCGATGAGCATCCGGAGCGGGAGGAGCCTAGTAAGCGGCGGGTGACCTTTACGCGGGTGCTGGTCGGGGCTGCTGTGTTGGTGGTCGGGGTGATGATTGCCGCGCTGCTGCGGGAGGGTGTGTCTTCGGATACGCCGGCTGAGGCCGGGGGAGTGCCGTCGACTACGCCCTCGACCACGGTGAAGGCGGTAGCCAAGCCGAAGGCGACTCCTACGCCTACCCCGAGCAAGACGCCCAGTAAGAAGCCGACGCCGAAAGAGACGCCGACCAAGAAGCCGTCGAAGCCGCAGAACAACACCTCGGCGGCACTGCGGACGCTGGCCCAGATGGTTCGGGATCACAAGCAGGAGCACGCCAAGCGGACCGTGCAAGAGGCCGCCAAGGATCTGGAGCAGGCAGCCAAGGCGCTCGACGAGGGCGACACCGGCGAGGCCGTGGAGCAGTACCAGCAGGCCAGGCAGCGGCTGATCGAGGCTCAGCAGCAGGGCCGCTGGCAGTCGACGCCGCAGATCTCCGGCATGTTCGCCGCCGTCGGCGCGGCCCTGCGCGCCGAGAACAACGACGGCGACACCGGCAACGGCTGGAACCGCAACTAGCCACGGCACCCCGCACCTCCTAGCAACCGGCACGGCGGAGTACCAGGTCGCGGTGGCGTGAGGCAGGTGACTGTTGGGGCGTGGTCGGTGTCACAGCGGGTGTCGGTGGTGGCGAGCATGCTGGGGGACCCGCGATACTCGCGAGTAGTGTCGACGTGGGCCGACCGAAGGAGCGCCGCTGATGAGCAGGTTGCAGCAGACCGAGGGACTCACCGACATCCAGGAAGAGATCCTGAAGACGGTGCGTGCCTTCGTCGAGTCCGAGATCCTGCCGGTCGCGACCGAGCTGGAGCACAAGGACGAGTACCCGACCCAGATCGTCGAGGGCCTCAAGGAGCTCGGCCTGTTCGGGCTGATGATCCCCGAGGAGTACGGCGGCCTGGGGGAGTCGCTGCTCACCTACGCGCTCTGCGTCGAGGAGATCGCCCGCGGCTGGATGAGCGTGTCCGGCATCATCAACACGCACTTCATCGTCGCGTACATGCTGATCCAGCACGGCACCGACGAGCAGAAGCAGAAGTACCTGCCGAGAATGGCGACCGGCGAGGTCCGTGGCGCGTTCTCGATGTCCGAGCCCGGCTGCGGCTCCGACGTCGCCGCGATCAAGACCAAAGCGGTGAAAGACGGCGACACCTACACGATCAACGGCCAGAAGATGTGGCTGACGAACGGCGGTAGCGCCAACCTGGTGGCGGTGCTGACCAAGACCGACGAGGGTTCGGACTCGGTCTACAAGAACATGACCACCTTCCTGGTCGAGAAGGAGCCGGGCTTCGGCGAGGTCGACAAGGGCCTGACCGTGCCGGGCAAGATCGAGAAGATGGGCTACAAGGGCGTCGACACGACCGAGCTGATCTTCGACGGGTACGAGATCGCGGCGGACCAGATCCTCGGCGGCGTACCGGGCAAGGGTTTCTACCAGATGATGGACGGCGTCGAGGTCGGCCGGGTCAACGTCGCCGCCCGCGGCTGTGGGGTGGCCCGGCGGGCGTTCGAGCTCGGCATCTCCTACGCCCAGCAGCGCGAGACGTTCGGCAAGAAGATCGCCGAGCACCAGGCGGTGCTGTTCCGGCTGGCCGACATGGCGGTCAAGGTCGAGGCCGCCCACGAGCTGATGGTCAAGGCGGCCCGGAAGAAGGACTCCGGTTCGCGCAACGACTTCGAGGCCGGCGTCGCGAAGTACCTGGCCAGCGAGTACTGCTCACAGGTGGTCGAGGACTCGTTCCGGATCCACGGCGGCTACGGGTTCTCGAAGGAGTACGAGATCGAGCGCCTGTACCGCGAGGCGCCGATGCTGCTGATCGGGGAGGGAACGGCCGACATCCAGCGGATGATCATCGGCCGCCGTCTCCTCGAGGACTACAAGTTGTGAATCGGCAGGTCTGAGCCGTCGAGCAACGCTTTGCCGAGCGGGGTCAGGTCGTGCAGGACCGCCTGACCCGCCCTGCGGGTGGTGATCAGCCCTGCCTCGCGCAGGATGCCCGCCTGGCGGCTCGCCCCGGCCAGGGAGATGTCGCAGCGCCGGGCCAGCTCGGTCGTCGTACAGACATCTGAGATGGCCGCTAGTGCGGATGCTCGAGTAGTGCCGAGCAGGGCGGCCAGTGGCTCGGTACGGGACTCCACACTCGTGAGGTGCAGCATCCCTGGGGCTTCCCGGACCGGATAGACCAGCACTGGTGAGAGCTGCGGGTCGCGCAGCTTGGTAGGCGTGCGCCAGCAGAACACGGACGGCTGCAGCCGCAGTCCGCGGCCCTCCAGGTGCAGGTCCCGCTCGGCGAAGCCCATGATCTTCAGGACCGGCCGCTCCCACCGCACTGCGGGGTGCAGGTTGCTCAGCAGGTCGTCTACTCCGGAGGTGGTCAGCCTGCTCACCTGCTGGTGCAGATCGCTCCGGACAGAGGCGCGGATGGAGTCCCAGTACGGCGCGATCGCATGCCGGTGGTAGATCTGGAGCGCCTGCCCCAACCCGTTGAGCGCGTCGCGCCGCCCCACTGCCAGGTCCCGGGTCCAGCTCGATCCGGGCCGCCGGACCATCTCCAGCTCCTGGTTGATCCGGCGGGGCGCAGTGGACAGCACCTGCTCGACGGCGTCGTCGAAGGAGCCGCCGGCGGGCGGGGGAGTCAGGAAGTCGGGCGAGTAGCCGCGGGGCGGCGTCAGGTGCAGCAGCCGCTCCGCATGCCGCGGGAACTGCCGCCGCGTGCGCTCACGCCAGTAGCCGTACTGGCCTGCGCCGTCGCGCCCCTGGAGCTGGTGCAGGCTCAGCAGCACCTCCCACATCGGGTCGGGTTCCTCGGCCAGCGTCGTACGGGTCAGGTCCTGACTGGTGAAGTGGATCCGCAACAAGAGAAACGCCCCCTCCTAGGTGCTTCAATCCTGCCGAAAACACCCTGTCAGCAGCCTGTCACGCAGAAGGGCCACTCGCGGTAATCTGCCAGCCTGCGGCTGGCGGCCGAGCAGAAGAGTCCTAGCGCACCAGGGCATCCGGTACTGCGACACGCGGCCGCACACTGCCCGAGCCGTGGCCGGACAGCAGCCAGATCCCCAGTTGGGTGACCTCATGCCGCACGGATGCGCCCACCCGACGCGTGGTGATCAACCCTGCCTCGCGCAGCACGGTCGCTTGGTGGCTGGCCGCGGCTGGGGAGATCTTGCAGCGACGGGCCAGCTCTGTCGTCGTACAGCCGGTCACCGTGGCTTCCAGAGCGGCTGCCCGGGTGGAGCCGAGCAACGAGCCCAGGACGTCCGAGGAGGCCGACTCGAGTGACGACTGGCGCAGGATGCCCGGCGCGTGCTGGATCGGGTAGACCAGGATCGGCTTGAGCTCCGGATCCCGCAGCTTGGTCGGCACCTGCCAGCAGAACGCGGACGGCTGTAGCTCGATGCCACGGCCGTCCAGGTAGAGGTCGCGATCGTTCATGTCCAGCACCTGCAGCACCGGCGCGACCCAGCGGACCCGCGGGTGCAGCGTCGACAGCAGCCGGTCGACCCCGTGCCGGGCCAGCGCCTCGCCGCGGTGCGAGTGGTCGGCGGACACGTGCGTGCCGATCGACTTCCAGTACGGCGCGATCGCGGCGTCGTGGTACGACCGGATGGCCCGGCCGAGCTTGTGCAGCGAACTGCTGTCGCCGTGGGCGAGCTCGCGGGTCCACGGCGAGACCGGCCGGTACTTGCTCAGCAGCTCCAATTGGCTGCGCAGCTGCGCCTTCGGCGTCGACAGCATCAGGTCCAGCCCGGTCTCGAAGTCCGGTGCGGACGCGGCCGGGGTGAGGAAGTCGGGTGAGTAGCCCTTGGCCGGGGTCAGCTCGAGCAGCAGCCGCATCTGGTCCGGGGTCACCTTGGTCCGGATCGAGCGGCGCCAGTCCTCGAAGATCAGCCGGCCCTCGGAGTGCTGCAGCATGTGCAGGCTGAGCAAGATCTCCCACGACGGCGCGGGCTTGGTGGAGACCGTCGTCCGGGCGAGATCGCGCGGCGTGAAATGTATGCGGAGCATGGGGCCCTCCCTGATCCTGAGCGTCACGACATCCCCCAGATGCCGTCGGTCGCAGAATGTGGCGGATCGCTGACCGAAAGCGACCCGTCGATTGAATCAGGCGGATGGGGCCAACAACAACCGGATCTGTCTCACTGCGCCGGGGCAGTGGCGGCCATGGCACGAGGTTGCCAACTCACCGCTCAATGTGTACGGGTGGTGATTGGGTGACAACGAGGTGTCACAGCCACCGATTGCGCTTGAACAGCAGGTAGAGCACGGTGCAGGCGACTGCCATCAGCCCGAGCGCGCCGTAGTACCCGTAGTGCCAGCCCAGCTCGGGCATGTTGTCGAAGTTCATCCCGTAGACGCCGGCGACCAGCGTCGGCACCGCGATGATCGCGACCCAGGCCGAGATCCGGCGCATGTCGTCGTTCTCCGACACCTGCACCTGGGCCAGCCCGGCCTGCAGGATCGAGCTGAGCAGCTCGTCGAAGGAGATGACCTGCTCCTTCACCCGCAACAGGTGGTCGTCGACGTCGCGGAAGTAGTTGCGGATGTCGTCACCGATCATCGGGTGCGGCAGCGTCGACAGCAGCCGCATCGGGCCGGTCAGCGGGGCCACTGCCCGCTTCAGCTCCAGTACCTCGCGCTTGAGCTGGTAGACCCGGTCGATGTTGCGCCAGCCGCGCGGGCTGAACATCTCGATCTCGATCAGGTCGATATCGGCCTGTACCGCGTCCGCCACCGCCAGGTAGCTGTCCACCACGTGGTCGGTGATCGCGTGCAGAACAGCACCCGGTCCGGCGGCCAGTCGCTCGGGCGCCTTCTCCAGCTCCTGCCGCAGTCCAGTCAGCTCGCCGTGGTCCCCGTGCCGCACGGTGATCACGAAGCCGGGACCGCAGAACACCATCACCTCACCGGACTCCACCACCTCACTGGTGGCGGTCAGGTCGTCGTGCGGGACATACCGGACTGTCTTCAGTACTGCGAACAACGTGTCGCCGTACCGCTCCAGCTTGGGGCGCTGGTGCGCCTCGGTCGCGTCCTCCAGAGCCAGCTTGTGCAGGCCGAACTGGTTGCCGACCACTGCCAGCTGATGCTCGTTCGGCTCGAACAGGCCGATCCAGACGAAGCCGTCGCCACGCCTGGCCCGGGTGAGCGCGTCGACATACGATCCGATCCTGGTGTCGCGACGGCCGTCGCGGTAGTAGGCCCAGTCGACCAGGGCGCCGTCCAGCTTGCCGCTGCCGACCAGATCCAGCGGTGCGTCAGCACCCGGGGGACGTCGCGCGAAGACGCGTCCTACCCGGCGTGTCGCGCCCATGTCCCACTTCCGCCCGGCCATCGAGGCGAGGCTATCAATGTGCCGTCACCAGTCGTCGGCAATGATGGAGTTGGACGCAAGCGAGAGGAACGACGATGACCACGCAGGGCATGGGTTCGATAGACCCCCGGCCGACCGGCCTGACGATCGGGACCTACGACACCTACCGGGAGGCACAGCGAGCGGTCGACTACCTCTCGGACGAGAAGTTCCCGGTCGAGCACACCACCATCGTCGGCAACAACCTGCGCCAGGTGGAGAAGATCACCGGGCGACTGACCTGGGGCCGGGCGCTCACCGCGGGGCTGGCCAGCGGTGCCTGGTTCGGCCTGTTCGTCGGGGTACTGCTCGGGTTGTTCACCAGCGGCAACGGCGGCTGGCTGGCCGCGCTCGTCACCGGTGTGGTGCTCGGCGCGGTCTTCGGGATGGCCTTCGGCGCGATCGGGTACGCGCAGTCCGCCGGGCGCCGTGACTTCACCTCGCGGACCGCGGTGGTGGCGACGACGTACGACGTCCTGTGCGACTTCAAGTTCGCTGAAGAGGCCCGCAACCACCTGGCCAAGCTGGCCCTCAAGGGAGAGGTGGCTCCGCGCCTGCCGGAGCAGACCAACTAGCAGTGGGCTAGCTCCGGCTAGCCCTGGTTAGGGAGTGCGGCCGTCCAGCAGTGCGATGCCGAGGGTGGTCGCCTGGTGGATCACCGACTTTCCCTGGCGCCGGGACTCGATCAGGCCGGCGTCGCGTAGTACGGCGGTCTGGTGGCTGGCCGTCGCGAGGGTGATGTTGCAGGAGCGAGCCAGCTGGGTGGTGGTCGCGCCCTCGATGGTCAGGGCCAGCACTATCGCCCGGGTCTTGCCCACCAGGGCGGACAGCCGCTCCTGGGTGTCGGCGTCTTCCTTGGCCTGCTGCAGTAGGCCGGTGGCGTGCTGGATGGGGAACACGAGCACTGGTGACAGGTTGGCGTCCAGGAGCTTCGTGGGGTCTCGCCAGCAGAAGTACGACGGCTGCAGGCGCAGGCCCCGGCCGTTGAGCTGCAGCTCCTCGTCGGCGAAGGCTGCGATCTCCAGCGTGTCACCGCGCCAGCGTGCCTGCGGATGGATGGCTTCGAGCATCGAGGCGACACCACCGGCCGTCAGTTGCAGCATGCGTCGCCGGTTGTCCAGCTGCACGGCCGACCGCAGCGACGACCAGTACGGTGCCAGCGCCTCGCGATGGTAGACGCGTACTGAGTGACCTAGCCGGTGCAGAGTCTCCGGACGAGCCTCGGCGAGCTGGCGCACCCAGGCGGCCGCAGTACGGCGGGTGGACAGCCGGGAGAGGTCGCTGCGCAGTTGATGGCGGGGTACGGACAGCATGAGCTCGAGCGCGTGGTCCAGCCCGCTCGACTGGGCTGATGGCGTCAGGAAGTCGGGGGAGTAGCCGACCGGCGGGGCAAGCGCGGCCAGCGGACCCACTGTCTCCCGCGGGAGGGTCCGGCGCATCCGCTGCCGCCAGGTGCCGTAGGCCACGGGGTCGTCGTCCACCTGCAGCATGTGCAAGCTGAGCAGTACCTCCCAGAGCGGGTCCGGCTCGGCGGCGAGCGTAGTACGGGCAAGGTCGTCGGCCGTGAAGTGGATCCGCAGCATGTGGCAAAGGAAAACATCTGCCTCTTACCGATGACTTACCGCCCGATGGCTCAGCGCGTGATGCATCTCTCGCCCGGCCGCAACCCTACTGAGAGGTAGGCCACGCGGCGCGGTACTGCCGCCGGCGCCCGGTTTTGGGCAGCATGGGGCTCGGGACGGGGTCATCGGAAGGAGCAGGGATGCAGTTCGGTCGCAGTTACGAGGAGTTCGAGGTCGGCGCGGTCTACAAGCACTGGCCCGGCAAGACGGTCACCGAGTCCGACGACCACCTGTTCTGCCTGCTCACGATGAACCACCATCCGCTGCACCTGGACGCCAACTACGCCGAGCAGACCACCCAGTTCGGCAAGAACGTTGTAGTTGGCAACTACATCTACTCGATCCTGCTCGGCATGTCCGTCCCCGACGTCAGCGGCAAAGCGATCGCCAACCTCGAGATCGAGTCCCTCCGCCACGTCGCCCCCACCTTCCACGGCGACACCATCTACGGCGAGACCGTCGTCCTCGACAAGTGGGAGTCCACCTCCAAGGACGACCGAGGCATAGTCCAGGTCCAAACCAAGGGCTACAAACAAGACGGCACAGTCGTCTGCCTCTTCACCCGCAAGGTCATGGTCCCCAAGAACTCCTACCTGGAAGCCCGCGGCGGCGAGCAACCAGGTCGCCCCACACCCCTCAGCTAGGCCTCAGCTCGATCAGGACGGCTGAAGGCATTTGCAGCGTCAGGGTGAGCTCTTCGCCGCTTTGCTTCAGCGGTTTCGTCTCAAGCTGGTTGCTTGCTGCGAGCTGCTCCCACTGCTCCTCGGTCGGCCACTCGCCGACCCCGAGTGCGGCCGCCTCCGCCACCAGGTCGCCAGAGCCACCAGAGCCGGCGCCCGGGGTCAGCCAGGTGGCGGATGCTTGCCAGGACGGGTCGACTCCGGCGAAGGAGAGGGTGATCTCGCGGGTGAGGTCGGCCGCGCCCTCCGCCTTTGACTGATCCAGGGTCAGATTCCACACCAGCACGGCGATCCGGTCGCGATCCCTCGAAGCCCACGCCTCCACCAGGCTGCCGCCGCCGTCGCCTTCGAAACCAACCGGCAGTTCGACCGGACCGAGCCGGCTCAGGAGGGACATCGCGTGGAAGCGCGGCTTCGCGAGCCCGCCGACCGTCTGTAGGCCGAAGCCGCCGTGCAGCAAGCGCGGCGGCCTGCCAAGTTCCTCGAAGTGGTCCGACGCCACCCAGTAGGACAGCGCCTCCACCCGTCCGGCCGCCGACCGCATCCCGCGCAGCAGGAACACCCCGGAGAACACCGAGTCGTTGATCGGGTTGAAGTGCCGCGGCGTCACCCCCCACTCCGTCCACAGGATCCGCGCCTCGCTGAACCCGTGCCGATCCAGCGAAGCCTGTACGTCGAGCGGCGGACTCCCATAGGTATGCGTCGTCACGAAATCCACCGGCGTGCCATGCGCCGCCGCATGGGCGAGCAGATCGTCCACCCACCCGGCCGCCGCCGAGGACGGCCCGCCGACGGCCAGTCGCTCGTCGACGGACTTCACCGCGGCCGCGCTCACGTCGTACAGGTGCATCCACTCGGCCTTGGTGCCGGACCAGAAGACCTCGAGGTTCGCCTCGTTCCACACCTCGAAGTCCCAGCCCAGCACCTCCTCCAGCCCGTACCGCTCCACGAGATGCCCGACCAGCGCCCGCACCAGGTCGTACCACCGCTCGTACGAGGCCGGCGGCGAGATGATCGCGCCGTACCCGAAAACAGTCCGCGACGGATCCGACGCCAGCTCCCGCGGCATGAACCCGAGCTCCACCACGGGCCGCAACCCGATCCCGAGCAGCTTGTCGTAGATCGCGTCCACCACGCTGAAGTCGTAACCCTCAGCACCGAAGACATGGGTGTCGTCGTGGAAGATCGCATGCGCCCGCACGGTCCGCACCCCGATCTCGTCATGCATCCGGCGCAGCGCGTCCTCGAGCTCCCCGCCGATCTCGCGTCCACCGGTGAGGTCCTTGCAGAGCAACTGGCTGAGCCGCTCACTGCCGATCATCGGCACCCACGGCCGCTGCAACTCGGTGCCTTCAGCAACGGCATCCACCATCAACCGCAGACCAGGAACCTTGCCGTCAGCAACCAAGGGGGTCGCTTCGGCCGATGCGCCCGGCCGGCCGTGCACGGTCACCTCCGGCACACTCGCCACCGCGTACCTGTACGCCGTACCGGGTGTGCAGGTCGTGTCGACGTACGGCGGCGACGGCACGGACAAGATGTCACCGCTGTGATGGTCGACCGGTACGAGTTCTTCCGAGCCCGTCCCGCGCAGGATCACATACCCGACCGCGCCCGGCACCAGCGACCAGTCCACCGTCACCTGCCCGGCCCCACCGACCGCCGTCACCCAGGCCGGTGGGTCCAGGTCAGGCAACTCCACTTCACGGCTCTCGTCGCTGCGGATCGCGATCCGCGAGTCCCAATCAGCCTTCGCATCGCTCTGCATGCCGCTCCCCGTCACTCGATACCGGATCCGAACTGCTCCATCGCGATCAACGGCCGGATCCCTCGCTCGGCCCGCCGATCGGCGAAGTTGCGCCGGATCAGGTCGTTGCCGAAGACGTTGCCGATGGCGCCCATCACCATCGCCTGATCGAGCGCGAGGTAGCGCTTGGCGATCAGCCCCGACTTCACCGCCACCGCGTCGTAGAACCCGCCGGTGCCGTAGGCATGCAGGTCCCGCTCGATCTTGCTCAGGTTCTCGATCGCCTGCCGCGGCGCGTACGCCATCGCCAGGAAGGCCGCGTGCGGAGTCACCACACCATCGCCGTAGGTCGGATTCGGGTTGACGCCCACGCGACAGTCCCCGAATCCGCTGTCGAAGTTGGTGCCCTCCAGGTCCGACGGATACCCGCCCGGATCCATCCCGATCGGCTCGACTCCGTAGACCGAGTAGCCGCCCTTCGGATTCGACGCGGGGGAGAAGCCCCAGTACCCGTACTTCGCTTCGTCGAGCCCGTGCTCGATCTGCGCCCGCACGGTCAGCGGGTGGTTGATGCCCCAACTGCGCGGCGCCCAGGTCGCCTCCGGCACGAACAGGTCAGGCATCAGCGATTCGAACATGTCGCCGCCCCAGGACGGGACGAGCCGGAATCCGCGATAGGAGTAGGTCCCCTCGAAGACGTCGAGCCCGAGATACGTCCGGTGTACGCCGACCGGCTGCTGCTCCACCCACGACCAGTCGCAGCTCTCCGGGAAGGTCCGGTACGTCGCGAAGTACTGCGTGTGCGGCACCTGGCCGAGCACGAACCCGACGTACCCGGCGATCCGGGCCTCGGTGTTCAACGTGTCGTAGTGGAACTTGCGGTAGTACACGTCCGGGCCGGTCCCGGCGTGGTTGCCCTTGTCGGTCGCCTCGTCCGGCGGCGGCGTCTCGAAGAAGCCACCGCGCATCAGCCCACCCGGCCGGGCCGCGGGGTTGTAGTAATAGGCGAAGTTCATCTTGTCGAGCAGCGAGTCCGCGAGCGCCCGGGCGCGCGGCT
The DNA here is from genome assembly GCF_039525325.1 of Kribbella koreensis. Taxonomy (NCBI): domain Bacteria; kingdom Bacillati; phylum Actinomycetota; class Actinomycetes; order Propionibacteriales; family Kribbellaceae; genus Kribbella; species Kribbella koreensis. Next base: position 191,806 of record NZ_BAAAHK010000022.1, read on the forward strand.
CGGCGTTGCGGACCACCATCAGCGCACAGGCGAACCAGCCGTTGTCGACACTCGACACGAACGGCGTGATCGGCTTCGTGCCGTCCGGGTCGACGTAGCGGACCTCGCCGGTCGATTCGTCGTACCAGTTGAAGAACATGCCGCTGGGCTCGTGATGGTCGACGTTCTTCATCGTGGTCAGCGTCTGGGTGATCCGGCGCAGCGACTCCTGCGGCGAGATGATGCCGAGGTGGCGGGCGACGACGACGCTCCACAGGTAGCCGCCGATGTTGGTCGGCGACGTGTACTTGCTGCGGACCGGGCTGGTCACCGAGTCGCCGATGTTGTCCGCGGGCAGGCCGGTGTGCTCGTCGGTCATCGCGACGAGGCTGCGCCAGGTGTCCCTGGCCCAGCGGCCGACCAGGGCACGGTCCTGGCGACTCGGCTGCCAGTTGCCGCGGAGGAGTTTGCCGGGGTCGGCGGCCGGCGTACCGGCGTACGAGCTGGTCTGTAAGCCGGTGGATCCGGCGATGGCGGCGGTGGTCGTGGCTGCTAGCAACGTGCGTCGGGTGAGATTGGCGGTCATCCGAGCCTCCAGAGGTTATTTGATGCCGGTGATGGCGATGCCCTTGGTGACGTGGCGCTGGAAGGCGAGGAAGATCACCAGGACCGGGAGTACGACGACGACCGCGCCGGCCATCAGCAGGCCGAAGTTCTGCGCGTTCTGTCCGGTCGAGTACAGCGCCAGGGCGACGGGCAGGGTGTATTTCTCCTCGGTCTGGGCCACCACGAGCGGCCAGAGGAAGTTGTTCCAGGAGCCGAGGAAGGTGAGGATCCCGAGGGTGGCCAGGGCAGGCCTGGTCAGCGGGAGCATGATCCGGGCGAAGATGCCGAGCTCGCCGCTGCCGTCCACCCGGGCGGCGTCCATCAGGTCGTCGGGCAGGCCCTGGAAGAACTGCCGCATCAGGAACACGCCGAACGGCGAGACCAGGAACGGCAGGATCAGGCCGGGGTAGCTGTTGGCCAGACCGGCGTTGGTGACGAGCACGAACAGCGGCACGAAGGTGACCACGCCCGGGATCATCAAGGTGCCCAGGACGACCACGAACAACGCGTTGCGGCCGTGGAAGTTGAGCTTCGCCAGGGCGTAGCCGACCATCGAGCAGAACAGCAGGTTGCCGGCCGTCACGGCGAGCGCGACGATCGTGGAGTTGAGGAAGTACCGGGGGAAGTTCGCCTTGCTGAACAGGTCGTCGTAGTTCTGCGTGGTCGGTGCCTCGGGCAACCAGGTCGGCGGGACCCGGAGCAGCTCGCCCTGGGTCTTGAAGCTGCCGAGCAGCATCCAGACGAACGGCGCGGCCACCGCGATCAGGCCGAGGACCGCGATCAGGTAGATCCACCAGGTGCGTCGCATCACTTCTCCCTCAGCAGCCGGAACTGGATGAAGGTGATCACGGCGATGACGACGAACAGGATGTAGCTCATCGCCGTCGCGACGCCGTAGTTGCCGAAGCCGAACTGCTGGTAGGTGTACATCGACACACTCACCGTGCTGTTGAGAGGTCCGCCCTGGGTCATCACGAACGGTTCCTCGAAGAACTGCAGGTAGCCGATCCCGGTCGTCACGCTGGTGAACAGGATCGTCGGCCTGAGCAACGGGACGATCAGGTAGCGGAACCGCTGCCACGAGCCCGCGCCGTCGAGCTGGCCGGCCTCCTCGACGGTGGCCGGGATGCCTTGCAGGCCGGCCAGGAAGATGATCATCGCGGAGCCGAAGTTGCGCCAGACGGCCATCATGATCAGCGACGGCATCGCCCAGGTCTTCGACGCGAGCCAGTTCGGCCCGTCGATCCCGACCCAGGACAGGACCGTGTTGAGCAGCCCCGACTCCGGCGCCAGCACGAACCGCCAGATCACGGCGATCGCGACGATCGAGGTGATCACCGGCAGGTAGTACGCGACCTTGAACAGACTCTGGAACCGCTTGACGCCCCGATCCAGCAACACCGCCGCGGCCAGCGCGAGCGCCAGCGTCAACGGCACGCCCACCAGCACGAAGTACGCCGTATTGAGCGCCGCCTTCCGAAACGTCTCGTCCGACAACGCCTTCACATAGTTGTCGAACCCGACCCCGTTGACCGCGAACGGAGTCCGCAGATCCCGCTGCCTCAAGTCGGTGAAACTCATCCCCAGCGACCCGAGCACCGGCCCGGCAGTAAACGCAAGGAAGAGAACGACAAAGGGCAGAGTCAAGATCCAGGCCGCGGCCGTCTGGCGGCCGGAGGCCGACGACCGGCGACCCCGGCCGGCGCCTCGCCCACCGGTTG